>CAZQGT010000032.1:0-16476 GCA_964593005.1 uncultured Planctomycetales bacterium
TAAACCGAAGCACACGGCGAAAATCTTCGTGCCGAAGCGAAAGACGGAAAGCTTAGCGCGCGGCGAAGAACAAGACAGACGCGTAAATTTATATTCTGCCGGAAGACGCAACCATCTTACGAATTTGCTTATTTACCGGATGCCTGAGCATTTTCTCAAGGCTAATCGGCAGGCGCAGCGACCAGTTTTTCGGGCTGATTGTCCCAGGTACATTTATGCGATACTGGTAGGAGTCCCCCTTAAAAATATCCGTCAAGCTTAATAAATCCACTATTGAATTAATGCAAAACACCGCCCGGGAATTTAAGGTAAACTGAATTATCTTGGCTAAAAGCTCATTACTCGCTTCTTCAGTAACCTTGCCGGAACAGGCAAGTATCTTCCAAAGCTTATCTTTCTCCGCGTAACTATTTTCATAAAGCTCAACAAAATCCCCAACCTCTTCCCTTCTCTTGCCTAATATCCAAACCAGTTTATCCGCAGAATCAATTTCCTTTTTCCAGCGCAGGCGGCCATGTAAAGAAAGGCTTGCATCAAAGAGTTCCGGCTTTACCTTGTAAAAATCTATCTGTCTGTCATTACACTTCCTTACAAATAAACCCTCATCTACTGTAGCTGCCTCATACTGCCACCAGGCCTTCCAATTAGTAGTATCATGCGTGGAAAGCATAGCCACGCTAAGCTGCCGGTACTCTTCAGGCAGAAGAAAATCATGCCGGACATTCCAATCCTTTACCCAACGCTGCACGTCATTGCCCGGGATACCGAATTCAAGTAAAGTTTCAGTGCAGCATTTTGGAATAACCCCCAGGTCCTCGGCACAAAGGAGCATTTTTGTATTTTTCAGCAGAATATTTAAGATATTCCTGCCATGCCCTGACCAAAGGGTTTCATCCAACGGGTCAAAGATACCATTTAGCCCCTGGTTTTCCTGAGGATCATTATAAGGAATGCTCCATATACGGAAAAGCCCGACCACATGGTCAACGCGTAAAACATCATAAAAGTTCTCGGCATACTTTAATTTTTCTTTTATATAAAGGTAGCCGTCTTTGGCGATATTCTCCCAATTATACGTAGGCATACCCCAGCGCTGCCCCTTGGCGCAATACATATCCGGAGGGGCTCCGGCGGCAAAATCCAGTTTAAAAAATCCCGTATGCGCCCAGACATCCGCGCTGTCCCGGGAGACTAAAACCGGCAGATCCCCTTTTAAAAACACGCCATTTTTAGACGCATACTCACGGCAGGCTTTAAACTGCTTAAAAACAACCCATTGCAGCCACATTTGAAAAGTTACCTTCTCAATATTCTCCTGCCAAAACTCCTGTAAGGCAGCCCTGTCACGTTGTTTAAATTTATCTTCCCACTCATACCAGGCTGAACCGTGATGAAATTCTTTTAATACCTTAAAAAGCGCGAAATCCAACAGCCAGTAGGCGTTTTCTTTCTGGAAATCCTCAAAAGCAAATTCCTCGCTTAGGTCCTGAATCAGATAATAATCCCAAAGCAAACGGAGTTTCTCTTCTTTTACCGCATAATCAACATAAAGATTATCCTGGGCAGCGGATTTAAATTTCTTTTCCTTAAGAGCGGGAAAATCTCTTAAAGAAATATAGGCAGGCTCAAGCGCGAAAGAGCTTAAGGCGTCATATGGGCAAAATAATGAACCGACTTCATTCATCGGCAGAAGCTGGACTATAGAGTTAGAGGTGGATTTTGCCCAATCAACGACAAGCTTTAAATCGGATGAATCTCCGATGCCAAAGCTTTTATCTGAATAAACAGTAAACAGGGGGATTAAAACTCCGGCGCGCTTTTTAAAACCGGCGTATTTCCAGTTTTCTCTGGAAATAGCGTTGGAGAGCTGATTTTCAAGGCTTGATCCGGGCATCTTCTATCTTATCGGCAGGATGAATTGAATTATTTTATGCGACCAAAATAAAGAGACCAGGGCTGCCAGCGATAAAAACGGGCCATAGGGTATAGTATGGTCATTCTTTCTAATCATGGTTATAACACTAACTACAATGCCTAAGAAAGGCGCGATAAAGAATGTAAGCAAAGCCCTTTCCCAGCCCATAAAAGCGCCGATCATTGCCAAAAGCTTGACATCACCGCCACCCATAGACTCGGTCTCTCCGTTAATCGCCGGCCTTTTCATCCATTTAAAATAGACCAGGTCAAAGAGCACCCCGGTCAGATAAATAATCCCTCCGCCTATAATTATGCCCAAAAACGACCTTAACATAGGATCAAAATTATATCTAAAGGGGTTAAACGCGAAACCAGATACTGAAACCATGATAAAACCGATAATCATCCCCCCTACGGAAACTTCATCAGGGATGATCCGATGAGGTATATCCACAAAACTGGCGATAATTAATCCCCAGCTCATCACCATAAACAGGAAGAAATTATAACTTAAGCCAAAACGGTCATAAAGTGCCAGGGTAAGCAGAGCAGTGATTAACTCAACCAGCGGATAACGCAATGAAATCTTTTCTTTGCAGAAACGGCACTTGCCGCCGAGCAGGATATAGCTTATAAAAGGGACGTTATCATAACCCGGGATTCTTTTCTGGCATTTGGGGCAATGCGAACGCGGCCAGACAATTGATTCACTTTTAGGCATACGATGGATACATACGTTTAGAAAGCTTCCCACAATAGAACCAAAAATAAAAACAAATATTTTCGCGATCATATTTTTTTCACTCCTCTATTTAACGCTGCAGCCATAATTTCAACCGGCGCCTTTTTCCCGGTAAAATGTTCAAAAGCAAGTACCCCCTGATATAAAAGCATACCTAACCCGTTGGAAAAACGAACCCCTGTTTTTTTTGCTAGCGCTAAGAGCTTTGTTTCGGATGGGTTATAAATTAAATCGTAAACAAAAATACCCTTATGCAGGGCTTTTTCTTCAATTAAGCAGGGATCATCCGCGCGCATGCCGACAGGAGAAGCGTTAACTAAAAAATCCTTATCCTGCAGGTTTAGCTCCTCAATCCTGGCTACAGCCGAAAATTTAACCTGACTGAACACATCTTTATACTGGCTGACCAGGCCCAGGCTTTTATAGGCATCTATATCATAAATGCAGATTTCTTCCGCTTTACTTTTCCCTAAAGCAAAACATACAGCCTTGGCTGCCCCGCCGGCTCCGATTATCGCGGCCTTCTTCGGCTTAACTTTTAATTCTTTTAAATGCCGGCTGAATCCGGCGAAATCGGTATTAAAACCTTTTAGCTTGCCATTTTTAATAACAACAGTATTTGCCGCGCCGATTTCGCGTAAACCCGGAGATTTAGTATCCAGATAAGGAAGTATTTTTTCCTTATAAGGAAAGGTAACATTAAAACCGGCTATGTTATTTTTCTTTAAATTGCCTAAGAACCCCTGCAACTGGCCGGCCTGTAATTCAAATAGTTTATATTTGGCTTTTATCTTTAACTTACTAAAGGCTGCATTATGCATGCAGGGAGAAAGGCTGTGTTTAACAGGAAAACCTACTAAACCGTAGAGTTTAGGCTTTGAGATCATTTATTCTCTAATTTATTAACGGCATCAATATACGCCTTGATTGCCGCTTCCACAATATCAGTGCTTGAGCCGCGGCCGCTTACAGTAGAGCCGCGTGTATTTAATTTAAGGCTTACCTGGCCCAGGGCATCCTTGCCGGAAGTAACTGCCTCCAGCCTGAAATCCTCCAGCTTCGCTTTAAGGTTAGTGATTTTATCCAGGGCCTTAAAACAGGCATCCACCGGGCCGTCTCCGCCTGATTGGCCGGTTAAAGTCTTGCCTTTTTTATCCAGAACTACTTCCGCGCGCGGTTTAATTTTAGTGCCTGAGGTAATTTCAAAACTCACTAATTTCCAGACAGGGCGCATTGACCTGATTTCATCCTCAACAATAATCCTTAAGTCATCATCGTAGATATCCTTCTTTTTATCCGCCACATCTTTAAAACGGATAAATGCCTGGTTGAGCTGTTTCTCGTTAAGATTAAAACCCATATTCTTAAGCCTGTCGCCAAAGGCATGCCTTCCTGAATGTTTTCCCAAAACCAACTGGCTGCTGGATATACCTACTTCATGAGGATCCATAATCTCATAGGTGGAGCGTTTCTTGAGCACCGCGTCCTGATGGATACCTGACTCATGGCGAAAAGCGTTCCTGCCGACAATCGCTTTATTCGGAGGAACAAGAAAATCCGTCAGGTTGCTTACCAGCCGCGACGTGCGGAACAACTCTTTGGTATTTATCTGGGTATAGTAATCCCCGAATACATCCTTGCGTGTTTTTAAAGCCATAACCACTTCTTCAAGAGAAGCGTTTCCCGCGCGCTCGCCGATTCCGTTGACTGTGCAATGCACCTGGCGGGCTCCTGCCAAGACTGCTGACAGGGAATTAGCTGTGGAAAGACCTAAATCATCATGGCAATGTATAGCAATAACCGCTTTATCAATATTCGGGACATTATTGCGGATGTCCGTAATCAGGGAATATATCTCCTGGGGATAACTGTATCCTACGGTATCCGGTATATTAATTGTACTTGCCCCCTCATTGATTGCCATTTCAACTACGCGATAAATAAATTCTCTATCCGAACGCGTGGCGTCCTCTGGAGAAAATTCAATATCCGCACAAAGCCTGCGCGCGGATTTAATCGCGCCCTTAGCCAAATCCATGATTTCGTCTTCGGCTTTCTTAAATTTGTATTTGAGGTGTATTTTAGAAGTGGCCAGAAAAAGATGTATCCGCGGATGGCGGGCAGATTTTAAGGCTTTATGCGCGGCCAAAATATCCGGCTTTAAACACCTGGCAAGGCCGCAAATAGCGCTTTTCTTGATCTTGCGGGATATCTCGCTTACCGCCTGAAAATCACCTGAAGATGCTATAGGGAAACCAGCCTCAATAACATCCACTCCCAGCTTTTCCAGCTGGAAAGCGATCTCAAGTTTTTGCTGCGGGTTCAAAGACGCTCCCGGCGCCTGCTCCCCATCCCTTAATGTCGTATCAAATATTATTATCTTCTCCACGCCTCTTCCTATATAGTCAACCAATAAATTGCGCAAGAACCGCGGGTGACTTGGATTGGATTCGAGCCGCGGCGTGCGGCGAGAAACAATCCAAGTCAGGACCCGCGGAAACTATCCGCAATTTATTTACTTCTTCATCCAGGGCATCATCTCTCTTAACTGCCTGCCCACTTTCTCAATCAAGTGATCATCACCGGCTTTAATCAAACTGTCAAAATTCTTGCGCCCGGTTTCGTTCTCGCCGATCCACTCCCTGGCGAATTTCCCTGACTTAATCTCTTTGAGCATTTTCTGCATTTCTTTACGCGTCCTCTGGGTAATAATCCTCGGGCCGCGGGTTAGGTCGCCATAACAAGCGGTATTAGAAACACCCCGGCGCATACCGGAAATGCCGCGCTCCTGGATAAGGTCGGTAATTAACTTCAATTCATGAAGAACCTCAAAATAAGCAATTTCCGGCTGGTATCCGGCGTCAATCAAAGTATCAAAACCGGCTTTAATTAATTCACTCACCCCGCCGCAAAGCACTGCCTGTTCTCCGAAAAGGTCGGTCTCCGTCTCCTCTTCAAAGGTTGTTTCAATAACACCGGCAGTAGTAGCTTTAATTGCTTTAGCATAAGCAAGCGCTAAATCCTTGGCCTGGCCTGAGGCATCCTGATAAATCGCAATCAATGAAGGCACGCCTTTGCCCTCTTCGTACATTTTTCTGACCAATGCGCCCGGCCCTTTAGGGGCAACCATAAACACATCCACATTCTTCGGCGGCTTAATCTGCTTAAAACGGATATTAAACCCGTGAGAAAAACAAAGCGCCTTGCCCTTCTTTAAATTAGGCTTAATCGAATCTTTATAAACTTTGGCCTGCACATGATCCTGGGTAAGGATCTGGATAATATCAGCAGCCTTTGCCGCTTCAGCGGCGCTTACCGGAGTAAACCCGTCTTTTTTTGCCTGCTCAAAGTTAGGAGTGCCTTCCATTTCGGAAACCACCACCCTTACCCCTGAATCACGCAAACATAAAGACTGCCCCCGCCCCTGAATGCCATAACCAATAATCGCCACTGTCCTGTCTTTTAATAAATTTAAATCCGCATCCAAGTCATAATAAATCTTTGCCATTTACTTCCTCCTTGTCTACCAAGACAACACCCGCGCAAATCCGATAAGCACGAGGTGCCTTTTTGTTTAATTACTAATTGCTAATTTACCTGTCCTGACCAATTCTTTAACCCCAAATTTATCGAGCTCTTCCAAAAGCGCTTTTATCTGCCCCTGGTCGCCCACCGCTTCAATAATCGCCGTGTCAGCCTTATGGGAAATAATCTTGCCCACAAACTTCCCAAAGATAGCCTCAAGCCTGGCTTTATCTTTTGAAGAATAATTAATCTTTGCCAAAACCAGTTCGCGGTCAATATGCTCTTTCTTGGTAAAATCAGTTACCGTAATTACGTCAATCAATTTATTCAATTGCTTATTGATCTGCTCCAGGACCTTTTCATCTTTTGCCTCAACTACAATAGTCATATAAGAAACTTCAGGGTCCAGGGTTTCGCTGACAGCTAAAGAAGCGATATTATAGCCGCGGGCGCTAAAGAGCCCGGCGATACGCGCCAGGACACCAAACTTATTCTCAACTAATACCGAGATTGTATGTTTCATCAGGCTAAGCCTCCGAGGATATTATTAATCGCCTCACCCGCGGGCACCATCGGAAAGACATTCTCCTCTTCTTCAATAAGAAAATCAATAAAAACCGTATTCTCCGTATCAATCGCCCGCTGAAGAGCGGATTTTACATCTTCTTTTCTGGTAACCCGTATGCCAACGGCGCCATAGCTTTCCGCAAGCTTAACAAAATCCGGGCTGGTAATCGGGGTATAAGAATAACGACGGCTGTAAAAAAGTTCCTGCCATTGGCGAACCATGCCCAAGCAACCGTTATTAAGGATTGCCACTTTCACATTAATTTTATTTTCCACGCAAGTAGCCAGCTCCTGAATATTCATCTGGATGGAACCGTCTCCCGCTACGTTGAAAACTATTTTCTCCGGAGCGCCCAATTTAGCTCCGATTGCTGCCGGAAAACCAAATCCCATTGTGCCTAAACCTCCGGAAGAAATAAAAGTCCTGGGCTTGGTATAATTATACCACTGCGCCGCCCACATCTGGTTTTGGCCTACCTCTGTGCAAATAATCGCCTCTCCCGAAGTAAGCTCATCTATCTGCTGTATAACATACTGAGGCAGAATTTTATCTTTATTCTTATAACACATAGGGTATTTTCTCTTCAAAACCTCCACATGTTCAAGCCAATCGGCTATAGCCGGCTTACGCTTAATTTCCTTTAACAACTCGGCAATTACTTGTTTTGCGTCTCCCACAATAGGGATATGCACCTTTACATTTTTACTGATTGATGAAGGATCAATATCAATATGGATCACTTTAGCGTTAGGAGCAAACATATCCAGCCTGCCGGTAACCCGGTCATCAAAACGCGCGCCGACAGCAATAATAAGGTCGGCATCCATAATACTGTGATTGGCATAGGCTGTCCCGTGCATACCAAGCATTCCCAAAGATTGTTTATGTAAAGAAGGAAACCCTCCTATGCCCATCAACGTCCAGGTCACCGGGGCCTGGATCTTTTCCGCCAGCTCCGCCAATTCAGCTGAAGCTCCGGATGTAACTACTCCTCCACCTACATACAATACCGGCTTTCTGGATTCCATAATCAATTTTGCCGCGCGTTTAACCTGCCCGGGATGGCCTTCATACCTCGGATTGTAACTCCTAAGCCTTGGCTCTTGCGGCCAGATAAATTCTGTTTGAGCTACCTGCACATCTTTAGGTAAATCAATAAGCACAGGCCCGGGACGGCCACTTGAGGCGATATAAAAAGCCTCCCGCACGATACGCGCTAAATCCTTAATATCTTTTACCAGATAATTGTGTTTGGTAATTGGACGGGTAATCCCGGTAATATCGGCTTCCTGAAAAGCATCATTCCCAATCAAGGAAGTCGGCACCTGCCCGGTAATAGCTACCATGGGAATAGAATCCATAAACGCGTTGGCAATACCGGTTACCAGGTTCGTTGCTCCCGGCCCGCTGGTAGCAAGACAAACCCCCACCTTACCGGTAACCCGGGCATAACCATCAGCAGCATGCGCTGCGCCCTGTTCGTGGCGGGTAAGAATAAATTTAAAACCTTTGTACTCATATAGAGCGTCAAATGTGGGCAAAACCTGACCGCCGGGATAACCAAAAACAACTTCTACCCCTTCACGCTTTAAACACTCCAGAAGTATTTGCGAACCTGTCATTTTCATTTATTTTAACACCGCCCCTTTATCCGCGGATGTAACCATGCGTAAATAACGCGACAAATAGCCGGTTTTAATCTTCGGCTCTACCGGCTTCCAATTTTTAAACCTCTTCTCAATTTCGGCCTTGCTTAATTTTACCTCAATCTTGCGATTGGGAATATCAATATCTATTGTATCACCATCCTTAATTATTGCAATCGGCCCGCCTGCTGAAGCTTCCGGAGAAATATGCCCGATACAAGGGCCTTTAGTACCTCCGGAAAAACGTCCGTCAGTAATCAAAGCCACGGAGTCGCTTAGGCCTAAACCGACAATAGCAGCGGTAGGCGCAAGCATTTCACGCATCCCCGGTCCGCCGGCAGGGCCTTCATAGCGGATAACCACGCAATCGCCTTTCTTAATCTTGTTGCCCATGATCGCTTGCATCGCCTCTTCTTCGCGGTTAAACACCTTCGCCTTGCCGCTAAACTTCATCATTTTGGCGTTTACCCCGGACTGCTTTACTACGGCTCCGTCAGGAGCCAGGTTTCCGTAAAGAACAGCTATCCCCCCTTGTTTATGATACGCCTGTTCAAAAGGACGAATCACTGTCTCATCAAAAATCTTCGCTTTGTCGGCAATCTCAAACACCTTCTCACCGCTTACATTGAGCGTATTATTCAGTTTGAATTTTAACCTTTTTAACACCGCGGGAATTCCGCCGGCGTATTCGACATCTTCCATAAAATGCTCGCCCGCAGGCTCAATATTAGTAATATGCGGGACACTCTTGCTGATTTTATCAAAAGTCTTAAGGTCTAATTTTATACCCGCTTCGTGGGCAATCGCCATAAGATGCAAAACCGTGTTGCTTGAACCACCTAAAGCCATATCTACCACAATGGCATTCTCCAGGGACTTTTGAGTAATAATATCGCTGGGCTTAACATCTTTTCTAACCAATTCCACAATCCGTTCGCCGCTAGCCTGGGCAATCCTGCGTTTCTTAGCAGAACCGGCCAGGGCTGTGCCGCAACCGGGAATAGACAACCCGATAGTTTCTGTAAGGCAAGCCATTGTGTTTGCCGTATACAACCCCTGACATGAACCTTGTCCGGGGCAGGCCTCCATCTCCAGGCAAGTCAACTCTTCCTGCGAGATATCCCCTTTTTTAGCCCTGCCCATTCCTTCATAAGTATCATGCACAAAAGCTAATTTTCTTTTATTATAATGGCCGGAAAGCATCGGCCCGGCGGTAATAATTATTGCCGGTATATTCAACCGGGCAACCCCCATAATCATACCGGGAGTAATCTTGTCGCAATTAGTCAGGCAAACTATGCCATCCAATTGATGGGCATTACAAACCGTCTCAATCATATCCGCAACCAGTTCCCTTAAGGCCAAAGGATAACACATCCCCAAATGACCCATAGCTATTCCATCACAGATGCCGGGGACTCCGAATAAAAATGGCACGCCGCCGCCATAACAAACCCCGCGCTCAATAAACCTTTCCAGGTCGCGCATACCGACATGGCCCGGAATAAGATCAGTAAAAGATGTGGCTACTCCGATAAACGGCCGCTTTAAATCATTACGCGATAAGCCGGTTGCGTGCAAGAGCGCGCGATGCGGAACTCTCTCCAAACCTTTCTTTATTTGATCTGAACGCATAACTCTATCCTTTCTTAAATAGGGACAGCGACTATTATTTAAATGAGGCAGCGACAAGGAAAATAGTCGCTGTCCCTATTTACTAGTCGGCGCCTTCCCCGTCGTGCACCACGCCTGAGGCATCCTGGCGCTTACGCACAATCACCCTTTTTAAGGTAACATATTTATCAATAAGCTGCGCGTTATTTACAGCATTTAATTGCTTAAAGAGGAAATCAAACTTGTTTTCAATCTCCCCGGCAATCGCGTCGCGCGTGCTTTGAGGCAGAGACATAATTTCTTTCTTGAAAGCACCCAATGCCTTTTTTCTGGTTTTATAGAAAAACTGCTCTTCGGTCTCTCCCGGCTTAGCCTCATTGGCCGCGTTAACCTTAAGCCATTCGTAAATCTTTTTCTTTAAATCGGCCGGAAAATGCTTGGAATCATAAATCATATTCTGGAACTGCGTAGCCAGGTGCACTTCGCAAGTCTCGCATTCCGGGAATTTATGGAATGCCTCTTCGGGCAAGGTTGAGGCGCCATGCTGCACTGCTCCGCCCATGCCAAACTCTTTGCGCGCCAGGGCCGAAAGATTTTTCAGCGTATCAAAATCCAGTTTTACCTGGGCAATCGAGCCGTCAGGCAAAACTACCCCGCCGTGGCTTGTACCGGTCTGAATAGAAATCTTGCTGATACCGGTAAGCCCTTTACGCAGGCGGCCTTTAAAACCATCCATAAACGCGCGCAGGTCTTCAGGTGTAGAATTCTGATGACCTACTTCGCCTATCTCTCCGCCTACGGAAACAGTTATCCCTTTTGGCTCAATCCTACGGATGAACTGGGTAAGTTTGGCGCATACCTCGTAATTTGCAAACTGCTGGTCTTTCACTTTTGGTTTGCTCAAATCCACCAGGGTTGAAGAATCAATATCAATATTGTAAAACCCCGCGCCTACCGCCTCGGTAATCAAAGCCTGCAAGGCCTCAACCTCTTTATCCGGATTATCCTGGTATTTCTTTAAGTTCGCCTGGAAATGATCTCCCTGAATGAACACCGGGCCGCTGTAATTTTCTTTGATTGCCGCTGCCAAAATTACCGCGGAATATTCAACCGGCGGCTGTGAAGTATAGCCCATCTCGCTTTTAGCAATCTCAAATATAAAAGCCTTAGCCTCATTCTTTTTACCCACCCTGAATATCGCCCTGGCCAAATCATAGGTCAAACTGCGCAAGTTTATCGCCGGAACAGTTGAACCGGTAAACTCTTCCCTGCCGCGGGCCATATAATAATCGTGGATACTGGAAGGATAAATTCCTTTTTTATAGGCGATATCACATATCTTTTTAGCCAGCTTTTTTTTCGCCGCAGCGTCCTCGGTTAAAACTAAATCCATTACTATCCCATCAATCTCAAGCGGTTTTCTTCCCATGTTACTTAATCCTCCTTTAAATATTAGTATATTTCCTTAAAACTCAGGTTAAAATCTTAACCAGGTTGAATAAATGATCAATCTTTAAGTCTTTCTTTTGTATGGCAACCTCAAAATCAACCTCAACCATTTTCCCGCAACCATAGCCGACAGCGATGTCGGTCTTGCCGCTAAGCAGGCAATCGACCGCAATCTTACCAAGGTTTAAAGCAAGGTCGCGGCTGACAGCAGTAGGCCGACCCCCTCTTTGCACATGCCCCAGGACTACTACCCGCGTATCAAGAGTAGTGGTTTCGGTAATTTGTTTGGCGATATTTTCTGCCTTGCCTGCCCCTTCGGCAACCACGATAATCCAGCTCATCTTGCCGACTAGGTTGCCGTGCACAATCCCATGGCAGATTAAATCAAGATCCAGCTTTTTCTCCGGAATAATCACATCTTCGCATCCGCCGGCAAGCGCGACAGTCAAGGCGATGAAACCGGAATCCCTGCCCATTACCTCAACCACAAAAATCCTCTCCATACTGGTTGCGGTATCCCGTATTTTATCAATAGCGTCGAGAGCGGTATTAATCGCGGTATCCGTGCCGATTGTATAGTCAATGCCGTTGACATCATTATCTATAGAAGCGGCTATGCCCACAACCGGCACTTTATATTTCTTGTAGAATTCATGGGCGGCGGCGAAAGACCCATTGCCGCCGATAACCACTAAACCATCAATATCGTATTTCTTAATAGTATTATACGCCCGGGCCTGGCCTTCTTCAGTCCTGAACTCCGCGCAGCGGGCGGTTTTTAAAATAGTCCCGCCCTGGTTAATAATCCCTGAGACAGAACGGTGGTTTAAAACTTTCAACTCTTCATTAATCAGGCCCCACCAGCCGCGGAAAACACCCATTACCTCTAACTTCTGGCTGGTTCCGTAACGCACGACAGAACGGATTGCCGGGTTCATTCCCGGGGCATCACCACCTGTAGTCAATACCGCTATTCTCTTCATCAAGTCCCCATCTCCCAGCTGGCTAAATATTTCTTCTGTTCAGCGGTAAGCGTATCTATTTTAATCCCCATAGATTTAAGCTTGAGATTGGCAATATTTTTATCTATAGCTTCGGGAACCGTATAAACCTGCTTCTGTAATTTACGGTAATTCTTAGCCATATACTCCGCGGAAAATGCCTGATTGGCAAAAGACATATCCATCACACTTGCCGGATGCCCTTCAGCCGCTGCCAAATTAATCAGGCGGCCTTCTCCCAGAACATAAATCTTGCGATTGTTCTTCATCGTATACTCATCAACAAAATCACGGGTAGCTCTTTTGGATTTAGCTATTGCCGCCAAGCCAGGAATATCAAGCTCAACATTAAAATGCCCGGAATTAGCAACAATTGCGCCGTCCTTCATCAAACTAAAATGTTCTTTGCGGATAACATTGATATCCCCGGTAACCGTAACAAAGATATCCCCGATCTTGGCTGCCTCGCGAATCGGCATAACCCTAAAACCATCCATAGTCGCCTCAAGACCACGCAGGGGATCAACCTCAATAACAATTACTTTAGCCCCAAGGCCATTTGCGCGCATAGCCGCCCCTTTTCCGCACCATCCGTATCCGCAGACTACGAAATTTGATCCGGCAATTAACTTATTTGTCGCCCGGATTATCCCGTCAAGGGTTGACTGGCCTGTTCCGTAACGGTTATCAAACAGATGCTTAGTTAAGGCATCATTGACCGCGATAATCGGATAACGTAATTTTCCTTCCTGGGCCAAAGCCCGCAGCCGGATTACTCCGGTAGTAGTTTCTTCTGTCCCGCCGATGATATTGGCATGATCCTTAACCGGGCGCTGATGGATAGTACTTACCAGGTCTGCGCCGTCATCCATGGTAATATCCGGCTTAACCGCCAAAGCGGACTTGATATGGTTATAATAAGTCTTGGTATCTTCCCCCTTAATCGCGAAAACACTTACCTTTAAATCTTTTACCAGGGCGGCTGCTACATCATCCTGGGTTGAAAGCGGGTTGGACGCGCAAATATAAACATCAGCCCCGCCGGATTTCAAAACATCGGTTAACGCCGCAGTCTCAGTGGTCACATGCAGGCAGCAGGCAATTTTTAAACCTTTCAAAGGCTTCTCTTTGGAAAATCTTTGCTTAATCAAACTAAGCACGGGCATATTCTTGGACGCCCATTCAATTCTTAAGGCGCCTTTCTTAGCTAATTTGATATCTTTAATGTCGTATTTCATATCATCCTTTCTTTTCCTATATATTATATGTTATAATTTTGTTGCTTGTTTCTTTAATGCCGCCGCTTTATCTAACTTCTCCCAGGTAAACTCCGGCTCCGGCCTACCAAAATGGCCATAGCTGGCAGTCTTCCTGTATATAGGCCGGCGTAAATTCAATGACTCAATAATCCCTTTAGGGGTAAGTTGAAAATTCTGGCGCACTAATTTTACCAATGCCTCCTCTGAAATAACTGCAGTCCCTTCTGTTTTTACCATAACTGACAAGGGATCCGCCCGGCCGATAACATAAGCCAACTGAACAAGGCATTTCTCGGCTAATCCCGCTGCGACGATATTCTTGGCGATATAACGGCACATATATGCCGCGGAACGGTCAACTTTAGTCGGATCCTTACCGGAGAACGCGCCGCCTCCATGGGCAACCGCTCCGCCGTAAGTATCCACAATTATCTTCCTGCCGGTCATCCCGGTATCAGACTGCGGGCCTCCGACTACAAATTTTCCTGTCTGGTTAACAAAATATTTAGTATCTTTATCCACCCACCCCTTAAGGATCGGCCCGGCTACCTCCCGGATGATTTCACGGCGGGCTTTTTCAGTAATCCGTTTTCCGCTCTTATCCAGGATATCATCGGTATGCTGAGAAGCCAATACCACTGAATCTACGCGCACTGGCTTGTCGTTATCATATTCTACAGTCACCTGGGTCTTGCCGTCCGGGCCAAGGTATTTTAAAATATTATTTTTACGCACCTCAGTCAGGCGCATGGAAAGTTTCTGCGCAAGCATCAGGGCCAGAGGCATCAACTCTTTAGTCTCTTTACAGGCATAGCCAAACATAATCCCCTGGTCTCCTGCCCCACCGGCATCCACGCCTTGCGAGATATCCGGAGATTGTGAGTGAATAGCGTTAAGAATAGCGCAGGTATGGAAATCAAACCCATACTTAGGATGGTTATAACCAATCCCCTCAATTATATCCCTGCAGATATCATGAACATGAATAAAACCGCGGGTAGTTATTTCTCCGCCTACAATCAAAAGGCCCATGGTTACATAAGTTTCACAGGCTACGCGCGCATAAGGATCATTGCTTAAGCAGGCATCCAATACCCCGTCTGAAATCTGATCACATAGCTTATCTGGATGGCCCTCAGTTACCGACTCCGAAGAAAAATAATGTTTCTGCGCTGACATGATTCCTCCCATAGTTAGGCAAGTTTTTCTTTTGCCGCGTTTAAATACTTATAATCACCTATATCAAACCAAAAACCGCTGAACACATAACCGTAAACATCCGCTTTATCTTTAAGCCAGGCGATATAACCTCCGGCAGCGTCCATTTTATTTTTCCTGCCCCGGATATATTCTTCAATTAACCCCAGACAGGCCCTTGGAATAAAATACAAACACATAGCTACCAGGGAGCTTTGCGGCTGCCTGGGTTTTTCCTGAAAACTGACTACTTTTTTATGAACATCCAAACCAACCACGCCATAATGGCTGGCGTCTTTCTTTTGTTTAAGCTTAAACAAACCTATATTTACGGCCGGGGTATTTTTATTAGCAAACTTCAGGAAACCATTTAAGGAACCGTTAAACAGGTTATCCCCCCCTACTACCAAGAGGTCATCCTTAATCTTTTTCCTGGTTATCGCAAAATCTATATCCCCTACAGAACCCAGCCTATCCTGATTATTCTTAGTCAGGTCATTAACCAGGGTGATCTTTTTAGGCGATTTAATTGTCTTTGCCCATTTGCGAAAAATTCCGATGAATTTATTATTAGTAACAACATAAATCTCATCAATATTGCTGACAGCCGCTAACTTATCAACTATATAATTTATAATCGGCCTGCCCTTAATTTCAAGCAAAGGCTTAGGATATTCCTTAGTCAAAGGGTAAAGCCGGGTAGCATAACCGGCAGCTAAAATCAAGGCCTTCATCCTATTTTAATATCTCCGCTAACTTATTTCTCGCAAAATCCTCTACCTCGGTGCCGGTTGAAAGTTTCATCGCTTCATTGGCAATATTTTGTACCACCTTGAATCCTATGGCCCGGATTATAAATTTTAACTCCGGGATTACCTGGGGAGGCACGCTAAGCTCATCCAGGCCAAGGCCCAAAAGAATAAGCGCTAGCGACGGTTCGCCGGCCATTTCTCCGCACATCGCCACCTTAATCTTAGCCTGATGGGCCGAGTCAATGACTTGTTTGATCATTCTTAATACTGCCGGGTGCGCCGGTTCATAAAGATAGGCCACTTTTTCGTTGCCGCGGTCAACCGCCAAACAATATTGGATCAGATCATTTGTCCCTATGCTGAAGAAATCCGCTTCTTTGGCTAAAATATCTGCGGTCATTGCCGCCGAAGGGACTTCAATCATCACACCAACAAGGATATTATCGTTAAATTCAATCCCTTTCTGCCTTAACTCATCTTTGGCCTCCTGAAGTAAACCATTGGCCTGGCGTAATTCTTCTATGCCGGAGATCATCGGATACATAAGTTTCAGGTTCCCATGCACAGATGCCCTCAATATAGCGCGCAGCTGTAATTTAAATATGTCCGGACGAGCAAGACAAAACCTGATCGCCCTCCAGCCAAGAAACGGCTGCATTTCATGGGGAATTTGGAATTGCGATAAAAATTTATCCCCGCCTAAATCCAAAGTACGGATAACTACCGGATGCGGGCTCATCTGTTCAGCGACATATCTATAAGCCTGATAATGTTCATCTTCGCTGGGAGAATCTTTGCGGTTCATA
>CAZQGT010000033.1:0-16180 GCA_964593005.1 uncultured Planctomycetales bacterium
GGGCATAATTATATCGGCACTGAGCATCTTTTGCTCGGGCTTATCCGTGAAGGCGAAGGGATTGCCTCTCAGGTGCTGTTGAATCTAGGCATGGATTTGAATTCTGTGCGTAATGAGGTTATGGGGCTTTTGGGTTCTGCTCTTCCCGGAATGAATCAGGGGGGTACTGCCCAGGCTAAAACAAAGACCCCTGCCCTGGATGCTTTTGGCAGGGACCTTACTGCGTTAGCCCGCGAGAATAAATTAGACCCGGTAATTGACCGTGTGCAAGAGATTGAAAGAGTAGTCCAGATTTTAAGCCGAAGGACCAAGAATAATCCCGTGCTTTTAGGAGAGGCCGGAGTAGGGAAAACCGCTATTGTTGAGGGCCTGGCCCAGTTAATCATAGTCGGTAATATCCCTGAAGTTTTAAGAGGCAAGCGCATCGTAGTCTTGGATTTGGCGTTGATGGTTGCCGGGACAAAATATCGCGGACAGTTTGAAGAAAGAATCAAAGCAATTATGGAAGAGATCAAGCGTTCTCAGGATGTAATTATTTTTATTGATGAGTTGCATACCCTGGTTGGCGCAGGCGCCGCAGAAGGCGCGATTGATGCCTCAAACATCATGAAGCCGGCGCTTTCCCGCGGAGAGATGCAGTGTATCGGCGCCACCACCCTGGATGAATACCGCAAACATATTGAAAAAGACGCTGCTTTAGAGCGCAGGTTTCAGACGATTATGGTTGAGCCTCCGACAGTTGAGCAGACCATTGAGATTTTAAAAGGGCTGCGCGATAAATATGAGGCTCATCACCGGGTTTCCTTCAGCGATGAATCTCTTGAGGCAGCGGCAAGATTATCCGACCGCTACATATCCGGAAGATTTATGCCGGACAAGGCAATTGATTTAATTGATGAAGCCGGTTCCCATGCCCGTTTAAATGTTTTAATTGTTCCTCCGGAGATTAAAAAGCTGGAGGCCAATGTCGAGTCTTTAAGAAAAGAAAAAGAGTCTTATATCAAGAGCCAGGATTTTGAAAAAGCAGCTTCTTTAAGAGACCAGGAGCGCATTGCCCGTCAGGAACTGGAGAAATTAAATAAAGAGTGGGGCCAGGCAAAGGATAAAATGCGGCCTGAAGTTACGGGTGAAGATATTGCCAAGATAGTTGCACAGTGGACAGGGATTCCTACATTCAGACTTGAGGAAAAAGAAAGCGAGAAACTGCTTAAGATTGAAGAAGAGCTGCATAAGCGCGTAGTCGGTCAAAATGAAGCAATTGAAGCAATCGCCCACGCAGTGAGGCGTTCGCGCGCCGGGATTAAAGATCCAAAACGACCCATTGGTTCATTCGTATTTTTAGGGCCTACCGGCGTAGGAAAAACTTTACTTGCGCGGGCCTTGGCGGAGTTTATGTTTGGCGATGAAGATGCTCTTTTGCAGCTGGATATGTCGGAGTATATGGAAAAGTTTAATCTATCCAGGTTAATTGGCGCTCCGCCCGGATATGTAGGATACGAGGAGGGCGGACAGCTTACTGAGCGGGTCCGGCGCAGGCCTTATGCGGTAATACTCTTGGATGAGATTGAAAAAGCGCATCCTGATGTTTTTAATTTATTGCTGCAGGTTTTTGAGGAAGGCAGGCTGACTGATAGTTTCGGCCGCAAGGTGGATTTTAAGAATACGATTATTATCATGACCTCTAATATCGGAGCTGACCTTATCCGCAAGACAGGTTCCCTCGGGTTTAAGGCGCAAAAAGATGAGGTTACATATCAGGATATGAAAGAAAAACTGCTTGAGGCGGTTAAACATTCTTTTAAGCCGGAGTTTTTAAATCGTATCGATGATATTATAGTCTTCCGTCAATTGGTCAAAGAGGACTTGGCCCGGATTATCGATATAGAGATCGGCCATGTTATTGACAGGTTAAAGGATCACAAGATAACTTTAGAGGTAAGCCGCGAGGCTAAGGATTTCCTGATTGAAAAAGGGTTTGATCCGGTTTTTGGCGCCCGTCCGTTAAAAAGGACTATCCAGAGATACCTGGAGGATTCTTTAGCCCAGGAGATTATTTCTAAGAAATATAAGGAGGGTTCTTCGATCAAGGTAACCCGCAAGAACGAAGAACTTATTTTCGAATAATGTTTACTTTATTTTTTATGGATTTAGGCCGCAAAGTACTTTCTTTTATGTACTTTTTCGGCGGTTTGGCTAATTTAGCTATCCAGACTGTGTATTTAACATTTAAGCCGCCCTATAAAACCGGCCGCATAATTGAGCAGGCCAAGAAAGCCGGTTATGACAGCTTTCCTATCGTTTCCCTGGTTGCCTTGTTCATCGGTTTTATCTTTGCCTTGCAAACGGCTTATTTTATGCAGCGCCTAGGTTCAGAGTTGTATATTGCGAGCATGGTAGCTTTGTCTATTGTGCGCGAACTGGGTCCTGTAATTACCGCCCTGATAGTCGCAGGCAGGGTCGGGGCATCTAACGCCGCGGAATTAGGCTCTATGCAGGTTACCGAACAGATTGATGCCCTGGAAACTTTGGCTGAGAACCCGGTAAAATATTTGGTAGTCCCGCGTTTTATTGCCCTGGGGATTATGCTTCCTATTTTAACCTTGTATGCAAATATCATCGGTATATTAGGCAGCTATCTTATCTGTACGATAAAATTAGGCATTACCAGCAGTATGTATATGCATGTTACTTTTACATCCCTGCTTTATAAAGATTTATTCACCGGATTATTTAAATCCTGGATCTTTGGGATGCTTATCGCGTTAATAAGCTGTTATGAAGGTTTTAATGTTGAGGGTGGGGCAGTAGGGGTAGGCAGGGCGACAACGCGCGCGGTAGTTTTTACTTTTATTATGATCATTGCCATGGATTGTTTCATCACCGCTTTATTTTACTTTATTTTTCCTTAAAAATTATGATTGAAATACAGTCTCTGTATAAAAAGTTCAATAATTCCACAGTGCTTAACGGTTTGAGCCTGAAGATTGATAAAGGCCAGACCTGCGTGATTATCGGAAGAAGCGGGTGCGGTAAATCTGTTTTGCTTAAACATATTATCGGTTTACTGAAACCCGATAAAGGAAAAGTTTTAATTCACCATAAAGAAGTAGCTGCTTTGAGTGAGCTGGAGTTAAGCGCCCTGCGTTCCAGAATCAGCATGGTCTTTCAAGGGGGAGCCCTTTTTGATTCGATGAATGTTTCTGAAAATGTGGGTTTCAGCCTTATTGAGCACACGCATACCAGTCAAAAGGAGATATTAGGCAGAGTAGAAGAGTCTCTGTCTTTGGTAGGTTTAGGCGGTATCGGAAATCTTATGCCTTCGGAATTAAGCGGAGGGATGAAAAAGCGCGTAGCCCTGGCCCGGGCAATCTGTATTCGTCCTGAGATTATTCTTTACGATGAACCGACTACCGGAATAGACCCTATAGCCGCAGATAGTATTAATGAACTTATCCGTTCCCTGCACGATAAATTAAAAGTGACTTCAATTGTTGTTACTCATGATATGAAGAGCGCCTATCACATAGCCGATAAGATCGCAATGATGTATAAAGGCAAGATTATTCTGGAGGGGACTCCCAGGGAGATTAGGGAGTCTAAGGATCCTGTGGTGCACCAGTTTATTAACGGGATTGCCAAGGGGCCGATAACCGAGGCGGTTGATAATTTTAAATAAGCCAGGCTGCGCAGGTATACTTTTGTAAACTAACACCCGGCCTAATTGGATTGCCCGGTGTGTACTTTTTGTACTAACACCCGGCTCGAAAGGAAGTAGCCGGTCTACCCTTGTGGGTAAGGAGGTTTAAATGATATTCGGTAAAACTAAATTAGAGTTAAAGGTTGGGATTTTTGTCTTCTTAGGCCTGGTAATTCTGGTTATCTTTATTTTATCAATCGGAGGGTTTAAAACCTGGAGTTCAGGTTATCACATAAATTTGAACTTTAATTTTGTAAACGGGATAAAAGTTGGGGCTCCGGTGCGTTTCGCCGGGGTAGATGTGGGAGAGGTAAAAAAGGTGAGGCTGGAGTTTATCCCCGAAGAAAGCCGTACAAATGTGAAATTGGATGTCTGGGTGAGGAATATTATTAAAATCCCCTCTGATTCTTCTGTATGGGTTAATACCCTGGGGTTATTGGGTGAGAAGTATGTTGAAATAATGCCGGGCACTGATTATTCCCATTCGCTTAAGAATGGTGATTGCCTGGCGGGGGTTGATCCGCTGCCAATACATCAGATATTCAATAACGCGGAAAATATATTGCGTAATTTAAACGATGGCATTACTAAAATAAAAAATAAAGAGGGTACTCTGGGCAAACTTATTTATGATGACGCGATGTATGATGAATTGCAGGCCTTGGTGACTGATGTGCGTAAGAATCCCTGGAAGTTGTTTATCAGGGCTAAAGAAAAGAAATAATGCGGACTAAGACAATATTTAGTTGTGCCAGCTGTGGTTATCAATCCCCAAAGTGGCTGGGTAAATGCCCGGATTGTAATAGCTGGAACTCCTTTAGCGAAGAGGATTATACTATTCCTCCCTCCGGAAATAAGGAGAGGGTTTCTTTATATAAAGACGGCCCGGTGCTTTTAAAGGACGTAATAGCCAGGGATGAGGATAGGCTAAAGACCGATATCCGCGAACTGGATAGAGTTTTAGGCGGAGGGATCGTTAAGGGCTCGGTGATTTTAATCGGAGGTGACCCGGGCGTAGGAAAATCGACTATTTCTCTGCAGGTTTCAAATCATCTCACTAAGCAGGGTATAGGGGTCCTTTATGTAAGCGGAGAAGAGTCTGTAGTTCAGACTAAGCTGCGCGCAAAGCGTTTAGGTGAATCCGGTTCAGATAACCTCTATATTGTAAATCAGACGGATTTATCTTTAATTGTTGAGTATATTAAGAAACTTAAGCCCCAGGTAGTTATAATTGATTCTATCCAGGTTATTTTTGATTCCGCGATCAGCTCTTCAGCTGGAAGCGTCAGCCAGGTAAGAGAGTGTGCGGGTATCCTTACGCAATTAGCTAAAACTACAGGCACCTCAATTTTTATTATCGGCCATGTTACAAAAGAAGGTACCTTGGCCGGACCGCGAGTCTTAGAACATATTGTTGATACAGTTCTGTATTTTGAGGGGGATCGTTTCGCAATTTACCGGATATTGCGGGCGGTAAAGAACAGGTTTGGTTCAACAAATGAAATCGGGGTATTTGAAATGGGCCCCGAAGGGTTAAAGGAAGTTAAAAATCCTTCGGAAATATTTCTTTCTGAACGGCCCAGTAATGTTTCAGGTTCAATCGTTACGTCAATATTAGAAGGGACCCGGCCGCTTTTAGTGGAGATTCAGTCTCTGGTTTCAAGAAGCAGCTTCGGTTATGCCAGGCGCAGGGCCCAGGGGTTTGATTTTAACCGTCTCTCTTTACTGGTGGCGGTTTTAGAAAAGCGCATGGGTTTAGCGCTTGAGGCTGAGGATATATTTATTAATGTCGCCGGGGGCATAAAGATAGAGGACCCGGCGGCGGATTTAGCTGTATGCGCGGTGATTGCCTCCAGCTTCCGGGAGCAGGTAGTTAGCCGTGAGGCTGTAGTTTTAGGAGAAGTAGGGTTATCAGGAGAGATCCGGAGCATTTCTCAGGTGCTTACGCGTATCAATGAAGCGGAAAAACTGGGTTTTAAACATTGTATATTGCCGGCAAACAGCTGTAAGAATTTAAAACTTAATAAATCGGGCATGGAAATTATTCCCGTTTATACTTTAAAAGAAGCATTAGATATTATTCTGGGTAAATCCATTAAGTAGCAAGATACCCCGCGCTTATAGGAATTGCGCGGGTATGCCCTTCTGGGCAAGGGGGTAAGAAAATGAATTTGTTATTAATCAGGGTTTTATTTATTTTAAGCGGCATGATAATAGGTTATCAAACAGTGACAATAGGGGGATCCGGGCTTATTGGTATGGCAATCGGCGGATCCATCACATTGGTATTGATTATTCTGGAGGCCGGATTACGTAAGGTCTCGGTAAACGGATTGTCCAGTGCTGTATTCGGTTTGATCCTGGGTTTGATTATGGCAAAGCTCGCCGGGGACGCCTTCAGCCTTGTCTATAGCGATCCGGCCACTCTTTCCAGGATCAGGGTGACCTTAACTCTGACTTTTTGTTATTTAGGCATGGCCGTGGCTATACGCGGCAAAGACGAGTTTAATCTGATTATTCCTTATGTGCGCCTGCGCCGGCAGGATCAGGCAGGGGATGTAATCCTTCTGGATACCAGCGTAATTATTGACGGCAGAATTGTGGATATTTGTAAAACGCGTTTTTTAGGAGGAAAAGTTATTATACCAAAGTTTGTGCTCAGAGAGCTGCAGCAGATCGCCGATTCCACTGATCCGATTAAACGCCAGAGGGGAAGGCGCGGCCTGGAGATACTTAATACTATCCAAAAAGAATCAGGGATGGATATAACTATACATGAGCAGGATTTTTCTGAGACTTCGGAGGTTGACGCAAAACTGGTTATGCTGGCCAAACTCCTTGAGGCTAAAATACTTACCGTAGATTTCAATTTAAACCGGGTAGCCAGTATTCAGGGGATTAAGGTCTTGAATATTAACGAGCTGTCCAATGCCTTAAAACCGGTAGTTTTCCCAGGGGAAGAGATGCGCATCAAATTAATTAAAGACGGCAAGGAACATAACCAGGCGGTAGGATATCTTGATGACGGGACTATGGTGGTAGTTGAAGATGCCCGTCGTTTAATCGGCCAGGATGTTAAGGTTGTGGTGACTTCAGTCCTGCAGACTCAGGCAGGCAGGATGATTTTTACTAAAATTGAAAAATAATGCTTAGCGCGATTGTCCTTGCGGCTGGAAAAGGCAAACGGCTTAAAACCGCCTGCCCCAAGCCTTTGGTAAGAATAGGCAAAAGGCCCGCGATATTTTATTCTCTTAATAAGCTGGATAAACATCCCTGTGTAGATGAGATTATTGTGGTGCTCAGCGCTATTAATCAGGCCAAAATAACCAGGGAAATAAAGGGTTTTTCTTTTAAGAAAATAAAAGCCTTTGTTTTAGGCGGAAAGCGCAGGCAGGATTCGGTTTATAACGGGCTTAAGGCAGCCAATAAAAGAAGCGATTTGGTTTTAATCCATGATTCTGCCCGGCCGTTCATTGACAGTGGGTCTATTACTAAAGTTATTTTAGCGGCAAGAAAAAGCGGCGCTTCTTTATTGGCAGTAAGGCCGAAGGCGACCATAAAATTATCCCGTAGCTCAGGGATAGTCGCTGAAACTTTAAGCAGGGATAAGCTTTGGGAGGCGCAGACTCCCCAGGTGTTTAAAAAAAGCACCCTTCTTGAGGCTTATAAAAAATACTCCCGCGGCGATGTTACTGATGACGCCTCTTTAGTTGAAAAGCTGGGCAGGAAAGTAAGCATTGTTGAGGGCAGCTATAGTAATATCAAAATTACTACGGTTGAGGATTTGTTGCTGGCAGGTTTAATCGTTAAAGGTAAAACACATGCAATATAAGTCAGGCATAGGTTATGATATTCATCGTTTGGTAGCGGGAAGGCCATTATTGTTAGGCGGGATAGAGATACCTTACGATAAAGGGCTCCTGGGGCATTCTGACGGGGATGTATTAATACACGCGCTTTGTGACGCGATATTAGGAGCCCTGGCTTTGGGCGACATCGGAGAGCATTTCCCCGATACTGACCCTAAATACAAAGGGATTGCCAGCAGCCAGCTTTTAATCACTGTTAAAGGGCTTCTTGATAAGAGCGGCTATAAAATTAATAATCTCGATGTGATACTAATTGCCCAGGCGCCGGCGCTCACTCCTTTTAAAAAACAGATGAAACAAAAACTTTGCTCATTGATGAATATCCAGGAGGATATCCTGAATATTAAGGCAAAAACAAATGAAGGCTTAGGCGCTATAGGCAATAACGAAGCAATTGTTTGTTACGCGTCAGCTTCTTTAGTTAAGGTAGGAGGGTGATATGGTTTGCGCTATAAATATAATAATAATATTGGCAATACTTGTTGCAATTAAACTTACGCTTATTTCCATATTCTTCTATTCGGATATCCGGGCAGCCCAGAAAAGGGACCCTGCGGCAAAGAGCTTTGTAGAGATAATCCTTCTTTATCAGGGCCTGCATGCCTTAATCTATTATCGTATTGCCCATGGTTTTTATAAGATCCATTTATTCTTTCTTGCCCGGGCAATTTCGCAATTAGCCCGCCTTCTAACGGGAATCGAGATTCATCCGGGGGCTGTAATCGGCAAGCGTTTTTTTGTTGACCATGGCATGGGCGTGGTTATCGGAGAGACAACTATTATCGGAGATGATGTCTTGCTTTATCAGGGCGCGACCTTAGGGGGCACCGGCATTGTTAAAGGTAAAAGGCATCCGACTATCGGAAATAATGTTGTAGTGGGGGCCGGGGCAAAAGTCTTAGGCAATATTACCATCGGGGACAATTCATATATCGGAGCAAACGCGGTAGTGATTAAAGACGTGCCGCCGAATTCCACGGTAGTCGGTGTTCCGGGTAGGATTACCAAACAGGACGGCAAGAAAATGGATGTAAGCTTAGATCACGTGCATATACTGGATCCGATTATGCAGAGTATTGAAGAAATGCAATCAAGGATTGATAAACTAGAAAAGAAGTAGGGGCTCAAGCGATTTCCATGCCTATTTTTATAGATAATTCCCTTTCCAGAAAAAAAGAAGAACTTATCCCTTTAAAACCGAAAGAGATTAAGATGTATGTTTGCGGCCCGACGGTCTATGATGAACCGCATATCGGCCATGCCCGCAGTGCCTATATCTTTGATGTAATCAGAAGATATTTGATATATAAAGGATATAAGGTTAAGTTTGTCAGGAATGTTACTGATGTCGACGATAAAATAATCAATAAAGCCAGGGATGAATTTCCGGGAGAAGATTTAAATGCAAGTTTTAAAAAGGTATCTGAAAAATACCTTAAGTCTTACCACGAAGCTTTAAACAGCCTGGGTATAGAGGCGGACGGGATAGAAGAGCCTAAGGCCAGCGAGTATATTCCCAAGATGTTAATTTTTATCCAGGGTTTAATCGATAAGGGCGTTGCTTATGTTTCAGGCGGAGATGTTTATTTTGATATAAAAAAAGCAAAGGATTATGGCAAGTTATCCCATCAGGCAGTTGAAAAGATGGAGGCAGGCGCAAGGATCGCTTTGGGCGAGAAAAAAAGAGACCCTCTTGATTTTGCTTTATGGAAAACAGCTAAAGAAGGAGAGCCTTCCTGGGAGAGCCCCTGGGGAAAGGGGAGGCCGGGCTGGCATATTGAATGCTCAGTAATGAGCTCTGATATTTTAGGGGATGAGTTTGATATTCACGGCGGAGGGATTGACCTTATTTTTCCGCACCATGAAAACGAAATTGCCCAGTCTGAAGGCGCGGGCAAGAAATTCGCCCGCTACTGGATACACCACGGCCTCTTGACTATTAATGGCCAAAAGATGTCTAAATCTTTAGGTAATTTCATAACGGTAAAAGATTTTCTGGATAAATATAAGAATGCTGATTTGTTAAAACTCCTGTTTTTATCTACCCATTATTCCCATCCGGTTGATTATACCGATGAGAAAATCCGGGAAGCCAGGCAGGCTTTAGAAAGAATCAGCATCCTGCAGGATAAACTTGGCAAGTCTTTAGATAAAAAACCAGCCGGTAAAACACCTAAGGAGCTGGAGGATGTTAAAGAAAAGTTTATCAAGGCTATGGACGACGATTTTAATACTCCTCAAGCCCTGGCAGTAATTTTTGATTTGGTAAATATCGCCAATAAGAATATTGAAGATCATGATTTTATATGTTATTCAGGTTTGATTTTAAGGGAACTGGCAAATATCTTCGGTTTAAGTTTAGCAAAAAATACTGGTTCTGAAGAGCTCCAGGTAGATGTGAATGCATTGATTGAACAGCGTAACCAAGCAAGGAAGAATAAAGATTTTAAAAGGTCAGACGAAATCAGGAAAGAATTAGAGGATAAGGGTATTATTTTAGAAGATACAAAAGACGGCACAACTTGGCGAAGGAAGTTATAGCGTATGACTTGGCTTGTTTCTAAGCAGGGCGTTTGCAGGCCGAGCGGGCAAGGTTACCCGGCTATAGCAAAGTAGGTAGAGCGAGGCCGAAACCCGAGCGAAGTTTGCCACGCCGGGCAAACGAGCGTCCCTGCGAGAAACAAGACAAGGCAGACGCCAATAAATTAATATGAAAAGTAAATTTATTACATTTGAAGGTTCCGAAGGCTGCGGCAAAAGCACTCAATCAGAGATGCTTTTTCGTTACCTGAAATCCAGAGGCCTGAAGGTAGTTTATCTGCGCGAGCCAGGCGGAGTAAAATTAAGCGAGAAGATCCGCGAGATTTTACTTAATCCGGAAAGTAAGATATCCCCTGAGGCTGAGACATTGCTTTATATGGCTGCCCGGGCCCAGGTAGTCAGGGATATTATCCAGCCTGCTTTAAAAGCCGGCAAGATTGTTATCTGCGATCGCTTCCTGGATTCTACTATTGCTTATCAGGGGTTTGGTTTAGGCATAGATATAAGTATGATTAAAACTATCGGTAAATTCGCGACTTTAGGGATAAAGCCCGACCTTACTCTTTTTCTGGATTTACCGGTAAAAAACGGGCTTAAGCACCGGGATAATTGCAAAGACCGGATTGAACAGCGTTCTTTTAAATACCATGAGAAAGTAAGGAAGGGTTATCTTAAGCTTGCCAGGCTTGAGCCGAAACGAATTAAGATAGTCAAAGTGCAGACTGATAAATTAACCACTCAAGAGAATGTTAGGAAGTTAGCCGATGCGCTTTAAGGATATATTAGGGCATGAGAAGCCTTTAAATATAATCAACGCCTATATAGAAAACTCCTGTTTTTCCGGAGGCTATATCTTTAGCGGCCCGGAAGGGGTTGGTAAAAAGGCGGTTGCCAGGGCTATCTCCCAGAAATTAAATTGCACGTCTTTAAATGAGAAACCCTGCGGCAGCTGTAGTTCATGTTTAAAAATGGAAAAACTGCAGCATCCCGACTTGCATATTATTGAAGCTGATGCTTCACAAATCAAGATTGAGGACATCCGCAACCTTCAGAGGGAGGCAAACTTTCGTCCCTATGAAGGAGTAATTAAGGTTTTTATTATTGATGACGCGCATAATCTTAATCCCGAGGCGGCAAATTCATTGCTGAAGATCCTGGAGGAGCCGCCAAAAGACAGCCTGATTATTTTAATCACCCATAAGCCGCAGAATATATTTAAAACAATACTTTCGCGCTGTAAGGTTATAAGATTTTCTCCTTTATCCGTATCTACGCTTGAGGATGTCCTGGTTAAAAACTATTCCGTTGATAATTTCTCCGCTCACTTTCTTGCCCTTTTTTCCGAGGGGAGGTTAGGGTTGGCCCTCAGGCTTAAGGATTCTAACATTTTTGTGGAGAAGAACAGGATATTTGATTCCCTGGTGCTCTCCTCCAAGCCCATTGAGCGCAGCCTCCCGGGCCAGGGCAAAGAACAGATGCGCAGTTTTCTAAACATCCTGGCTTCATGGTTTAGAGATATATACCTGCTTAAGGCCGGCGTAGCGGATAAGGAATTGATACATTTAGACCGGAAAAATGATTTGCTAAAGTTGAAACTTGATTTTTCTTTTAAACAGCTGGACAGTATTTTATCAACGATTTCAGAAAGTATGTTTTACTTAGAGCATAATATCAACAGTAAATTACTTCTGCATAACTTAGGAGCGCAGCTATGGAAGGCTTAATTTTAGTGCAACTCAGGAATTCCGGCCAGGTACAGTTTTATCATGCCGGTAACTTAACTTTAAAAGTCGGGGATTGTGTGATTGTTGAACATGACAGGGGCTTGGATTATGGATGCGTAGTTATGCCGCATCAGGCGCATTGCTGCGCCGAGGCTAATTCTAAGGAGCCGCCTAAGAAGATAATCCGCCTAGCCAAGGAGAGCGATTCAAAACAGGTAGAGGATAATTGCGTAAAGGCAAGAGAAGCATATAATGCTTGTGAGAAAAAGATAGCCGAACATAAGCTGGATATGAAACTGGTTAAAGCGGAGTATTCTTTTGACCGCTCCAAGATATTATTTTATTTTACTTCAGACGGCCGGGTGGATTTCCGTAACCTGGTTAAAGATTTAGCCAAGATATTTAAAGCCCGCATTGAACTAAGGCAGATCGGGGTCAGGGATGAGGCCAGGCTTTTCGGCGGTTATGGCTCTTGCGGACGCGAGCTTTGCTGTAAAAAGTTCCTCAAAGATTTTGAGCCGGTGACTATAAAAATGGCCAAGGAAGAGGGGCTCTCATTAAATCCTCCGAAAATATCCGGTTTATGCGGCAGGCTGATGTGCTGCCTTTCTTATGAATATGAGACCTATAAATTACTTTCAAAGGGCCTGCCCAGGGAGGGGGAGCATTTAAATACAGTCCAGGGCAAGGGCAAGGTTATCAATGTTAATGTTTTTAAGCGCGCGGTTACTGTGCAGCTTGAAGAAGGCGGATTTTTAGAGGTAAGTTATAAGGAAAAAGAGCATGTCAAATAAGTTTTACATTACTACTCCTATATATTATGTGAATGCTTCTCCGCATATCGGGCATTCCTATACTTCTATTGCTGCTGATGTTTTAAGCAGGTTTAAGCGCCGTGTTTTAGGAAAAGAGAATGTGCGTTTTCTTACCGGCACTGATGAACATGGGCAGAAGATCCAGAAAGCCGCAGACAATGCTAAGCTCTCCGCCCAGGATTTTGTGGATAAAACAAGCCTGCAATTCAGGAATCTCTGGCAATCTTTAGGTGTTTCTTACGATGACTTCATTCGCACCACTGAAGAGCGCCATGTTAAGGTAGTGCAGAAAGTCCTGGAGATCCTTTTTAAGAAAGGGGATATCTATGAAGGCAAGTATGAAGGGTTATATTGTACCCCTTGTGAAACATTCTGGCTTGAGTCTCAGGCGATAGGCGGGTTGTGCCCGGATTGCAAGCGCCCGGTTGAGCGTATTCTTGAAAGCAATTATTTTTTTAAATTATCAAAATATCAGAATTGGCTCCTGGAGTTCCTTAAGCAAAACCCCGGTTTTATTAATCCTCCCAGCCGCTATGAAGAAACCTTGAGGTTCCTGGAATTGAATAAGTTAAATGATCTGTGTATTTCGCGGCCTAAGGAAAGGCTTAGCTGGGGCATACCTTTGCCTTTTGCTTGCGAACATGTGACTTATGTCTGGTTTGATGCTTTGATTAATTATATCAGCGCGGTGGGTGAATTTGACAGCCAGGATAATTATCATTCTGAATGGTGGCCGGCGCAGTTGCATTTAATGGCCAAAGATATTTTAAGGCAGCATACGGTTTATTGGCCGATTATGTTGCATGCTTTAAATATAGAACTTCCTAAGGCAGTGTTCGCTCACGGTTGGTGGATGATTAATGAAGATAAGATGTCAAAATCGCGCGGGAATGTAGTTAATCCTCTTGAGATGGTGGAGCGATACGGCCTTGATGCATATAGGTACTTTCTTCTTCGGGATGTACCGTTTGGATTGGATGGAAATTTCTCGGAAGAGGGGATAATCAAGCGTTACAACAGCGACTTGGCGAATGACCTGGGGAACCTGGTTTATCGTACCCTGACTATGGTTGAGAAATATTTTGACGGAAATATTCCGGATATAGATTTTAATAAACTTAAAAATGACCAGAAGGCCGCCAATATCCTGGCTAAAATCCCGGATTTGGATTTGAGGGTTTATTCAGCCCTGGATAAGCAGGATTTTAGTTTGGCCCTGGAAGCTGTCTGGGAATTAATTGCTATGGCTAATAAACATGTTGAAGAAACCAAGCCCTGGAATTTAGCCAAAGAAAATAAGCAGGAAGAGTTAAAAGAGTTTATCCGCCTGCTGGTGGATGTGATTAGGGCAGTGTCCCGGCAATTGGAATTTTTTATGCCGCAGACCGCCCTTGCGATACAAGAGCAATTTGCCGGCGGAAAAATAAGAAAAGGCAATCCTTTATTTCCTCGTATTGAGATCAAAAAGAAATAATTTCATATCATATGCTAGTTGATACCCACTGCCATCTTGATTTCCCGGAATTTGAGGCTGATCGCCTTCAGGTTATCCAGCGCGCAGGGGATGCTGGTGTAAATTACCTGGTGAATATCGGAGCAACCATGGATTCTTCCGCAGCTGCCTGTGGATTAGCCGAGAAATATTCCCAGGTTTATGCCGGGGTAGGGGTACATCCGCATGATGCGGATGGGTTTAATCAGGAATCGGAATCTAAATTAAAAGAGCTGGCTTTAAGAAAAAAAGTTGTGGCAATTGGAGAGACCGGCCTGGATTATTACCGAAATTTATCCACTAAGGAACATCAAATGCACGCTTTCAACAGGCAGATCAAGTTAGCGAAAGATTTAAAACTTCCTTTGGTAATACATAGTCGCCAGGCAGAAGAAGATGTCCTGCAGATTTTAAAAAAAGCTATGCCTGTTAAGGCGGTAATACATTGTTTTTCCGGAGATGAAAATTTCTTGAAAGGTTGCCTGGCCCTGGGTTTTTTTATTTCCTTTACTTGCAATATAACTTATAAAAAGGCGCAAGGCTTAAGGGATATGGTTAAACTTACCCCGCTTGATAAGTTAATGCTTGAAACAGATGCGCCATATTTATCTCCCGAAGGTTTCCGCGGGAAACGCAATGAACCGATGCAGGTAAAATTACTGGCTGAAGCAGTCAGCCTGATTAAGGGAAATAGTGTTGAAGAAATCGCGGATAATACAACTAAGAACGCAAAAGAGTTTTTCGGATTATGATGAGCGCTAATATTTCCGTAGTTAAATGCGATGGCTATGAACCTTACGCCGTAGAGCAGGCGGTTAGGAGGACAGTTGATCTTTTAGGAGGGATAACCTGTTTTGTTAAGCCAGGGTCCCGGGTATTGGTTAAGCCAAATCTGCTGATGTCTGAAAGCCCTGAATGCGCAATTACCACTCATCCGCAGGTGGTCAGCGCGGTAATCCATATTTTAAAGGAGATCAATTGCCGGGTGGTTGTTGGAGACGGGCCTAGTGTTTGGGGCCAATATATTGAAAATGTGGATGAGGTTTATGAAGTTACCGGAATAAAAAAGGTCGCCAATGATGAAGGGGTGGAACTGGTTAATTTTGATAAGCGCAGGATGCGTGATAAGTTTCCGCTTACTACCTGGCTTGATGAATGCGATTACCTGATTAATCTGCCTAAATTTAAAACTCACGGGTTTACTTTGCTTACTGGGGGGATTAAGAACCTTTTTGGGCTGGTTTCCGGGACATATAAAACCGAACTGCATAAAGATTATTTCAAGCCGCCTGAATTTGCGAAAATTCTTGTGGATATATATGAAGAGGTGCGCCCGGCATTAACAATTATTGACGGAATACTGGCTATAGAGGGAGACGGGCCGGGGACCAGCGGCAAGGTACGCCAGCTTAATCTTTTACTTGCTGGCTCTGATTGCGTGGCGTTGGATACGGTAATGGCCAGGATAATGGGGATTAAACATCAGGAAGTTCTGTCTACTAAGGAAGCAGCTATGCGCGGACTGGGCGAAGGCAAACTGAATAAAATTAAAATAGAGGGTGAAGATATTGATAAATTGAATATCCGGCCGTTTATTTTACCGCAGGCTTCGCAGTTAGATAAACTTCCGGATGTTTTTAAGTCCCTGGCTAAGCGGTTAATTAAATATTGGCCTTATTCTTTGGCCGCTAAATGCACACGTTGCGGACATTGTGTAAAGATTTGCCCGGGGAAATGCATCAGGATTATAAAAAAGGGTATAACTTTTAATTACAAGAAATGTATTGCCTGTTTCTGCTGCCAGGAGTCATGCCCGGCTGCGGCGATAAGCGTAAAGAAAAGTTTATTAGCCAAACTTATTGGTTTGTAAGCGAATGAACCTGATAACTTTCTCGCTCAGGTCGATTTTCTACGCCAATGTTCTTTCGTATTTCGGTGGCTGCTGAACTCGCGGTATTTGCTCTAAGCAAATACCGCTCAAACAGCATCGCCATCCCCGTTTTGTCGCTTCGCTCCACGGGGATACCCGGAATACTCAAGCT
>CAZQGT010000034.1:0-15038 GCA_964593005.1 uncultured Planctomycetales bacterium
ATAAGGGCCATAATAATCTGCAGATATAACTGCAGCGGTATCATTGCTAATTGTGATTGTCTCAGGTAAGATTCTGATTCATTCCAGGCGCGCAGGCCGGTAATTACAAGAAAGACCAGAGATATTGCCAGGGCGGATAAGAAAGTAAAAAGAAGGGCCTTCAACCAGTGCAGTTTTATGTAAAACCTAATTTTCTTCCAATTCATAAATTCTCCTACCCGTTGGTTTAGGCGAGCAATTCAACATATAGAAAATAACATATCCCTTATCTTAAGTCAAACCTTTTCTTCCCTTGACTTGATAATTTTTGCGTGTATAATTATGAAGTTGTTTTAAATTTCTTAACTTAACACCCTTGATGGGCTAACACCCGGCCTGAACGGAGGTGGCCGGTGTACCCTTTCTGGGTAAGGAGAATTAGATGGCAAAAATCAAGAAAGTTTTGGCTCGCGAGATTCTGGATTCCCGCGGCAATCCCACAGTTGAGGTAGATTGTCTTTTAACAAATGGCATATTGGGCCGCGCCGCGGTCCCTTCGGGAGCTTCTACCGGGGATAGCGAGGCCTTGGAATTAAGGGACGGGGATAAACAGCGCTATATGGGTAAAGGCGTGTTAAAGGCGGTAAATAATGTTAATACAGTAATTAATGCCAAGGTAAAAGGCTTACCCGCTGATTTTGAGAAAATAGACAGTGTATTAATTAAATTAGATGGAACGGAATTTAAGTCTAATCTGGGGGCTAACGCCATACTTGGCGTGTCTATGGCTGTTGCCAAGGCAGCGGCCCTGGACAAGAAACAGCCGCTTTATAGATTTTTAGGAGGAGAAAAAGCACATATCCTGCCGGTCCCCTTAATGAATATTTTGAACGGCGGTATGCATGCCGATAATAACCTGGATATCCAGGAATTTATGATTATGCCTATCGGCGGAAAGAGTTTCTCGGAGTCTTTGCGTATGGCAACAGAGGTGTTTCATAACCTTAAAGCGCTTTTAAAATCCAAGAAACTTTCTACTTCTGTCGGGGACGAAGGGGGATTTGCCCCTAGTCTTAATTCTAACGAAGAGGCCCTGGGTTTAATCATCCAGGCGATTGAAAAAGCAGGATATGTCCCCGGTAAAGATGTCTCCCTGGCTTTGGATTGTGCTGCCAGCTCTTTTTGCAAAGACGGGAAATATACTTTTGAAGGATCGGAAAAATCATCCGAGGATTTAATATCTATTTACGAAAACTGGATTGGGCGTTATCCTATTCTTTCCATTGAGGACGGGCTTTCTGAGCATGACTGGAGCGGTTGGGCTCAGATGACCCGAAAGTTAGGAGGGAAGATCCAGTTAGTAGGAGATGATATTTTTGTCACTAATCCCAAGATATTCAAAAAAGGGATTGCGGAAAAGATTGCTAATGCTATACTGATAAAAGTAAATCAGATTGGTTCGCTCTCCGAGACTCTTGAGGCTATTGCTATTGCCAAAAAGAATAAATATAATGCCGTTATCTCGCACCGCTCCGGAGAAACAGAGGATACCACTATCGCGCATCTGGCGGTGGCAAGCGGCGTTGGGCAGATCAAAACCGGCTCTTTATCCCGCACCGACAGGATCTGTAAATATAACGAACTTTTAAGGATTGAAGAGGAATTAGGCAAAAAGGCAGTTTATGCGGGGAGATCCTGGAAGAAGTAAATGCTCTCTACATTGAGAAAGGCCTTTTGGCTTTTTGGTTTTGCGGTTTTACTTTTAGCTTTGTTTCTGCCGGGTTATATAAAGTTGCAGGGGCTAAGAGCTAAGAACCGCCAGCTGGAAGATAGTTTTCGCAAAATGGCAGTTGAAAATTATCTTTTGCAGCAGGAGCTCAAGCGGGTTGAGAATGACCCGGTTTATCAGGAAAGAATGGCCCGGGACAAGATGGGCGTAGTCAGAAAAGGCGAAATTCCGGTTAAGATATTTTCTGATAAGAAGCGATAAAATATTATGGTGCTTTTATCCTTGATTTCACTGTCGTTCAATTAAGGATTTCGCTAGATAAATATTATGGTGCTCAATTTCGCGGGGTGGAGCAGCCTGGTAGCTCGCAAGGCTCATAACCTTGAGGTCATGCGTTCAAATCGCATCCCCGCAACCATTACCCTATGCAGGCAAAATGCTTGCATAGGGTTTTTATTGTATTAAGGTTATTCCGGGTTTATAATATGAGTCAGAAACAACGGAGGCTAAGAAGGGAATGCAGAAGAGGGGGTTTGAGAGGATAATAGCGAAAGAGGGATTGATTATCCTGGGGTTGGCTGTTATTTTATATTTTTCCTCCCTCATCCTTCAAAATGTCCCAATTGTATTGCCGAGATACAGGCTGGAATTCGCTAATGGAGAAGTATGCCTGATTAATATAAACCCTGAGATCCGCAATGATTTCAACTACAATCAATTTCTTTCCCGGGCATATAGCCCGTCGCCAAAACTTGTTGATAAGCGCATCAGGGAATTTATAAGAACAGCAAATATCAAATCCCCTTTAGAAAACTCAAAATATATCAATCCCAATCAGATATATATATCTAAAATATATAGCTGCTTTATGGGAGGTTTATTCATTTTAAAAGTAGCTATTGCTTATTTTATTTTACTGCTTGTTCGTTTTATCGCCTGGGCGGTCGGTAGGTTAAAGCGGGAATAACTTCCCAGGCGCCCGGAGTTTCAGGTAAGCAAGGCGTAAAAACAAGCTATTTTTGCCGACAAAAAGATTGACTTCAATTTGAAAAGTTAGATAATGTATTTTATCGGTAATTGATTTCTCCGGGGAAGCGTAGTGCGGGGAGATGGCGTATGGAAAATAATCTTATATACAATGCCGCATTGGGCAGTCATCTGTGCGTTTTTTATAAAGGCAGGGATGAATTGGTCGAAGCCTTAGCCCCATATTTTAAGGCAGGCTTAGAGAATAATGAATTTTGTGTGTGGGCCCTGCCGGATTCACTCGGAGTGGAAGCAGCATCATCAGCTTTAAGCAGGGGAGGGGTTAACCCGGTTGACTATATTAATAACGGGAAGATTGAAATCAGGAATTACCGGGATTTTTATATCAGAGACGGGGTATTCAGCGCTTTTGATATGATTGATTGGTGGCTGAAGAAAGAAAAAGAAGCCTTGGGCCTGGGGTTTTCCGGGATGAGGGTGGCAGGGGATGGGACCGATTTATTTAATGCCCAGGCATTTAAAATGAATTTATACGAGAAAGAAATCAATAATAATATTGAAAAAACAAAGATAAAAGCTATTTGTACCTATTCCCTGGACAGGATTGATACGCCTAACATTCTGAATATTATAGCGTACCATCATTCTACCATTGTTAACCGGAGTTCAGGCTGGGAGATTTTTAATGCCTCGGATATTAATAACCAGTTTGTTTAATCTCTGATAAGTCTTTATGGGATCTGCGAAGTGATTTCAGTTAATATAAGGCGCTAGTCTTTGAGTATGTTAAATAAAGGGGGATAAAAAGGATGCAAGAACGCAGAAGATATACGAGGGTTCCTGAAAGCCTGCAAATAGCTTATGAGATTCTTCCTACTGAATCAACAAAAAGGTATCTTACTAGGGATATTAGCCAGGGAGGGATAAGGTTTTTCACGCATGAGTTTATACCTAAAGATGCCCGTTTGAGAATAAGGATTTCTTTTCCCCGGACTTTATTCAGTTTTGAGGCGTTAGTTAAATGCATGTGGGTCAAGGAAATGCCCTATGGCGAGGAATTTGAGGTTGGGGTTGAATTTGTAGACCTGCCTCCGGAGATTGTGGATTACCTTATAAGCTATATAAAAGTCTCTTTAAAAATCATTACGCAATAACCAACAGCCCAGGGTCTCAGCATATGGCGGCTAAGCTGTTTTGCCCAATTTCAATTCTGGTTTATTTGCTGGCTGAGGCCATCGGTTCGGCGATGTTCTTTAAGCCTGGGGCAGTTATCGAATTTCAGAGAAAGTTTTACGTGAAAATCAATTGGCGTATTCAGCCGGTCTCAATGCCTAAAGAAATACGCAATACCAAGTTAATGGGTTTGTTCCTAATTCTTGCGGCCCCCCTGGCAATAATTTATATGTTATATCTGTATTAATTTTAACCTGGCTTGTTTTTATCCATATCTAATAATTGGATTAGTTAAAGCGGTGGGCGGGTTACTGTAATTTGGCTGCTTACTAGGAGATAATATATTGAAGTGGAAATACAGGAAACTTGCCGTCCGCCTGCTCAGGCTAAATAATACCCCGCATGAGATTGCTCTGGGGGTGGCCATAGGTGTTTTTATCGGGATCCTGCCGCTTTATGGTCTGCATACTGTATTGGTAATTATTGCCGCTGTGCTGGTGCGCCCGGCGAATAAAATCGCGATTTTCCTGGGGACGAGCATCTCTTTGCCTCCGACAGTCCCTCCGATAACTTGGGCTGGTTATGAAATCGGCAGGCGTATTTTAAATCAGGAATTCCAACCTTTAAGCTGGTCGGTATTTAAGAATATAACATTCCAAAAAATATACTGTTATTACCAGCCGCTTTTCCTGGGCAGCGTGGTCTTGGGGATTATTTGCGCGGTGGTTTTTTATTTTCTTGTTTTTTTTGTGGCTCAGAAGTTTATCTTAAGGAGAAAACTTGGCCGGAGAATTTAACCTGAATATCAGGAAATTTGAGGAAAAGGATAGAAGCGGGGTCAGGTCAATCAGCCATGATACTGCTTTTATGGGCCAGCCGGCTACGCTTTTTTTTGAAGGCAGGGAAACTATTTGCGATGCCCTTAATTTGTATTTTACTGATTATGAACCGGAATCCTGTTTTGTCGCGGAGGTTAATTCAGTACTCGCCGGTTATCTGATTGGCGCAAAAAGCAAGGCCGCCGCGGAAAAAGTTTTTCAAGATAAGATAATCTTCCCTTTATTTTGGAGGGCCTTAAGAAGCGGAGTTTTTATTAATAAGAAGAATATTGTTTTCCTTTTTAATTGTTTAAAGGCTTTTTTTAAAGGCAGCCTCGCCACGCCTGATTTTACAAAAGAATATCCGGCCACTTTTCATATCAATATAAAACAGGAATTCCGCGGCAAACATATCGGCTCAGCTTTGATAAAAGCCTACCTGGATTATCTTAAGGAAGAAATGGTCCCCGGGGTGCATTTGGCCACCATCTCTCAGGCCGGAGCGGATTTTTTCTCTAAACAGTCATTCCAGCTTTTGTATGAAGGCAGGAGGCCGTATTTCAACCATATCCTGCATAAAGATGTGCCGCTTTTTATCTTTGGCAAGAAGCTGATAAGCCGGTAGAGTTTTTCTTGAATATGGCTTATGCTTATGTTAATTTATCTTTGTTTATAATTTGACAGCCTTTTTAATTTTAGCAAAGTTTACGCCAAATGAAAGCCTTGAGGTGTTTATCTGATATGGAAAAACTTTGGAGTTTCACGGACAGCCTGGGCAGTTTTTCTTCTGCCTGCGCGGATAAAATCAGGAGCCTGTATTTTCCTTTGGGTAATGACAGGATTATGTCTTCTGTTACCCCCGATTTGCACGGAGATATTAAAAGCGGGCAAAACTCTTTTCTTCTGGCCCCGGTTTCGCGCATTGATTTAATAAATTCGCGTTCTTCGCGTAACTTCTGGATTTATATTAATCCGCATACAATCTGGTCAGCTACAGGTGTTTCCAAAGACCTCCGCGCGATAAGCCGGGATAAATTTAACTTAGAAGCCGGTTTGCTTTGGCAGCTGGTAACCCGCCAAAATAAAACCATAGGACTTAAAGCGGAGATTCTTTCTTTTGTCCCGGCTACGGGTGAGCCGGTTGAGATTATGCAGGTCAGGCTTACCAATATTTCCCGTAAACCATTAAGTTTTATTCCTACAGCTGCCATCCCTATGTATAACCGCGGCGCTAATAATATGCGTGACCATCGGCATGTGACCAGTTTGCTGCAGAGGGTTATTTTGCATAAATTCGGGGTAATCTCCCGGCCGACCTTATATTTTGATGAATCCGGGCATCATCAGAATAAAGATAGCTATTTTGTTTTAGGCTGGGATGAGAAATTCCTTTCACCGGAGAAGATTTATCCGGCTCAGGATGGATTTTGCGGTGATGCGGGGGACCTGGAAGAACCTGAGGCGGTATTTAAAAATATATCAGGACAACTAAACAATATTCAGGGTAAAGAGGTAATCGGAGGGTTGGGTTTTAAAAGATCCTCTCTTAATCCCGGACAATCAAAAATATACACGGTGGTTATGGGGATAACCGGCCAACCCGGCCAGATTACAAAATTAATCTCTAAATTTAATCATCCGGATAAAGTCTTGCGTGCCCTGGAGAAAACTAAAATATACTGGGGCAATTTGAGCCGCAGGATAAATATCACGACAGAGGATAATGATTTTAATAACTGGTTACGCTGGGTAAATATCCAGCCGGCATTAAGAAAAATCTTTGGTTGCTCATTCCTGCCGGATTTTGATTATGGAAAAGGCGGCCGCGGATGGCGCGACCTTTGGCAGGATTGCCTGGGGTTTATTCTGAATGACCCAGAAAAAGTCAGGAGTTTGCTGATTAATAATTTCTGCGGGGTTAAGATTGACGGCTCAAACGCCACTATTATCGGTAAAGCCCCGGGAGAGTTTATTGCCGATCGTAATAATATCAGCCGGGTATGGATGGACCACGGTATCTGGCCGCTTTTAACCCTGGATCTATATATTAATGAAACCGGAGACATTGGTATCTTGTTTGAAAATGCCACCTATTTTTATAATCACGAAATAAAACGCACTAAAGATATTGATTACCGCTGGAGCCCTGCTTATGGCAATAAACTTAAAACCAGGCAGGGAAAGATTTATTCGGGATCACTCCTTGAGCATCTTTTGGTAGAGAACCTGGTCCAGTTCTTTAATGTGGGCAGCCATAATCATATCCGCCTTGAGGGCGCTGATTGGAATGATGGTTTGGATATGGCTAAGGAAAACGGAGAAAGCGTAGCCTTTAGCGCCATGTATGCGCAGAACTTAGAAACCCTTGCCGAACTCCTGATTAAAACCGGTAAGAGAAATATAGAGTTAGCCGAAGAGATTGAGATTTTATTTTCAAAGGTTAATTACGGAAACGTTTATTCTAAGCGTAAGCTTTTAGATAGGTATTTTTCTAAGGCTGCTGTTTGTTTATCCGGCAGGAAGGCCTCTTTAGATGCCTTGCAGGTAGCGGCTGATCTTAAGGCTAAATCTGTTTGGATAAAAAAACATATACTTTCAACAGAATTCCTGAAGGAAGGTTTCTTCAATGGTTATTATGATAACCTTAAGAAACGTTTAGAAGGCGCTAAAGGCAGCCATATGCAAATGACCTTGGCTGCCCAGGTTTTTCCTATCATGGCGGGTATTCCTGAGCCCTGGCAAATGCGTAAAATATTACAAAGCATAAATAAATACCTGCTTGATGAGAAAACCGGCGGCGTGCACCTGAATACTGATTTTAAACAACAGCAGCTTAATTTGGGCAGGGCCTTTTCTTTTTCTTATGGAGAGAAAGAGAATGGGGCAATTTTCAGCCATATGGCAGTAATGTTCAGTTATGCTTTATATAAGCAAAAGTTTGCCCGGGAAGGCTGGAAGGTATTAAGCTCCCTTTATAAAATGGCATTAAATACCCCAAACAGCAAGATTTACCCCTGCCTTCCGGAATACTTTAACCTGGAAGGCCGGGGGATGTATTCCTATTTGACCGGTTCAGCCAGCTGGTTCGTCCTGACTATGCTTACCCAGGTTTTCGGGGTCAAGGGTTTAAACGGAGACCTGGTAATTGAACCGAAATTAAGCGCAGAGCATTTCCATAATAATAGTAGTATCAGCATAGAGCGTATTTTTGCCGGCAAGAGAATAAAAGTGAAATTTTCCAACTCCGGAAAACTTGCTTATGGTAAATATAAAATTGTTAAGGCGTCTCTTAATTTTAAAAGCCTGCCTATAGATAAATGCGATTCTTTAGTTTTTAGCCGGGAAGTGATTCTTGGGCTGCCCGCGCGTAAGCTTAACCTGATAGAAATTCGCTTAGCTTAAGGCGGCCGCCTGCTTTCTAAGCCCGGACAACCCAATTATTTACTTTACAATCTGCTAATATATAGATATAATAAAAAATCCATTAAGGTTGTTATCAGGGGATTTCTAATATGAAAGAAAAAATATTAAAATTCGGTTTACCGAAGGGCAGCCTTCAGGAGTCTACCTTTAAAATGCTTAAAAAGGCCGGCTTCAACGTTAATTTGCCCAGTTCGCGCTCATATTTTCCGTCGGTTGATGACCCGCAGATCCAGGCGGTTTTATTGCGGGCCCAGGAGATGTCCCGTTATGTTCAGGATGGCGCGCTGGATTGCGGGATTACCGGCAATGATTGGATATTAGAGAATAATTCTGATGTTGTCAGGGTAACCGATTTAACTTATGCCAAGCAGAGCCTGAATAAAGTAAGGTGGGTTTTGGCAGTCCCCGAGGGTTCAGGGATAAGAAAGGTTAAGGATCTAAGCGGTAAACGTGTGGCTACCGAGCTGGTAAATGTAACCAAGGAATATTTTAAGAAAAATAAAGTTAAGGTAGAAGTTGAGTTTAGCTGGGGCGCAACTGAGGTTAAGGTCAGCGGCGGCCTGGTTGACGCGATAGTAGAATTGACAGAAACCGGAAGTTCTTTGCGGGCAAATAAATTAGTTGAAATCGCCACCCTTTGCGAATCCACTACCCAGTTAATTGCCAATAAGAATTCTTATAAGGATAGCTGGAAGAGGTCTAAAATGGAGCAGATTGCCTTGCTTTTACAGGGGGCAATCTCCGCAGAAGGAAAAGTCGGCTTGAAGATGAACGTGAGAAAAGAATGCCTTAAAGCAGTTATCGCCAAGCTTCCGGCATTAAAGAAGCCTACTATTTCCGGGTTAAGTGACGACGGGTGGTTTGCCATTGAGACCATTATTGACGAGAAAGTAGTCAGGGTGTTGATCCCTGTTTTAAAACAGGCCGGTGCCCAGGGAATCATTGAATACCCGTTGAATAAGGTTATTTTGTAACTGCTCAAAATAGGAGAAGTTGTTATGCCTTGCGGAAAGAAAAGAAAAAGACAAAAGATTAAAACCCATAAGCGTAAAAAGATGCGTCGTCGTCTTCGTCATTTGAAGAAGAGGGCTTGGGGCGGCAAAGGTTAAGCTCTCCCTTTTGCTTGCGGGTAATTTTAGAAGGGTACTTTTGAAGTTAAGATATCTTAACAGCTTAATTTGCTTTTGCCTTTCATTAGCCTTGGCTGTTTCAACTGCCCGGGCTTTAGATACAGATAAAGAAGACACTCAGGGCTTAAGCCACTATATTTTGGCTCTTTATTGCCAGGACATCGGCGATATTGACAGAGCTATTTATGAGTACCGTCAGGCGTTGAAGGATGATCCCGGGAGTCCTTTATTACATTTAAATCTGGCCCTGGCTTTTATCAAGAAAAATGAAATTCCTTCGGCGGTAATTGAGCTGAAGCAGTCGATTGATCTTGATCCTGATGCCATAGAGCCGCACGCGATATTAGCGCTGGTTTATACAACGCAGGAGAAAGCGGATTTAGCTACTCAAGAGTACGCGCTTGCGCTTAAAAATGCCTCCAGGCTTGAGCCGGGAAATATCGAGATATATAAGAACTTAGGCGCAATTTACCTGCAGCAGGGTAAATTAAAAGAAGCTGAGGGTATTTTTAAATTAGTCGTGGGTTTGTCCCCGCGCGATGAACAGGCGCATTTTTACCTGGGCAGTGTTTATTACGAATTAAAGGATTATCCCGCGGCAGAAAAAGAATTTAAGGCCGCGATAAAATTAAAATCCGATTATCATGAAGCCCTGAATTTCCTGGGTTATTTTTACCTGGAGCAGGACAGGAATATTGATAAAGCCGGCTCCCTGGTTAAGAAGGCCTTAAGTCTTGAGCCGGAAAACGGCGCTTATATAGACAGTCTGGGATGGTATTATTTTAGAAAAGGTAAGTTTAAAGAGGCGCTGGGTTATTTAGAAAAGGCAGCATCTTTATTAAGCGACCCGGTTATATACGAGCATCTCGGCGATGTTTTTATGAAACTGGATGACCAAGACAGCGCAAGGTTAAATTGGGAGAAATCCCTGAAATTGGATTCTTCCCAAGAACAGGTGAAGAAAAAACTGCTCCAGGTTTGCCAATAATGGAAAATAAACAATTATCAGTAAGAGAATTAGAAGTTAAGGCCAGGGAAACCAGGCGCTTAATTATTGAGATGCTGGCTAAGGCCGGTTCAGGGCATCCCGGAGGGAGCCTCTCGGCGGCAGACCTGGTTGTTGCCTTGTATTCCAATATCCTGCGTTTTAATCCAAAGGACCCGCAATGGCCACAGAGGGATCGTTTTCATATGTCCAAGGGACATTGTTGCCCGCTCTGGTATGCTGTATTAGCGCAATCGGGGTATTTTCCAAAAGAAGAATTAATGACCTTACGGCAATTAGGTTCAAACCTGCAAGGCCACCCTGCCCGTACGACTCCGGGTGTTGAGTCAGCTTCCGGTTCTCTTGGCCAGGGGCTCTCTATTGGTTTGGGTATGAGCCTGGCGGCAAAGATAGACAAAAAAGATTACCGTGTTTATGTGTTATTGGGCGACGGGGAGACGCAGGAGGGAAGCGTATGGGAGGCAGCCATGGCCTGCAGCCATTTTTCATGCGATAATATCTGCGCGATCCTGGATTTTAATGGTTGCCAGATTGACGGTAAATGCGAAGATATAATGGGATTAGAACCGGTAGCTGCGAAGTGGCAGGCGTTCGGCTGGCATGTAATAGAGATTGACGGACATAATATGCAGCAGATTTTATCCGCTTATGAACAGGCTAAGGCAATAAAATCCAAACCTACAATAATTATCGCCCATACTATAAAAGGTAAAGGTGTCTCATTTATGGAAGGGGTAATAGGTTTTCATGGCAAGGCCCCTACTCAGGAAGAAGCAGAGAAGGCTTTAAAGGAGCTGGCATAATGGCAGAGCAGCTTTACCAGAGGGATGTTTATGGCCAGGCATTAGTTAAACTAGGGGCATTGGATAAGAATATTGTGGTTTTAGACGCGGATCTTTCCAGTTCTACCCGCACTAACCTTTTTGCCAAAGAGTTTCCGGAAAGGTTTTTCAACTTTGGCGTAGCAGAGCAGAATATGATGGCTACGGCCGCAGGGTTAGCCAGCTGCGGGAAAACAGTATTTCTTTCTACATTTGCCGTCTTTGCCGCAGGCCGGGCCTGGGATCAAATACGGGTTTCCATAGGTTATAATAATTTCAATGTGAAGATTGTAGCTACACATGCCGGTATTACAGTAGGTCCGGATGGGGCAAGCCATCAGGCTTTAGAGGATATTGCTTTGATGCGCGTCCTCCCCAATATGAATATTATTGTCCCCTGCGACGGACCTCAGACTGCCGATGCGATAAATACGGCAGCAAATACCCCGGGGCCTTTTTATATACGTTTAGGCCGCTCAAAAGTACCCACTATTGAAAATAAAAATGATTTTAAATTTGGCAATGCCCAGGTTATCTCGGAAGGCAATGATTTAACTATCATCGCCTGCGGGGTAATGCTTTCTGAAGCGTTATCGGCGGTAAAGAGCCTGGCCCAAAAAGGGATTAAGGCCCGCCTGATTAATATGCATACTATCTGTCCGCTGGATAATCAGATTATTCTTAAGGCCGCTAAAGAAACTAAATTTCTTGTTGTATGTGAAGAGCATAATGTCTTTGGGGGCCTGGCTTCCAGTATTGATCAGGTAGTTGCCGAGAATTGTCCCAGAAAAGTTATCCGCCTTGGAATTCGTAACCGCTTTGGCCAATCAGGCGAACCGGCAGATCTGTTAAAAGAATATAACCTTACCAGCCTGGATATAGAGAAAGCGGTGTTATCTAATATCTCCTGAGTTTTATTATAAATTCATGAAGCCTCGCAACAAGCCGCTAGTTATTAAATCTTTTGCTAAAATAAATCTTTATCTGCGTGTTCTAGGCAGGCGCAAGGATAATTTTCACAATCTGGATACTTTGTTTGCGCGCATTAGCCTGGCTGATACGATTACCCTTAAAGGGCGCCAAGATTCCCGGATCAGGATTAAATGTGACAGCCGGCACGTGCCTAAGGATGAAACTAACCTTTGTTTTCGTGCCGCGAATTTATTAAGGCAGGAGCTTAAGTTAAACGCCGGCCTGGATATAGAGATTAAAAAACGCATACCCGTCGGCGCCGGGCTTGGCGGAGGTTCTTCTGATGCCGCCAGCGTACTCTTGGGGTTGAATAAATACTGGCGCCTGAATTTACCTAAAGCCAAACTGGCAATTTTAGCCGCTAAATTAGGCAGTGATGTTGTTTTTTTTATTTATAATACTAAATTTGCTTTAGGCAGCCGGCGGGGAGATAAAATCAAGCCGTTAAGTTCTTTAAAAAATACTAAACTTTGGCTTATCCTGGTTTATCCGGGGGTTAAAGTCTCCACTCCCCTGATTTATCAGAAATTTGACCTTTATCATCCCGGTAAGCAGTCCGGTTCGTCTTTTTGCAGCGGTATTTCCGGGTTGACAAGCCAAGTTCCTGATGTTAAAATATTTCTTTCCGAATTGTTCAAAAACGGATGCTCCTTTGATCCAAAATGCCTTTTTAACGATTTGGAAGCTGTTACAAGCGGCCTCTATCCTGTAGTTGAGCGGGTAAAAAAAGCGTTTTTGGCAATGGATTTAAAAAGAGTGATGATGTCCGGAAGCGGTCCGGCAGTATTCGCGATTTGTGATTGTCGCGCTCAGGCTCAAAATTTAAGCAATAAGTTGCGTAGAGAGCATAAATCTTGGCAAGTTTTCCTAAGTTCTGCAGTTTAGCCACGGCAGTCAGGAGGGAAAATATGGAAATAACAGAGGTCAGGATAGTCTTGAAGGATTCTCCGGATAAGAAGTTAAAGGCATACGCGACGGTTACTTTTGATAATGTTTTTGTGGTGAGGAATATTAAGGTTATTGAAGGCTCGACGGGTTTATTTATTGCCATGCCAAGCCGCAAGGTAAAACACCCTTGCCCAAAATGTTCTTTTAAGAATGAATTGCGCAGTAAATATTGCAATCAATGTGCCGCTGCTTTGCCGGTTGAAGCTATCCCGCAGCGCGTAGAGGAGTCGGTAAACAGCCAGGCCGAGCACAAGGATATAGCCCATCCTATAACGCAGCAGTTTAGGGAGTATTTGCAGAAAAGAGTCCTTGAGGCGTACGAACAAGAAAAAACAAAAGGTAGAAGTGCATAAGACCATTTCCTTCCTTGGCGAATTAGTTAAAGTAAAAATTGGGACGTCGTCCAATGGTAGGACACCAGAATTTGGGTCTGGCTATTATGGTTCGAATCCATACGTCCCAGTAATTTAGGTAATTGAATATGAAAAACGATATCGCGGTAATAATCTTAGCAGCGGGCAAGAGCACGCGTATAAAATCTGAAACCCCTAAGGTGCTGCACAGCCTTTGCGGCAGGCCGATGTTAGGTTATGTTTTAGATTTAGTAGCTTCACTCAAGCCTAAACAGGTGGTTGCTGTTTTAGGGTTTAAGCAGGAATTAGTGCGTAAGGCTATCCCAAAAGGAGTTAAGGTTTCCATTCAAAGAAAATTGATCGGTACTGCCGATGCAGTCAAAACAGGTCTTGCGGCCCTGAAAGGGTTCAAGGGGACAGTGCTCATCCTTTACGGGGACAATCCTCTGCTGAAAAAAGATTCACTCAAGAAACTCCTGGATTATCATATAGAAAATAATGTTGACGCCACACTGTTAACTGCGCAGTTAAAAAAGCCATCCGGTTACGGCAGGATTATACGCGATAAAGTTTTCAGCATTTGCGGCATAGTTGAGGAAAAAGACGCTGATGAGCTACAGAAAGATATCAAGGAGATTAATACCGGAATAATGGTTTTTAAGAAAGAGAGCCTTTTTGGTAATTTGAAATATATCCGGGCCAATAACCGCAAGAAAGAATATTATCTAACCGATATAATCGGTATTTTAGCTAAAAAGAATTACCTGGTAGACGGGGTAAGGCTTGAAGACCCTCAGGAGGCCCTGGGGATTAACACCCGGGCTGAGCTGGCTAAAGCAAATTCTCTTATGCAGGAACGGATTAATCAGAAATTAATGCAGGAGGGCGTGACTATCATTGACCCGGCATCTACCTTTATCAATTTTGGGACCAAAATCGGCAAAGATACGGTGATTTATCCCTTTACAGTAATCGAAAGGGGTGTTAAAATTGGAAAACGTTGTTCGGTAGGCCCTTTTGCGCACCTGCGTGAAGCTGCTGAGCTTAAGGATGATGTGACAGCCGGTAACTTTATTGAAATGGTGCGCGCCACAATCGGCGCAAAAACATTCGTTAAACATTTTTCCTATATAGGTGATAGCTCTGTCGGCTCTTGCGTTAATATCGGGGCAGGAACGGTTACGGCTAATTTTGACGGCATAAAGAAGAATAATACGGTTATTAAAGATAAGGTTAATATTGGTTCCGATACTGTAATTGTTGCTCCGGTAAAGATCGGTAAATCCGCGGTTACCGGCGCAGGTTCAGTGGTGATTAAGGATATTCCGGATAATACTGTTGTAGCTGGAGTGCCGGCGAAAATCTTAAGGAAGAGGTAAAAATGGATAAATTAGCGATTTTTAGCGGTAACGCGAATATTGCATTAGCAAAAGATATCTGCGGTGGCCTGAAGGTTAAATTGCAGGACGCTTTGGTGGGCAGGTTCAGCGAAGGCGAGATACGCGTAAAGATTAATGAGAATGTCCGCGGCAAGGATGTTTTTGTCGTGCAACCGACATGCCCGCCTTCTAATGATAGCCTTATGGAATTATTGATTATGATTGATGCCCTCCGACGCGCCTCTGCCAAAAGGATTACCGCGGTTATTCCTTATTTTGGTTATGCCCGTCAGGATAGGAAGGACCAGCCGCGCGTGCCG
>CAZQGT010000035.1:0-14938 GCA_964593005.1 uncultured Planctomycetales bacterium
GGCAGCAAATTGCAGTACATATTCGTTTAAGAAGGAACGGAAAGAACCCTAAAGGTAAACCGCATTTTCGCGTTACTGTTTTTGATGAGCGTAAAGGCAGAGACAGCCGGATAATCGAGGAGTTGGGTTATTATAAACCAACAACCGGCATGGCTGTGCTTAAAAAAGAACGCATTGCCGCCTGGGTAAAAAACGGGGCGCAATTATCGGTTACCGTGAAAAGTTTATTAAAGAAAGATAAAGGAGTCTAATATGCCACAGTCAAGTGCAGCAAGTCCGTTAATTCAGCTTTTCCCGTTAGTTTTAATTTTTGTTATTTTTTATTTTTTACTTATCCGGCCGCAAAAACAAAAAGAAAAAGAACATCAAAAAATGCTGGCGGGGATCAATAAAAATGATGAAGTTGTTATGTTGTCAGGGATACACGGGACAGTCGTCAATGTAAAAGAGAAGACTTTAACTTTGCGCATTGATGAAAACGTGAAGATAGAGGTGGAAAAAAATAGCATAGCCTATATTAAAAACCCGAAGAATATTTAAACAGGAGTTTTAAAGTTATGGAAAGAAAACTTATCTATAAGATATTGCTTATCCTCGGTGTTGTAGGGTTGTTTTCTTATTATGCCTTCCCCCTGGATAAGCGTATTAATCTGGGGCTTGATTTGCGGGGCGGGATGCATCTGTTGCTTAAGGTGGATACTACGCATCTTGACAGCCAGGCTAAACTAGATGCTTGTGACCGGGCGGTAGAGGTAATCCGTAACCGCATAGATGAGTTTGGAGTCAGGGAGACATCCATTCAGAAACAAGGTGAAGATGAAATTGTTGTCCAGCTTCCCGGGGTTACTGACCGTGAACGGGCCATTGATATTATTGGTAAGACCGCTATGCTTGAATTTAAGCTTGTTTCCGATGATCCGGCCAAGCTTAAGGATGCTTTGACAGGGACAATCCCGGATGGGTATGAATTAAAATATACCCTGGATGATAATATGCCGCTTTTAATTGAAAAAAAAGCGGTATTAGTAGGCGATACCCTGACAAACGCGGAAGTGCGTTTTGACCAGAGTCAATTTAATGAGCCGATTGTTTCCCTGAAATTTAATGCTGAAGGCGCGAAAAAATTCGCCGAGATAACTGCCGCTAATGTGGGCAAGAACCTGGCAATAGTGTTGGACGGTAAGGTGCAGTCAGCCCCCAGGATAAGAGAGGCAATCCCTTCAGGCGAAGCGGTAATTACGGGCAGGTTTGACGCCGAAACAGCCCAGGATCTGGCGTTGGTATTAAGGGTAGGTGCTTTGCCTGCCCCTATGTACATTGAAGAGGAGAGGACTGTCGGACCTTTGCTTGGACAGGATTCCATAAATAAAGGGGTTAAGGCTTGCTTGATTGGCTGCGCATTGGTTTTTATTTTTATGTTAGGTTATTATCTTCTTGCCGGTTTTATCAGCGATATCGCCCTTTTATTAAATTTGGTAATAATTCTCGGAGGATTAGGTTTATTGCCGGCGCTTTTCCCTGGAGTTTCAGCCACATTAACCTTGCCGGGTATTGCCGGTATTGCGTTATCTCTGGGTATGGCCGTAGATGCCAATGTTTTGATTAATGAGCGTATTAGGGAGGAGTTGTCTTTGGGCAGGAATTTGCGCACCGCCATAGGCAACGGTTATTCGCGGGCTTTTAGCGCCATATTTGATTCCAATCTTACTACTTTGATCGCGGCTTTTCTTTTATTCCAGTTTGGTACAGGCCCGATACGCGGATTTGCGGTTACCTTGACTATTGGTTTGTTGGCAAGTATGTTCACGGCTATCGTGGTTACCCGGGTAATATTTGAAATATTGCTTAATCTAGGGTGGATTAAAAGTTTGCCGATGCTAAAGTTAATCGGAGAAACAAAACTAGATTTTATTAGTAAACGGAAGATTTTTTACGCTTTGTCAATTATCTTGATCGCTGCGGGAGTTTTTTCGTATATTAAAAAAGGCCCATCGGTATACGGTATTGATTTTGCCGGGGGACAGCTTCAGGAATATAGTTTTAAAAACGTTCCTTCTATAGATAAGGTTAGGCAAGTACTTAAAGATATAAATTTGCCAGATGCTGCCATCCAGCAGTTTAATGATAACCCAAAAGTGGTTTTAATCAGGACATCGGAAGACAAGAATCAGATCTTGACCAATAAATTGAAAGAGGTTTTTCCTGACGAGGATATCCAGATTTTAAAGATTGAGCGCGTGGGTCCGGTTGCCGGAAATAATCTTAAGAAAAAGGCTGTTCTTGCTTTGTTCTGGTCTTTAGTGGGGATTTTGATTTATGTAAGCTTCAGGTTCAAGCATATTAACTTCGCTATTGCCGGCGTAATCGCTCTTTTGCATGATGTCCTTGTGTCAATGGGGTTTTTGGTGATTACTAACCGCCAGATTGACCTTTTAAGCGTTACTGCTTTCTTGACCATCGCAGGTTATTCTATTAATGATACTATTGTTATATATGACCGGGTGCGTGAAAATACCCGTCTTTACCGCAAACTTTCTCTAAAGGAGTTGATTAATTTGAGTGTTAACCAGACTCTTGGAAGGACTTTGCTTACTTCCGGGGTTACTCTTTTAGTAGTGCTGGCGTTTTTGTTTTACGGAGGAGAGGTTTTGAGTAATTTTGCTTTTGCTTTATTTGTTGGTTTTATTGCCGGGGCGTACTCTACGGTTTTTATAGCTTCTCCGCTAGTACTTGCCTGGAGCCGCAGGGGAGCCAAATAGAATGTAGTTTGAAAATCGGGGCGTTTCCCTAAAAAAGGGGAACGCCCTTTTTAATTTAAATCACGCACAATGTTTAAATCATTCAAGCTGTATATTAATCAAAATATTGATCCGGAATACCTGGTTAAATCATTAGTTGATTTTAATTATAAAAGGTTTGAACAGGTTTCCGGGGAAGGTGATTTTAGCCGCCGCGGCGGGATCATAGATATATTCCCGGTCTCTTTTGAATTGCCGATTCGCATAGAACTGGATAATCAGAAAATAGTTGCTATTAAAACTTTTAATCCCGAGAATGGCCAGCCTCTCTGGCAGCATAATATTGTTATTATCCTGCCGCATAAGTCAACAACCTCCAGGTCTGCCGTATTCAGCGAAGAATTTCCTTTAAAGAATTTTGTGGATTTAAATGTCGGTGATTTTGTCGTGCATAATCAGCATGGCATTGGAAAATTTCTAGGCATGCAGAAGGTCCAGGCAGGGGGAGTTTCCAAAGACCACTTGGTGATTGAATATGACCGAAACGAAAAACTTTTTGTCCCGGTTGATTCTATGCATCTGGTCCAAAAGTATATTGCTTTTCATACGCGTAAACCAAGGCTATACCGGTTAGGGAATAAGGAGTGGCAGAGGGTTAAGGAGCGTACGCGTAAGGGTATCGCGAAATTAGCCTGGGAATTATTAACTTTACAGGCTATCCGCCTTGCCGGGGAAGGGTTTAAATTTTCTAAAGATACTGATTGGCAGGTTGATTTTGAAAAAACATTTCCGTATCAGGAGACCACTGATCAGGTTAAGGCAATGCAAGACGTGAAACAGGATATGGAGTCGTTTAAGCCTATGGACAGGCTTCTTTGCGGAGATGTCGGCTATGGCAAGACTGAGGTGGCTATGCGCGCGGCTTTTAAAGCGGTGATGGATAATAAGCAAGTTGCCTATCTTGTGCCTACTACTATTTTAGCCGAGCAGCACTACAAGAATTTTACCCAGCGCCTGAAAAACTTTCCGGTAAGGGTAGAGATGCTTTCCCGTTTTAGGACAACGGCCGAACAAAATGAGATTATTAAAGGTTTGTCTGACGGCAGCGTGGATATTGTTATCGGTACGCATAGGCTTCTTTCTCCGGATGTTAATTTTAAGAACTTAGGTTTAGTTATTGTTGATGAGGAGCAGCGTTTCGGGGTTAAGGCCAAAGAGCAGCTAAAGAAGCTTAAAACATCCATAGACGTCCTTGTCTTGACCGCTACGCCTATACCGCGTACTTTATACATGAGCCTTATGGGCGCAAAGGATTTTTCCGTGATCAATACTCCTCCTCAAAATAGGTTGCCTATTAAGACGGTTGTGGTAGAATATGACACAGACTTGATAGCCCAGGCAATTAAACGTGAACTCAAGCGAGGCGGTCAGGTGTTCTTTTTACATAACCGTATCCTTGACTTGGAAAAGGTTAAGGAGAGGATTGCCAGAAGTTTAGGCGTTGAAGCGAGAATATCAATAGCTCATGGGCAGATGCCGGCAAAACAGTTAGAGCAGGTAATGTCGGATTTTATAAGCGGTAATATTGATGTTTTGGTTTCAACGATGATTATTGAATCAGGGATTGATATTCCCAACGCTAATACCATTATTATAAATAATGCGCATTGTTTCGGGTTAGCGGATTTACATCAGCTGCGCGGAAGAGTAGGCAGGTTTAACCGCTCGGCATACGCTTATTTTCTCATCGGCCGCAGCGAGATGATAGATTCAGTTGCGAGAAAGAGGCTGCAGGCAATAGAGGAGCACAGCGACTTGGGTTCGGGTTTTAATATTGCTATGGAGGATCTTGAGATCCGGGGGGCAGGCAACCTTCTTGGTCAGGAACAACACGGATTTATTGTAGCTGTTGGATTTGATTTGTATTGCCGCTTATTAAAAGAAGCAATTGCTAATTTCAAGAAAGTGGGTATTCTTAATGACACGCATAATTAGTTTTGCCGCGCTGATTTTTTTATTTCTTTTTCCTTCCGGAGCGTTGAGTGCGCAGGATAAAATGGTGGCGGTAGTAAATAATGAAATTATTACCCAGAAGGACCTTAACGATTTTTTGAACTTCATACGTATGCAGTATTCCCGGGAGTTAAACGGAAAGGCCCTGGAGGAGAAGGTAAATTCTGTTAAGCAGGATTTACTGCAGCGTTTGATTGAAGACAGGATTATGCTCCAACAGGCAAAAGCTGAGAAGATAACTATTGAGCCGGCAAGGATAAAAGCTAAAATTAATGAGATCAAGAAGCGTTATGTCCTGGAATCTGATTTTGAGCGGGACTTAGCCAAACAGGGGTTGGTTCAGGCAGATTTAGAAAATAAGATTCGCGAACAGATGCTCACATTTAGTATTGTTGAGCAGAAAGTGCGTAGCAAGGTAACCATTCGGCCTGAGGAGGTTACGGATTTCTATAACCAGAATAAGCGCAAGTTTATAAAACCGGAAGAGCGGCTGCTTACGGTTATTATCCTGCAAGATGAAGGCGCGGCAAAATCCCTGAGTTATTATTTGCGCCTGGGCGAAAAGCTGGAAAGCTTAGCTACCAGGTATGCCTTTACAACGGATACTCTTTCTGTTTCTGAAGGGCAAACTTTGCGAGGAGAAATTGAAGGCGCGGTATTTAAATTGGGCATATCCGAGGTCTCTGATCCTGTGAAGATTGACGGACAGTATTACATATTTATATTGGATGAGATACTTGGCAGCCGCCAGATGGATCTGGTTGAATCCCAAGAGAAGATTCATGCTTATTTGTTTGATAAAAAAATGCAGGAAAGGTTAACTAACTGGTTAGATGAACTTAAAAAGCAATCCTACATCAAAATCCTCGAAAATTAGGGTTGGTCTTACTATAGGGGATCCCTCCGGAATCGGGCCAGCCATTACCTTAAAGGCAATCAAGTTATTAAGCAATAAAGTTAGTTTTACGGTAATCGGAGATAGTTTTGTATTGGCTGAGGCAGCTAAGCATTTGCGGATTAAGCCTGTATTACCGAAGCTTATAGATTTAAATAACGTAAAGAAGAGAGGTTTTATTTTTGGTAGCGTTAGTTCCAGGAATGGAAAAGCCTCCCTGGAGTATCTTGACGCAGCAGTGGGGTTGTTAAAAGATGGGCAGCTAGATTGTTTGGTTACTTGTCCAATCTCTAAAGAAGCGATTAACCTGGCGGGTTCTAAATTTTCTGGGCATACCGAATACCTGGCAGAAAAATTCGGATGCAGAGATTTGATAATGATGCTTATAAATAGAAAATTTAAGTTTAGTTTAGTTACCAGGCATATACCGCTTAAGGATGTCTCTAGCCAGATTACCAGAGAAAAGTTGGAAAATAATATACTAAAAACTATTGAGGGGTTGAAAGGTTTATTTTTAATCCATAAGCCCAGAATTGTTGTATGTGGAATTAATCCCCACGCTTCTGATAACGGAGTAATCGGTATGGAGGAATTGAGGGAGATTAAGCCCGCTGTTGCAGCCTTAAGGAGAAAGTGCGCAGGAGCGCTTATAACAGGACCGCTTTCTCCTGACATAGCAATATCGGAAGCGGCTAAAGGCTTATTTGATTGTGTAATTGCTTTATATCATGACCAGGCGCTCATTCCTTTAAAGTTGACGGATTTTAATAGCGGAATAAATTTTACCCTTGGTTTGCCTTTTGTGCGAACTTCTCCTTTGCATGGGACAGCATTTAATTTAGCCGCAAGGCCTGCCCAGGCTAACCCAGGTTCGCTTATCGCAGCTATAGAACTTGCTATAAAATGCACATCAAACCTAAAAAAAGCCTAGGCCAGAATTTTCTTTTTGATAAGAATATTCAAAAGAAAATAACTTCTGCCTGCAATTTATGCGCAGGGGATATTGTCTTGGAGATCGGCGCCGGTATGGGGGATTTAACAGAACAGTTGGCGCAAAGAGCAAAGAAGATTTATGCATTGGAGGTTGACCGCAGGCTTTTTCCTGCGCTTGAGCAGAAATTAAGTGCCTATCCTAATTGCCAGCTGGTGAAAGAAAGTATTTTGGAATTTGATATCGCTAAGTTATTTAAGCGGGATCAGCTAGAACAAAAAATAAAGGTCATCGGTAACATTCCTTATTATATATCCAGCCCGATCATAGAGCATCTTATTAAATACCGGACAGATATTGATACAGTTTTTATGACAGTGCAGAAAGAATTTGGCCGCCGCATGAGTGCAGCACCCGGGTCAAAAGAATACGGGTCGTTCAGTTGTTTTGTGCAATATTATGCCGAAAGTAAAATTATTTTTGAAATAAAAAAAGGGAGTTTTAAACCTGTTCCAAAAGTAGACTCTTGTTTTATAAGTTTAAAATTCAGGCAAAAGCCGGCCGTTGAAGTTAAGAATGAGGACGTATTTTTTAAATTGATACGCGGCTCTTTTAACCAGAGAAGAAAAACTATGAGAAATAGCTTGTCTGAATTTGTCCCCATGGGCTTATTAGAAGAGTTTTTTAAGCAACGGTGTATTGATAGAAACGTGCGCCCGGAGAACCTGGGTTTAGATGATTTCGCGGACTTAAGTAACCGCCTTTTATCTGGTATTCCAAAGTGATTTAAAAAAAGTCAAAAAAGCCCTTGACAAACCTGTCTTATTAGTATAAACTCTTTTTTTCACGTAAACATCTAGTATAATTGTATTTTAATTTAGCAGTTTTATAATCTTAAAAGAGATAATTGAATAATTTCTTGGTCTGTGGTTTTTTTTTGTTTAAAAGCTTATTCGACGGAGCGAATCCATTATTGCTGGAGTAGCTCAGTTGGTAGAGCACGTCCTTGGTAAGGACGGGGTCACGAGTCCAATTCTCGTCTCCAGCTTACTAAAAAAAATATGCGTGAAACTATAACTTTAGAATGCACGGTTTGCAAAAATCGTAATTATACGACGAGTAAAAATAAAAAGTTGCACCAGGATAGGCTTGAGCTTAGTAAGTTCTGTAATTCCTGTCATAAACATACCCCGCATAAGGAAATTAAATAAGGCCTTGACTTATGGAGCGCAAAGCGCGACATAAGTAAATGGCCGAATTTATCCCGACGAATGCGTAAAAATTTAAATAAATTTTTACGCGGATTATGAGTCGGGATAGGAATTAAAAGAAATTAAACTTAGGGGCGTCGGTTAATGGCAAACCAACGGTCTCCAAAACCGTGACTGCAGGTTCAAGTCCTGCCGCTCCTGTAGTTACAGGTTGGGAGAAAAGTTTTAAATGAATATTATAGCAAAACCGGTAAATTTTTTAAAAGAAGTCAGGGCTGAATTAAGTAAGGTTTCATGGTCAACCAGGAAAGAGCTTCTGGCTTCCACAATTTTAGTAATTACGGTTACAGGGATAATGACAATTTTTATTGGGATAGTGGATCTGGGTTTATCCAGATTTCTAAGCGTGGTTTTTAAATGAAAAAGTGGTACGTCGTACATACTCAGACCGGGATTGAAGAAAAAGTTAAGGCATCTTTAGAAAAAAAGATTGCCGCTAGCGGCCTTAGCGAATCCATCCCAAGCGTGGTTATCCCCACAGAGCAGGTTTCTGAAGTGCGTTCCGGTAAAAAGAAGATCACTCAAAGGAAGTTCTTTCCAGGGTATTTATTGGTAGAAATGGATTTGAGCGAGGAAACATATCTTTTTATTAAGAACTCCCAGGGGGTTACCGGGTTTATCGGTTTGGGCAGAAAGCCTGTTCCTCTTCCCCAGGAAGAAGTGGATAGTATCCTTAAGCGTACCAAAGAGACCGCTGCGAAGCCGTCTCCTAAAATAGTTTTTGAAAAAGGCGAGCAGGTCAGGGTTAATGAAGGACCATTTTTGAATTTTAACGGTGTAATTGAAGAAGTTTATCCTGAAAAAGGCAAGGTTAAGGTAAGTGTTTCCATATTCGGACGCTCTACGCCGGTAGAGTTGGAATACTGGCAGGTGGAGAGGGTATAACTATGGCAAAGGCAATTAAGGCTCAGATTAAATTACATGTTCCGGCAGCGCAGGCAAATCCCGCTCCTCCGGTAGGGCCGGCTTTAGGTCAGCATGGTGTTAACATTATGCAGTTCTGTAAGCAGTTTAATGATCAAACTAAGGGTAAAGATGGCTTGATCCTGCCCGTAGTTATCAGTGTTTTTGAGGATAGGACATTTACCTTTATTATAAAGAGCCCGCCATCATCAATTTTGTTAAAAAGAGCTGCTAATTTGGCTAAGGCATCAGGTATCAGCGGTAAAGAAACTATCGGTAAGGTTACTAAGAAACAGGTTGAAGAAATTGCCAAGCTTAAGCTTCCAGATTTAAATACTGCAAGCATGGAACAGGCGATCAAAATTATTGAAGGCACTGCCAGGAGCATGGGCATTGCAGTTGAAGGGTAATTATGAAGACATCCAGCAAAAGATATAAGGAATCGGTTAAGCAGGTTGAGCATGACAAGCTTTATCAGTTAAAGGAAGCAATTATTCTATTGAAAAAGCTGCCTAAACCAAAGTTTGACGGCTCAGTTGACCTGCATTTTAATTTAAGCGTTGATACCAAGAAAAGCGACCAAATGGTCCGCGGTACGGTGGTGCTTCCTCATGGAACGGGCAAAAAGGTGCGTGTGGCCGTATTTTGTAAGGGTGAACATGAGCGCCAGGCCAGGGAAGCAAAAGCGGATTATGTAGGCGGTACAGAGTTGATAGAAAAAGTTGGCGCAGGATTTCTTGATTTTGATTGTGCTATAGCCACTCCGGAGATGATGAAAGATTTAAGTAAATTGGGAAAGGTGTTGGGGCCACGTGGTTTGATGCCTTCTCCTAAGACCGGGACTGTTACCAATGACATATCAAAAGCCATTGAAGATGTACGCAAGGGTAAAGTCGAGTTCCGCGTTGATAAGCAGGGCGGTATGCATTTGTCAGTGGGGAAAATTTCATTCAGCGAAGATCAGCTAAATGACAATGCCTCCAGGGTAATAGAGGCGGTCAATGAATCAAGACCGGCTTCGGTAAAAGGTAAGTTTGTGAAAAGTTTAAGTATTGCTGCTTCCATGAATCCGGGATTAAGGCTAAGTTGTTAAATTAATATAAAGTAAAGCGAGTTTATAATATGAAAAAAATCGGGTTATTAGTTAAAGAAGTATCAGAAAGCCGCATAAAGAATAGTTTTAAGTTGTCCAAGGGGCTTATTGTGGTGAAATACTCTGGAGTAGCCAGCCCTGATATGAGCGGGCTTAGAAAGACCCTTAAGGCTACTGGTTCAGATCTTTTTGTTGTTAAAAACAGCACAGCCAGAAGGGCAATGAAAGACCTGGGTTTAAATGACCTGGTTAAAGCCATTGAATCGCCCTGCGGCTTGATTTTCTTTAAAGATGAACCTGTGGGGACATCTAAGATTTTGTGCGATTTCCGTAAAGACCATGAAAAGCTTGTATTAGAAGGGGGCCTTCTTGAGGAGAAAATTTTAACTTCAAAAGATATAGAAACAATGAGTAAGCTTCCATCCAAGGATGTGCTCAGGGCCCAGGTAGTCTGCGCATTAAACGCCCCGATTGTAAAGTTAGCCGTTGTTTTAAATCAGACTTTAAAGAAATTCGTCTATTGCTTAGATCAAATCAAACAAAAGAAAACTAGCTAAAAGGGAGGAAGAAATGGCAACTGCAAAATTGGAAGAATTAATCAAGTCTATAGAGACGATGAGTGTTTTAGAGCTCTCTGACTTAGTTAAGGCTTTGGAGGAAAAATTCGGCGTAAGCGCTAATATGCCTATGGCTGCTGCTCCAGCTGCCGGAGCTGCTGCTCCAGCTGCCGCCGCAGAAGAGAAAAGCGTATTTAGCGTTGTGTTGGCGAATGCCGGCGCAAATAAAATTGCGGTAATTAAAGAAGTCCGCACTATAACTAACTTGGGTTTAAAAGAAGCCAAGGATTTAGTAGATGCTGCTCCTAAGTCAATTAAAGAAGGCGCTACTAAAGATGAAGCCGCTGAAATTAAAAAGAAATTAGAAGCAGCTGGTGCAACTGTAGAGTTAAAGTAAATTCAATTAAGTATAAGTAAGTTTAAGTAAACCTAAGTAATTAAAACTAGGCTGAATTTAGCCATAAGGGATTATGAATAAACGTAAAAGCTTTGCTAAGATAAAAGAAGTTTACGATTTACCTAATCTTTTGGATGTACAGCTTGATACCTATCGTGAATTTCTGCAGATGGATATTCCTGCAGATGGAAGAAAGAACCAGGGATTGCAAGAGGTCTTTGGAGAGATTTTTCCCATTGAAAGCCCTGACCGCTCGGTAAAATTAGATTTTATCAGCTATTCTTTAGGCAAACCTAAGTACACGATAAGCGAATCCAAGAATCGTTCGTTGAGTTATGCCTCTCCGTTAAAGGTAAAATTCCGCTTAACTACTCCCAAGGAAACAAAAGAGCAGGATGCCTATTTCGGCGAAATTCCTTTAATGACTGAGACCGGCACATTTATTATAAATGGGGATGAGCGTGTAGTGGTCAGCCAGCTGCAGCGTTCTCCTGGCGTATCTTTTGAAGAAGAGCTGCATCCAACTGGCAAAAAGATTTTTTACGGCCGAGTTATCCCTTACCGCGGCGCATGGCTTGAATTTAAATATGACCTCACCGAGACAATTACTGCATACGTTGACCGCCGTAGAAATTTTCCCGCAACACAAATCCTGAGGATCCTTGGTTTTTCCGAAGACAGCCAGATTTTTGCTGCTTTTGGAAAAGAACATCCTGAGATTATTAATACCTTAAAGAAAGATTACACCAAAAATAAAGAAGAGGCATACCTTGATTTTTACCGCAAGATGCGGCCTACTGAGCCGGTTACCAAAGAGGCTGCGGAAGGCCTCTTCTATAGGTTGTTCTTTGATCCTGCCAGATACGATTTAGAGAGGGCTGGGCGTTTTATCCTCAATCGTAAGCTGGGTATGGATGTATCATTAGAAAAAAGAATACTTGATTCAGATACTGTAATTAAGGTAATTGAATATTTGATTAAGTTGAATGCCGGTGAAGGGAAGATTGATGATATTGACCATTTAGGAAACCGCCGCGTGAAGAGCGTCGGGGAACTAGTACAAAATCAGGTGCGTATCGGTCTTTCCAGGGTTGAGCGTTCAATTAAAGAGAGGTTAAGTATTTTAGGCGAGTTTGATAATTTGAATGTGCATTACCTGATTAACTCCAAGCTTTTGAGCAATCAGATCAGGGATTTCTTCGGCCGCAGCCAGCTATCTCAGTTTATGGACCAGATTAATCCTCTGGCAGAGATGACCCATAAACGACGCTTGAGCGCATTAGGTCCCGGAGGACTTTCAAGGGAAAGAGCAGGTTTTGAAGTTAGAGATATTCATCCTTCGCATTATGGAAGGGTCTGTCCTATTGAAACCCCTGAAGGCCCAAATATCGGGTTAATCGCTTCTTTAAGTTGTTTTGCGAGGATTAACTCTTTAGGCTTAATTGAAACCCCATATCGTAAGGTAGAAGACGGGCGGGTAACTAAAAAGTTTGAATATTTAACCGCGGATATTGAAGAAGATAAGATTATTGCCCAGGCTGATGTTGCCTTGGATAGCGAAGGCAGATTTGTAGATAAGTTTGTAACTTGCCGTTATAGAGAAGATTTTCCTAAGGTTTTAGCAAAAGATGTGCAGTATATGGATGTTTCCGCCAAGCAGCTGGTTTCTGTTGCCGCAGCATTAATTCCTTTCCTTGAGCATGATGATGCCAACCGCGCGCTGATGGGTTCAAATATGCAAAGACAGGCTGTGCCTCTGATGATTACCGAGTCTCCTTTGGTTGGTACTGATATGGAGGCTAAAGTGGCCCAGGATTCCGGAACCGTGGTTATGTGCGAGGAGTCAGGTAAAGTAACCAGCGTGGACGCTTCATCAATTACAGTTGGTAAGAAGATTTATCACTTAAAGAAATTCCTGCGCACTAACGCCGACACTTCTATTAATCAAAGGCCTTTGGTGCAATTAGGCGACCGGGTTGAAGCTGGCCAGGCAATTGCTGATGGAATTGCCACTAAAAACGGCGAGTTAGCTTTAGGTAAAAACGTCCTGGTGGCTTTTATGCCATGGCGAGGCTATAACTTTGAAGATGCCATTCTTATTAGCGAGAAATTAATCAAAGAAGATACATTTACTTCTATTCATATTGAAGAATTTGAGATTGAGGCTGCTGAAACCAGGCTGGGTAATGAAGAAATTACCCGTGATATCCCTAATGTAAGCGAGGAAGCCTTAAAGAATTTAGACGAAGACGGGATTATCCGAGTTGGCGCGGAAGTAAACGCCGGGGATATTCTGGTAGGTAAAATTACTCCTAAAACTGATTCTGAGCCAAGCCCTGAAGAAAGGTTGCTGCGGGCTATTTTTGGCGAGAAGGCCGGGGATGTCCGGGATACCTCTTTGGTTGTTCCTCCGGGAGTTGAAGGGGTAGTTATTGACGTGCATGTCTTTCAGCGTAAAGACCGCGGCCGTAAAACTAAGGAAGAAAAAACTAAAGAATTAGCAAAAATCCGTGAGCTCAAAGCTTATTATAAGCAGGAGATTGAATTCTTGCAGATAGAAAAAACTGTGCGTTTAGCCCAGGTTTTAGGTATAGATAAAAAGAAGGTAGAGAAATATGATTTCAGCGATAATGACGAAGCTAAGATTTTAGCAGCTTCTTTTGATGAGCAGGTCCAGGAGTTATTGGCAGAAGAAGAGCAGGAGATTGAAAAAGTGCGCCGCGGGGATGAGTTACCCACAGGTATTTTAAAGAGGGTCGTGGTTTATATTGCCACAAAGCGCAAGCTTTCTGAAGGAGATAAACTCGCCGGTCGGCACGGTAATAAGGGTGTTGTCGCCAGGATTATCCCGGAAGAAAATATGCCTTATATGCCTGACGGTACGCCGGTAGATGTAGTATTAAACCCGTTAGGCGTTCCTTCGCGTATGAACGTCGGCCAGATCCTGGAATGTCATTTAGGCTGGGCGGTAAAGGCATTGGGCTTAAATGTGAGCTGCCCGATATTTGACAGCGCGAAAGAGGTTGAAATTAAGGAATTGTTGAAGAAAGCAGGCCTTCCTGAAGACGGTAAGATTACGCTTTATGACGGTTATAGCGGAGAGCCATTTGACCAAAAGGTAACTGTCGGGTATATGTATATCCTGAAATTAATCCATTTGGTTGATGAAAAGATTCACGCCCGTTCTATCGGCCCGTATTCCTTGGTTACTCAGCAGCCGTTGGGAGGAAAAGCGCAATTCGGCGGACAGAGGTTAGGCGAAATGGAAGTTTGGGCTCTTGAAGCATATGGCGCGGCTTTTACTTTGCAGGAAATGCTTACTGTTAAGAGCGACGATGTAAGCGGAAGGACGCGTATCTATGAAGCAATAGTTAAGGGTGAGCAGCGCTTAACCCATGGGACTCCAGAGTCATTTAATGTTTTAATCAAAGAATTGCAAGGCTTATGCCTTGATATCAAAACAGAAAAGGCTAAATAATGGAAGAAATCGTCTCATTTGACAGTATTTCAATTAAGATCGCCAGTCCTCAGGTAATCAAACTTTGGTCTAAAGGCGAAGTTAAGAAAGCCGAAACTATTAATTACCGCACGTTAAAGCCGGAAAAAGACGGTCTGTTTTGCGAGAAAATATTTGGCCCGGTCCGTGATTGGGAATGTAACTGCGGTAAATATAAAGGTATTAAATTTAAAGGGATTACCTGCGACCGCTGCGGAGTAACTGTTGATCGTTCAAGCGTGAGGCGTGAGCGCATGGGGCATATTGATTTAGCTACCCCGGTAACACATATCTGGTTTTTTAAAGCCGTACCCAGCCGGATGAGCGCATTGCTGGATATCGGTTTAAGGGATTTAGAAAGAATTATTTATTATGAGGAGTATGTGGTTGTCGATCCCGGGACTACTCCTTTAAAGAAAAAAGAACTGCTTACCGATGAGAAATATCAGGAAGCATTGAGTAAATATGGCACAAATTTCAAAGCCAAGATCGGCGCTGAAGCGATAGTCGAGCTTTTAAAAGAATTAGATCTGGATGTTGTCTGCCGTAAATTCAGAAAAGACTTAGAGAAATCAAAAGATGTCTTAAGTAACCGTAAGGCGATTAAAAGTTTAAAGGTTGTTGAAGATTTTAAGAAAAGCGGC
>CAZQGT010000036.1:0-14910 GCA_964593005.1 uncultured Planctomycetales bacterium
CTCTAATCCTTTATTCACTACTTGATGAAGTATAACACATTTCTAAATTTTGTCCAGTAATAATATATTTATTATTAGAACCTGAAATGCACGAATATCCTTCCGAAATTCTTGTCATCTTTTTCCAAACGGTGATAAAGCCGCTTGACCTGCGGCTGCTCAAGAAAACGCAGCACATGTTTCTTCAGCTGGCCGCTCCCCTTGCCCGGGATGATCTCAATTTCATTGATCCTCTTATTTAGCGCCTCATCAATCACCCGCTTGAGCTCGTTTTCAATCGCCCTGCCGTTATTAAAGATGCCGTGCAAATCCAGTTTAATCCTTGCCATATAAAAATTATCCTTTTGTCCTAAATCCGGTCGGGAATATCCAGTTTCCCGCCGGGCTTGCTTTCCCTGACATAAAGAGGCACACTTGCCTCAATCCTGGCATCAACCAATATATTAATCACGTAATCACCCGGTTTCTGAAAAGTAACGTTTTGCCCGTTAAGCGCGAAGGAAAATGAAGTATCTGAAACCGCGCCCTCGGGAAATTGAAAGTTTATTTTTATATCGCTATTCATTAACTTGTGGCCATCGGCATCGGTCAGTGAAATACCCAGCTTATGTTCCCCTGCCTCAAGCCTGTTAATCAGGAGGCGCAGGGCAACACTCATACGCGCCAGGAGATAGGGGAACTTATCAACGCTTATGCTGTCAAATGCCCTGCATAAAGAAAGGCACCCGTTTTCAACCCAGGCATGATCCGCCACAGCGGCAATTAAAACCTTCATAATCAGCTCCTTTTGTTATCAATATCCCCTGAATCCTTCCACCAGATATTGGCAGAAAAATAATCTTTCATTACCTGGCAGATATTCTCCCTGTCCGGTCCGGAAAGTTTGGTAAATTTAACCCCATATAGGTATTTACCGTCTGCCTCCTTTTCCCATAGAATCAACATTTCTATTTTAAAAGACGGCCCTTGATTAAAACGCAGCCAGGCTACTGCTTGCTCCTTTGGGATTTGCTTGCCCGCAACCAGGTAAAAGCCCTTTAAATTCAAATCCCTTACTTCGCACTCTATCTCATCCTCAAATCCTTCAAACTTTATTTTAGCCGGCAGGGAAACTTCCCATCTCGGGATATCCCTTTTATCGCTTGGAGCCGGATCAATATTATCTTTTTTCCCGAAGAAAAAATCAAATAGGCCCATTATCCCTACCTCCTGCTATAATCTCATATAACTTTTAGATCGTAGTGTTCTTAAAACCTGGTAATTTCTCAAAAAACACCTTATATAATTTAACTTCCCAGGGAAAAGTAAAATTCCAATAATATAAACGGTAAAACGTGATTTTTTCAAGTAGGAATAACGGCAAAGCAAGAAGCTTAATATGAATCTTTCTTTCCCATTTGCCGTAAAGGAGATAAGCTATACGTGAATTAATGCGGAAATAATCTAAGTGCCTTATCATATACTTTCTCTCCTTTTCAGTATACCATGGTAGCCATTGTTTCAGAAATTCATAATTCTCGCTACCCGTAAAAAGCCAGCCGCGCATACTATCAGGCTTTTTAAAACCTTCACGCTCAGCAAGATTCCCAAAAACTGTTGAGGGAATAACTGAATAAACATTTGCCGTAAGGCCGAGGCTCTTATTAATTTTTCTCAAGCTAAGCATATACCTGATGCTTTCCAGCATCTCTTTTTTTGTCTCTGTAGGGTTACCGATTATAATTCCTGTGTAAGCGCGCATTCTTTCCTCATCCAGTATCTTAATATTTTTCTCTACCGTTTCCAGCGCCTGGCCTTTGTTCATTAACCCAAAAATCCTCTTGGACCCGGATTCCAAACCGCAGGCAACTGAATTAACGTTAAGCTTTTTTAATTCCCTGACCATATCCCTGCCTATGCTGGAAAACCTTATGCGTATAAAGAAAATCTCGATACCGATTTGTTTGAGCTTTTCTATTATAATCAATGAACGCTTGCCATCAACCCAGAATTCATCGTCGCAAAAACTTATCTTATTAACACCCGTATTCTTTTTCAAGTACCTTGCCTTATCAATCACATACTCAATAGAATGGCGGGCGATATGCTTTTCGCCTTTTGTATTGCGATAAAGCATTTCGTCGCTATGAAAACAAAAGCTGCAATTGTATAAACATCCTCTCTGCGTTTCAAGGGGGTCCCGAAGGATCAACCCTTGACGGGTCTTTTTCAAATATGGCGTCCAATCCCTGATAAAACTTAGATCATAGTCAAAGCGGTCAAGATCTGTATTATCATCTATCCTGCTGGCTGTAGTAATGATCTCTCCGGATTTATCCCGGTAAATTATTCCATTGATACCTGAGAGGCTTTTTTCTCCATTTAAAGCGTCCGCTACCTCAACAATAGTATCTTCACAATACCCGATGCCGGCTATATCAATATTCTTCTCCTCCAGCGCATCCGATTTCAGGCTGCTGATAAACTTGCCTCCTGCTACGGTCGGTATTCCCCTGGACTTGGCTAGGCCGGCAAGATTCAGTAAATCTAACGCAGGCGAACCCATCCAGATTGAAAACCCCACAAATAAATACTGATTCGCATAAATCTTGTTTATGCAAACCTGCAATGTCTGCGGACCAACTACATGAACGATTTCGCACTCATAACCATGCCTTTTTAAATTACTCGCCAGATAAATCAAGCCCACAGGCACCTGGGTCCGGCCTTCGCAAACCGCAGCATTAACAAACAATATCTTTTTCTGTTTCCTATTATGTAATTTATCTGACATTACCATGGGCTTCCTAGAAATCCTTGCCTAAACTGGCAAATTCGTCTTCCGATAGATCAATTTTGTTTAACGCCACGTACCTTCTGGAGGCATTTACCAGTTTCTTCCAGAGGATAGGAGAGAATTTCTTCATAACATTTTCCCTTGTTGGATATATATACATGGCAACCCGATCATCCGCCATATCAAGAGGGATAATCGTTGAGGAGGCTTGATCGAAACCAACTTTATATAACCAACGCATAGTTTTATCAAATGAACCTATACTTATTATCTTTTCGCCATGGTTTAAAGAATTAGACACCTGTATTATAAACTGTTCACATTCCGGACCAGTCATATTATCGTAGGATTTACCGTAGCTGCGCAAGACGTCCTTGGCCAGTCTCTTAAACATAATAATCTGCCCCGAGACATAATCCCAATTCCCTCCTAAAGCTTTAATCTGCGCTATTTGAGAATTAAGCATATCAACATAAATCCTGGTTTTTATGCCCACAAGTAATTGCATGCGAAAAACAACCCCATTTTTATCCTGCGCAAGCAAATTAACCAATCTCCTTTTTGGAACATCATATTCATACTTACCTAAAATAATGTATCCTTGCGCTTTGTATTCCCTGGATAAACTATCAATAACATGGTCGACCTTGGTAAAAAAACTAGTTAAACTTTCCTGGTTGTCAAATAATAAATCAAAATCAAAATCCGCATTATCCAAAGAAGTACCCCTGCTGGTGGAACCTTTAAAAACCAGCCTATAGGCGCCGGATATGTTAAGTTGATTCTTTAATATTAAGGTTAATGCCTTTTCCATTAAATTCGCAGTAAAGGAGATATCCGGAGCAACAAGTATCTCGGGCTTTGTCAGGTTAGTGTTGAATGCTGCAGGAAAAGAAATTATCACCTCGTTTTTTAAACAATCCACTAAATTATTCCTGATATCCAGCCAGGGATGTTTCGCCACAGTTTCCGGCATACTTTTATTCGATTTAACTTTCACCTTACTGGCTTCATCCGCTTTACCGGCGGCTTCAATAAATAAACTATTTAAGAACCAGCTATAATCAACTCCCCATTTGTACTCTTTAGTAACAGAACTAAGGAAATTATCATCCAGGTAACCATATACCCGCCCAGAAGACCCCTTACCTGAAGCACACTCCTTTTTTAATACCTGTAACTGTTCTTTAATACAAGAACTTATATTTTTGAGTTCAACTTCCCCTAAACTGCCCTTTTCAATCCAGCCGAATATAGTCAGGATATTCTGTTTAGCTACCTGCTCTTCGGAATAAACCTTTGCAGCATTTTGTGGAACATCTTGAGCGTAAATACAGGCTGAAGATAAAATTACCGTACTTACTAATATAAATACCGCTGTTTTAAATAACTTCATATAGCTGCCCCGATATCCTGTCCGGGTTAATCCCCAAACCGGCAAATTCATCTTCCGACATCTCAACTTTATTTAATTCCACATATTTCCTGGCGGCATTTACCAGTTTATTCCAAAAAATAGAAGAACAGGTTATTGGTAGTTTATTCGGATCCGGAGAATATATTCCTGTTTGTTTAGTCGCTATATCAAAGGGGATAATTGCTGAAGAAGCTTGATCAAAACCTATCCTATACACCCAGCGCATAGTTTTATCAAATGAACCTATCGTTGTTATTCTTCTTCCGTATTCCGCAGAACTGTCGGCCTGCAGTATAAACTCCACGCACATCATACCATCCAAACCGCCATAGGATTTTCCATAACCATGGAGCACATCCCTGACTAATCTTTTAAATAAAATAATCTGTCCGCTTACATATTCCCAGCTGCCGCCTAAAGCCTTGATTTGCGCCATTTGACCGTTGATAAATTCAATCCAGCTCTTTCTATCTTTACCCGCAAGTAACTGTACCCTAAAAACAATCCCATCTTTATCCAGCGCGATAAGATTGATCAATCTTCCCCACGGGTATTGATTATCACTATCCTCGCTTAAAATACTAACCCCGTTTACCTTCCATATTTCGGATAGAGTATTTAAAATTAAAGGTAGTTTCTTTAAAAATAAATCGTAATCCTTTTGGCTGGCAAATAACGGGTCAAAATCAAACTCAGCGTTGTCAAGAGACACGCCTCTTGCAGTGGAACCCTTATGGACCAGCCTATAGGCACCAGACAAATTAACATGGGTATTTAAAACGGAAAGGATACTCTTATTCATTAAATCAACGATAGAATTGATATCCGGAGCGGCAAATATTTCAGTTTTTGTTAAATCTGTATTGGTTTTTCCGGGGAAAGAAATGATTACTTCGTTTTCCAGGCAGTCGGTCAAACTATTTTTAATATCCAACCAGGGATGCCTGGCCGCAGCTTCCGGGATATCTTTACCTGTCTTAATTTTTCCGGCAGCTTCAGCAAATAAACGGTCTAATAGCAACCGGTTATCAGACCCAAATCCATAATCTTTAAGAATAGCGTTAAGAAAACTATCATCAAGACAACCATATACTTGCGGGCAGGAAACCTTGCCTGAAGCGCTTTCTTTTTTTAATATTTCCAGCTGTTCTTTAATAAAACATATTAAATTATTTAATTCTATTTCTTCCAGGTTTCCGCTTTCAATCCACCTGAACAAAGTCAGGATGTTTTGTTTTGCTATCTGTTCACGAGAGTAGGTCTTTAGAACACTCATTTGTTTATTCTGATATTTTTTCTAATGCCTGGACAACGGCGGGGTTAAACTGGGTGCCGGAGACGGCTTTTATCTTAGCCAGCGCCTCTTCTTTAGCCATTGCCGTATGGTAAGAGCGTGATGAAGTCATCGCGTCATAAGCATCCGCTACCGAAACAATCTGAGCGAATATGCTGGTCTCATCGGCCTTCAGGCCGTCAGGATAACCGGTGCCGTCATAACGCTCATGATGCGACCTGATTACCGAAAGCATCTGTTCATCTAAAAACACCGGCTTTAATATCTCTTCCCCTACCTCGGGATGTTTACGCACCAAGTCCCATTCCCCCTGGGATAAACTGCTTTTTTTATTCAGTATATCGTCATGAATCCCCAGCTTGCCTATATCATGCATCTGCGCGGCTTTTTTTAGCATCTCCGCATCCTTAAGAGGAATCCCCATATTCAGGGCAATCTCGTAGGATATTTCGCTGACCCTGTCTGAATGCCCGCGGGTATACGGGTCTTTTGCTTCCAGGCTGCGCACCATTGCCTGGACCATCCGGTAAAAATAATCGTGCAGTTTCTCCCGGGCATCCGCAAGGCTTGAGGCCATATCATTAAAAGACGCGGCTAGTTGGCCGATTTCATCCCGGGAGGGGACTTTTACCCGGTACTCCATATCCCCTTCCGCAATATGTTTTGTGCCGTCAATTAGTTTTTTAACCGGGGAAATTATTTTTATTGATAATACCGCGCCAAGGAGCAGGGAAAAAAGAACACCCATTAACAAAATAAATATACCCCTCTGCAGCAGGCCTTTTTCAGCCAGATGCACATCACTGGCATCTATATCTATGCCTAATATAGCAATCGCCTGGTTATTTTTAAAAATAGGGGCATACCCGGAAAGCAGCTTGCCCCACTCGTCAACAACCAGTTTAGTATCCGCGGCAGGAGCGTCAAAAGCCTTAAGCATCTCCGGAAAACGCCGGGCATCATATCTGGCTCCCGGCAATGAAGCCGCGCGGGCCTTGGAAGTTTTTCCGGAGAGCGCGTCGGGGTCAACCATAAACTGATAAATTCCCGGCTGCTCAGTCTTGGACATTATGTAGATATACCTGATTACCGGATTAGCTTGTTTAATTTTTAATAATTGCAAGGCCAGATCTTTAAAGGCAGGCGTATTCACTCCCCCGGGATTAAGCGGGATATTATTTAATTCGTTTATATTTACCGAAAGCACGGCAGTTTGCGCGATTACCTTAAGTTTCTCCCGCAGTTGGCTGAACTGCGACTTCAAGCTGAATTCTAAAAGGATAAAATTGCTTAGAAGCGCTACGAATAACAGGGAAAGTATAAAAGAGAGCGCGACTTTTACGTAAAAACTTCTAAAAAATAAACTTATGTTTTTCATGGGCCCTCTCTACTCTTTGATTGCCTTAAAAGAATTGAAACTCCTGTCGCTTTTATATCCCGTATATGAAATCCGGATCAATGACCAGGTATAGACCTGGCCATCCTCAAACAAGCCCGAATCAACTTTAAGAGAAGACGCGTCTTGGGGTAAATTCTCTTTATAAATTAAATCCCCCGCGTACATATTATAGCCTTTATATATCTTAATAGTAAACCCGCGTATGCCAACCACATCATTCCACCACTGGAACTCTAAAGGGCCGCTGCCGGTTAAAATAGCTGTTTCGCTTATAGGATACCTGAGCCTTGGCTCAGGCAAACTGTTAAATCCGCCGCAATCAAGGGTAAAAGCAACCGTTCCGGCAAAACTCAATACCCCTGAGGAAAGAATTAAAACTAAGGTTATTATCGCTATCTGCCTATAACGCAATTCCTATTCCCCTTACCAATACTTCTCCGCAATATTTCCTGCCGCCTTTTGAGGCCATCCCTCGTTTTTCAGCCACAAAGGTAATTGTTTTATCGGCCTTTACACAAACACCCGCAGGCTTGCCTGAAGTCGCGTCAAGCCCTGAAGGAATATCAACCGATAAGACATAAGCCTTTGAAGAGTTGATTATATTAATAAGCTCCTGATAAGTATAGCTTACCCCTCCCTTTAGCCCAACGCCTAAAAGCGCGTCAATAATTAAACTGTACTTCTTTGCTTTTATTGAAGGCATCCTGCCATGGCCGGATTCTATTATTTTCTGTTTCAAGCGCAAAAGTATATCCAGGTTAGCCCTGGCTTCATTTTTAACATCAGCTATTCTACCGCACAAATAAATATCCGGTTTGATGCCGGCTGCCAACAAATGCCTGGCAGCGCAAAACCCATCCCCTCCATTATTGCCTTTACCGCAAAATATCGCGGCATTGCCTTTCCTCTTTTTCAGGATTTTTAATGCCTCTTCTCCGACAGAGCGCCCGGCATTCTCCATCAGCAAAAGAGTTGATATCCCGAATTTAAATCCGGCTTTTTTATCTAAGGCCTTAGCTTGCGCGGCAGTCAATAGGCGCGCCTTTCGTTTAATTTTTGTCATATATTTATTCTTCCCGCGGCTTACCGATGGAAAACGCCTTTCCCAGGCATTTACCAGTGCCATAATATGTGCGGTTGGCAGGGTTAAAAGTTATCGGTTTAATTTTCTCTATGTCCGGGAACCCTTCTTTTGTTAATACTTCTTCTTCAACTTTTACATCTTTAATCTGGCCGATAAAAAGCGTATGCAGCCCCACTTTGATAGCATGCAGCAGAGAACACTCCAGGTTCAAATGGAATTCTTTAATATAAGGAGCATCCACCAGCTCGCTCTTTACCGGAGTCAGGCCGGTAGAAGCGAATTTATTTTCCGCCCTTCCGGAAACAATACCGAAATAATCAGCTTCTTTGATTTGCGCCTCCGAGGGGATGTTGACGGTAAAAGATTTCTTTTCTAAGATATTAGCATAAGTATATGTGGCCTCTCTTAAAGAAATACTCAGGCATGCCGGGTCAGAGCAGCAAATCCCTCCCCAGGCGCAAACCATCGCGTTTGGCCTGGACTCTTTATCATATGTTCCCACAACAAAAACCGGGGTAGGAAAAACAACGGTAATTGCTCCGATAGATTTCTTCATACCTTCCTCCTGTTTAAGCCACTCGCCGATATCCTACGTATGATAGTATTTTACTCCAATAAAGCAAAAATCCCAAGAATAAATTTCCTGGGATTAAGCGCTCAAGCAACCTTCTCTCTTGGGCTTATTTATTATAAAGAATTGTTAAAGGGCTTTTGGGTATCCTCAGTAATGAGCATCCTTAATTTCTGCGGGTCCCACGGATAAAAAGTAAGAAACTCCTCTTTTACCACATCAGGCAGCACAGCGCACTCCACTCCTTTTAAAGCCATAGCAATAATCTTATTCCCCTTATTCCTGTTTTTGCGCAGTTGGGAATCAACCCACCTGCTTTTATGCGTATTTTCCCCTATAAGGCAGACCGCGATATTGCACTTGGCTATCTTCTCGCCTATTGCCATTCGGATTGCCTCAGACCCCTCTGCATCAAAATCAAGATCCAGCGGGCCTTCATAAAAATCCAGTTGGTAATCCGGGCAGCGAAGAAGATTTATTAACTTTTCAACCTTCCGGCTATCTTCAGGGCTAAAACTCAGGAAAACTCTTTTCATTTTAGCTTCTTTATCAAAAAAAGGTGGTTAATGCCACAAATTGCAGGATAAGTTTTTCTTCCATTGTTTTATTATATAGGCAGGATTATTGAGCTTTTGCTTTTGTTTCAGCCAGGTTAGTTTTCATATACCAGGGGCATTCCCAGCAATTCTTAAACTGGCGCTCAACCATAGCCGAGCACCCGGATAACAACCAGCACCTTTTTCCGTAGTTTTTTTGGTAGATAAGACAGTTTTCCCTGACAGCTTTTACGCATGACCAAAACTGCCAGCAATACTGGGGTTCCCGTGGCTTACACATAATCCCCCCTTCCATACAAGTATACCACATTTTATTTTCAGAATGTCAAGAAAAATACTCCCCTTTAACCTTAAACAAAAAGGCCTCTTTCAATTTCAAAAGAGGCCTTTTTATATATATAATAAATGATTATTACTGGTTTTTGATCGAGGGTTTACTCAACTCATCGCCAACCTGCTTGGCAGTAATTGATACCTGTAGCTTGCTGTCAGCGTTTTGCTTCTTATGCTTAAAGCTTATTTATTTGCAGCTTCAGCTTCCATTTTCTCGGCTTCTGCTTTTTCAGCTGCCATTTTTTCTTCTTCAGTCATCGTAGTTTCATCGGTAACAACTTCCGCAGCCTTATCTTTTACTTCGTCTGATACGACAACCACGCCAGAGGCCTCTGTTGCCACCGCAGCCTTCTCTTCAGCAAGCTTAGCTGCTTCCTGGGCTAAAGCTAAAGTGCTGGCAAAACAAAGAGCTAAAAGTACAAATAATGCTTTCTTCATTTTGATTCACCCCCTCTCATTAAGTTAATTGGTTTAATTCAAGAAAGTTACTACATTGCGATAATATTATCACTATTCTTTAAGTTGTCAACGGATAAACTAAAATATTCTTAGAAATCTTGCCTTTTATGCGGATTTCCCGGATTTATGCTTATTGATAAAATCAATGATTAACTTGCAGGCGAACAATATAAGCATAAGGTAAATTGCCGCAGACCGTAAATTCCTGATCAGATTTACCGTTCTCTTATTTATATCAACCTTATTTTCTAAGAATGAGCCCGGGTCAGCCAGGGTCTCAAGCCTTATTGCAAAGTCTTTAGCCAGCACTGACTCGCGGGCAAACTTATCTGTAACGAGCATTTTTCCGAGTTCCAGGTTAAGGCCTTCCCTGCCCCCTACGGTATAGGCAACCAGGAGCTTATCATAAAAATACGTGTCTACACCATAACGCATCAGCATCCTAACCGCGACAAAATTCGCAAAGAGCATACAGGATAAAAAAACCAGCATTACTATGATCTTGATTATCCGGTTTTTAGGAAAACTCATACATACCCTTTCGTTCTATTATTATAAAACTTTCTCAAAATGCTGGTAATCTTTCAGGGATTTCCACTCCCCTCCCCAGGTCCAGCCCAGGCGCTTGAAAGCCTTAACAACAGGGCAATAAGGGGTAAGCGTCCCCGGCCTTTCCGGCCTGTAAACCGCTCCTTCAGGCAACACAATGTTTCCTTTAATATAAGGATTCTGCCAAGGGTTAATATCAATAGCGAATCCATAGGCGTGCATAGAAAGGCCTTTGCCTCCAGTTACCTTTCTGTAGTTAAAAGCAGAGGTATTATTGGCGAGCATAGATTGTCCATCGCTGTTCCACTCCCCATCCCTGTAGAATCTTTCGTGCGAAATCGGGATTACCGACTTAATAGGAAACCTTGCCTCAAAGGCAACCCTGAAGACCTCGCGGATATCAGCTGCCAGGCGCCGTTCAATAACAACCTGGCCTTTATGCACCTTGCCGTCAAAGGAATAGTACAACACATCAACAATCTTCTGCCTTTCTTTAAACTCAAGCGGGGCATATTTCCTTAAGGCCTCGGCTAATGTAATTTTGCTGTCAACGATAGGATTCTGGATAGTCCCAAGAGGAAGCTTCACCGGGCATACGCCAGGAGTCTCCAGGGTGGCGCAGCCGGATAAAACTAAAATTAAAACCAGCGATAATAAATATTTTCTACTCAATGACCCTCTATTGCTTGTCCTGCTCTTGAAAATCAGGCAATGATATTTGTGCGGCTACATCTTTAATCTTAGATGACATAATACCCCAGTTATCAACGCTGTAAAAAGCGTCAAGCATATCAATCCAATAGAGATAATCTTTGCCGTTTCTTTTTGAGAGTTCCTTGCCGGCTGCCGATTTATCTTCATAAGGCGCGGAGACCCAGGTATAACCATTATCATCAATAGTCAAAGCAAAACAAACACCCGCTAAAACCATAAAGATGCCGAAAAATATAAGTATTTTGCCCATATTAAACATCAGCGCCCTGCCCCTATTTTCCGCTGCCCGGGGCATCCCAAGAATACAATCTAGCCTGCTCATCAAAATTAAGCGAAATTACTTCAGTAAGCAAGCCACCTGCCTGCTTACGGTAAAAACACGTTTCTTTGATAATACCCTGGCCTTCAGCCGGTTTACATAGAGTCGGCTCTCCGTAGTCCCTGATGATTTTATGCTTAGAGGTTAAAGCCTTAAGCTTATTGCCGAGAATATCAGCCTTTAGCTTAGCGTAGAGCCTTTCCTCTCTCTCCATCTGCGCCCGCATTTGCTTCTGGTTATCTTCTAAACCTTTTAAAAACAGGGCTTCATCTAAATGAGTTATGTACACGCAACCGGAGAGAAAGAATACAATTAAGCTTAAGGAAAATAAATATGTACGGAAGATTTTGCTTTTTCCCATAGTATCAGGCAAACCCGGCAGCCGCTCCTACTTACCAACAGCCTGCATTGTTTCAATAACCCGCTGGCTTACGCCCTGTTTCTGTAAATAACTAAGGTCATCCGCGGTTAAGAAATACTTGGAGTTTGCTGCTTTAATTTTAGTAATAATTTCATCACTGGATACGCCTTGCTTAGTCAAATCAACTATCTGCTGCATAGTCAACTGAACCGGGGCTTGATCTGCGGCATCCTGGGTTGGTTTCTTGATCTGCGCTCCGACAACTGCTCCTGTGCCGCCGCCGATTACTCCCCCTATCGCGGCTCCCTGGATAGGATGTCCGCTCTGATAACCGATGATCCCTCCTGCCAGCGCTCCGACAGCCCCACCGATGCCCGCGCCTTCAGCTACCCTTGTTTTATTTGAGGCGCAACCGCAAACAACTAATACAAAAGCTAAAATTGAAAATAGACAAAAATATCTTTTCATATAATTTCCTTTCATTTTTTAGACAGCAGAAGATTTATTATTTACAGCAGGAGCTTGGGCCTTTTGTAATCTTCTTGACTATCCCGCTGATAATAAAACAGGAAATCGCCAGAAATATTACAAAGTTATCAGTCAACGGCAGGACATCAAAAGCCGCCGCTAAAAGCAGTATTATCCCAACTCCGTTTAGAACCGCGGTACAGGCGCATGTCTTTTTGTTTTCCATTTGATCCTCCTTTTATACTTTAATTATACATTAATTAAGAAATTAACCAAGCCTAAATGGCATTCTGCTTAATGCAGGCTATAAGCTCTCCCACAGTTACTGTCTTTGCCAAAAGCGAATACCCTTTGGTAAAACTTGCCTGGCAACCGCCCTCATCTTTTCTTACCAGTGAGGTCAAGAACACGATAGGGGTATTTTTTATGCTGTTATCGCTCCTTATCAGAGAAACAACGTCTCCGCCGTCTAAGCCCGGCATTATTATATCAAGCAATATCAAATCCGGCTTTATCTCTTTAATCAATTTAATTCCGTCTTCGCCGTTTGTCGCCGTAAAGACTTCAAACTCATTCGTCTTTTCCACGTTTTTCTTCACCAGATTACAGAAATTCTCTTCGTCATCAATGATCAATATCTTCTTCTTATCCATCTATCCCTCCTGTTTAGAGATTCTCAAAGTAACGCTGACCTTAGTCCCTTCCCCAAGCTGGCTGCTTATTTCCATCTGCCCTTTATGCAAATTAATGATATTCTGGCTTACTGATAACCCAAGGCCGGTCCCCTTGTCCGGGCCTTTTGTGGTAAAGAAAGGGTCAAATATCCTTTTCAGATTTTCTTCGGAAATCCCTGTGCCGGTATCCTCAACTTCCACGATAATAACTTCTTCCGCTTTCTTAAGGAAACAGCGGACAATAAGCTCCCCATTCTCCGGCATTGCGTGAGCCGCGTTCATAAACAGGTTGATAAATACCTGCATCAGTTTATTTTTATCTACCGGAACTTTTGGCAGGCCTTCCTGAATCTGCCTGGTTACTTTAATATGTTTTAATTCTGTTTTTACCAGCTTCAAACAATTTTCCAGTATAGAGTTGATGTCTTCGGGGCGTAATTCCAATTTTGTAGCCCGGGAGAAATCCAGAAGCGAGGCAACGATTCCGTCTGCCCTTTGCGCGCTATCCATAATCATGGTCAGGGTTTCTAACTGCTCTTTTTCAGTCGGAGGGATTAACTGTTCCAAATAAGAAACACCCTGTATTATGATCCCCAGCGGGTTCCTCATATCGTGGGCCACGCCGCTTGCCAGTTGGCCGATGGCCTTGAGTTTTTCCATCTGGGTCAACTTATCCTGCATTTCTTTTAATTCATCGTAAGCTATCCTCAATTCCTCCGCTCTTTTTAAGGCCTGCTCATACAGCTGGACGTTCTGCAGGGTAATCGCGCCTACGCGGGCAATGCTCATAACTACCGAGGCCTCCCTCTGGGTGAATGGCCCGGGGGCCTTCTTGTCGCAAACATGCAAGACGCCCAAAACTTCATTTTTATATATAACCGGCACACTGATAAACGCCTTTTGCAAATACTCCTCTTTATTCAGTTTATTTAGATACGACTCTTTAGACAAATCAGCAACTACCAATGCCTCCCGGTTATGTATCACAAGCCCGGATATACTGTCCTTGCCTATTACCAAAGGGCTCTGACCGCGATTGCTGCCCCAGCCCATTGCGCAGGCCAGGGTAAACTGCTCTGAATTCTTGTCCCAGGTAAGAAAAACAGTACGCTCAATAGAGAGGAAATTATGCGCTGCCTCAGTAATGCAGCGCACCGCATCCTGATAGCCAAAGGCTGAAATCAACTTTTCATTGAATTTAAACAGGAAGTCCAGCTCTGTTTCATACCAAATCTTGTCCTCTAAATAGGACGAATTCTGCTGCGGGATGGGTTCCTGCTGCGTAAGCTCTTTAGGCTGGGAAGGTTTCTTCTGGCGTAAGGAAACAGCAAGTACAAAACCAGTCAATATACCGATTAAAAGAAACAAGATAATCATAATTTAGCTAATACGCTATTTTGCGATCTGATTAATAATATCTTCTAATTGCTTATTAAATTCATCCGGGGCCTCAACCATCAGGAAATGCCCTACTCCCCGCATTATCCTTAAATGATATGACTTAAGATACTTGCTGTTAATCTCCGGATGCTGATACTGCTGCCAAAGGTCGGCGCTTAAGCACCACAAAGGAACATTCACATCAGCTAAAAGCGGGATGACCGGGGTATCAAAATAATATTCCATTGTATTAATCGCGATTTCCGGATTAGAGCGGGCAACATTCCTGACTACCAACTCAACCAGTTTGGGATCCGCGTTCTTATTGAACATCTCCCTCATAAAAGGCCCGGAATTCTTTACAAAATCCTTCTTTAAAGGTTCAATGTATTTTATTTTATCTTCCGGAGTGGCCATATACTCAAAGTTCTCCAAGGTGTCCACCGCGACAAGCCCGATTACTTTATCTTTAATCAGCCGGTTTGCCTCCAATATTATTGTGCCTGACATGGAATGACCGATAAGGATAACTTTATTAGACCCTACCGCATTTAC
>CAZQGT010000037.1:0-14439 GCA_964593005.1 uncultured Planctomycetales bacterium
AGCCATCTGGACTCCGCTTGAGCCTAAACGCATAACCCTGGCAATATCTTTTCCGTCAAAGATGCCTCCTGCGGCGATAACCGGAATATGTAATTTATCATTCTCAAAAGTACGGGTAACCGCCAATACTTCAGTCAAAATCTTATCCAGAGAAAAATTCTCTTCATCAGCAAGTTCAGCCAGGCTATAACCCAGATGCCCTCCGGCAAGCGGGCCTTCAACAACAATAGCATCAGGCAGGCGCTTATACCTCCTGACCCAGGTGCTACAAATAATCTGGGCTGCCCGGGCAGAAGAAACAATCGGAACAAGTTTAGTTTGAACATTCTTAATTAAAGACGGTAAACGCAACGGAAGTCCGGCTCCCGAGATAATCACATCCACAGATTCAGCCTGAGCAGCCTCTACTAACTCATCATAGTTAGTAAGCACGCACATAATATTTACGCCAAACGGATTTTTCGTTCTCCTCTTGGTATCCCGGATAATATTTGTTAGTTCCTCCCGCGAACGCATTTTATAGTCACGCTTCTCATCACCGCATTCCTCACCCAGCCCTACCGCGGCAATCACCCCAAGCGCGCCTTCGTTAGATACCGCCGAAGCTAACGAAGATGAAGACACACGCACCCCCATTCCGCCCTGGATGATTGGCAGCTCTATTCTTAAATTACCTAATGATAAACCTTTAAATTCAGCTTTCATAAATTTACTTTTCTCTTCACCTAATTCAAATGGAAGAATTGGTGTGCCGCTTCTTGCAACAAATAAAAAAGCCGTAAAGGTTAATTGTCCTGCCCCTTTACGGCTAATAGATTCCTAAACTTTATGTTTTAACTGTTTGGTTAATTATAGCACTAAAACTGTATTTCTCAACCTTTTATTCTATTCCGGGAGGTGTTTTCTTCCAGGGGTATCCTTGCGAGGCTTCTTTAAAACCTAAATCAAAGAGTTCCTGCATTTCCGCCTGATCAAAAAACTCTTTAGCCTTGGATATGTGGGTTTCCGGAATATAGGCAAGGTTAAAATCTCTTTTGCCATCCTTAGTAAATACATATAGCTGATAGAGGTCTCCGATACCCTGGGCCTCCGTAATCGCGCCAACCGTACGCTCGGCTATTGAAAAAAGGTTGTCCGAGACCTCTTTATAATCAGGATTTACATAACCATTTTTAATAATATAAATCGCGTATTTGTTCTTTGAGTAATCAATACCCTTTTCTTTTAAGGCTTTATCAAGCCCCTGTAAAACATCATGAAGGAAAAACACCTGCTTACTTATCCCTCCGTCAACGTGCATCTCGTCATAGCCTTTCGCGTTAACCTCTGCCTGTAAATATACCGGCGGGAAAGCAAAAGGCACCGATGCCGAAGCCAGGATTACCTTGCGAAACAATTTTAAGGCCTGCTCGTCTCCTATAGAAGCAATCTTTCCCATATCCCAGATAATCATCCGCTGGGCGTCCAGGTTAGTTGTCCCCACGTAAAGCCTGCGGCCTTTTTTATATTCTGCCGCTATTTCCTTCAATAATTCCGCGTCAAAATAGCGCTCAAGCAAAAGCTCCAGGGGCCGGGTGCTGGCAACTGAATTACTAAAAGGAATCCTTACCCGCGGCCAACGCATCCGCGCGACATCCCTTGTAGAATGCCGGGTATATATTTCTTTTAATCTACTGTCATATCCGCTGCCCAAAAAAGCAAACGGGGCGGTGATTGCCCCGGTGCTTACTCCGGTAACTATTTGGAAAACCGGACGTGTTCCTAACTGGGACCATCCATTCAATAACCCGGCTCCATAAGCGCCGTTGGCAGCTCCTCCTGAAATAGCAAGCATGCAGTAAAGCCGGCCGCCTTTAAAATCAAGGAACGAAGGACTGCCTCTTTCCTCCTGCTCTAATAATCTTATAAAATCATTTTTAAAAACATCGCTGGGAATACCGCTGATTGCCCTAATATCCTGCATCCCGAAAATCCGGGCGCTGCTTAATGACTCTGCGGGAACAGCATGCCGGGCGCTGGCGCAACCTGAAATAAAAAAGATGAGTACGCTGAACAAATATAGCTGTTTTCTTGCTTTAAGCACAGGCCTCTCCTGCCATATAAACTAAAGCTCATTAAATAACGTTACCTCAACATTATTATACTCAAGATATTATATCCGCACAACTAATTTAGCATGCAGTCTAGGCCAATTGTTAATTGATATCTTAAAATGTTACAACTTTATCACTTTCGTTAACAATCTCATACATATCCTTCATCGTATTAATCGGGCACATTTCGGAGCCTTCTTGGTTGCGGGATTTAATGCAAGTCCCGCAGGCCAATATCTTACCACCTGATTTTAGAAAATTATCCGCCTGCTCAACAGTATTAAACTTATCCGTACCGATTATTTGATATTCAACACCCCTCCCCATAAAAAAAACTTTTACTTCATCCTTTTGGCCGAGAGCAAAATTAGCGTACCGCAAAGCATTCCAACAGGTTTCCGCGTCATTGTTTGAAATTATTATGCCTATTTTCATTTTTTCTCTCCGGAATTAAATAATCTTCAAGGCATCAACCGGACATACTTTTTCGCATCCGCGAAGCCGGTCGCATTTTGATTCATCGCTTACTTTACATTTTCCGCTTTTTTCGTCAATATACAATATTTTCTTGGGACAAAGCGAAACACATGCGCCACAACCAATACAAAGTTCTTCATCAATGATCACGATTTTATTCATAGCTCAATAACATCTCCTTCCTTTGCTTGCACAAAACCATAACCAAAAGCTTCGCGCATCGCTTCAGTTGCCTGCTTTCCAGTGCAATGTACCGGAGCAATCTTACAAATACCGGAATCTTGTAACTCTTTTATAATACCCTCGTTTACTTCATTTGTATTATCTTTTAAATGCAAACCCCCAAGAACAAAATAAATCAGTTCACCTGAAAAATGCCTTTTTACAGTATTTACAATATGGATAATTCCGGGATGCGCGCATCCCGTAATTATGGTTATGTGTTTTGAAAACTTTACGGCCAACGCCTGCTCGGAAATACTCCTGCCGGCAGAAGAGCCCTGGATTTGACCGGTAGAAAATACGCCTTCTTCAATCTCCATAAACGGCTCAACTTCAAGAACGCGGACACCAAAAGAGACAATTCTATTTTTTATCTCCTGGTTAAAACCCGGGCAAATATAAACTGTAATATCTTTCCGGCCCTCTAGCAAATACCACAACCCGGATATATGGTCCCAGTCATCGTGCGACAAAACAATGTGCTTGATCTTAGCTAGATCAATATTGAATTTACGCATATTATTTACAAGCACTCCCGGGTCGCCAAAGGCATCAAAAAGCAGGCCTTCTCCAATCAAAAACGAGACCCCCCACCTGCGGATGAACCGCTCCCACTTGCTTGAGCCTATAGCGATAATCTTAATTTTCATAGCCTTAATGATGTATTGCCGCAGCCAAATACATAAACGCCACGCCAAAAATAAAAACTACCATGGAAAGCGTAGCCTTCTTAATATCCTGTTGCTTATGCAACTCCGGTATAAGATCACAGCTGGCAATATAAATAAAGCCGCCTGCGGCCATCGGCATAAGTAATCTTAAAAAACCATCCGATACATTGGCAAGGGCAAAACCAATCACCGTCCCCAGGATAGCTGTGATGGCGGATAAGAAATTATAAAACAACGCTTTATTCTTATTTAAGCCGCCATAGACTAAAACCCCAAAATCCCCTATCTCTTGGGGTATTTCGTGCATGATAATCGCAAAAGACGTAGCAATACCAAAATTAATGTTCACTACAAAAGAAGAGCCGATAATCAGCCCATCAATAAAATTATGCACTCCATCCCCGATAAGATTAAGATAAGTAAAAGTGTGGATACCGCATTTGCCTTTGTGGCAATGGCGCCAATAGAGGTATTTCTCCAATATAAAGAATAAAATAAACCCCACAATCACTAACAGGTATACCGGCAGATGCCCGCCCTTCTCCACTGCCTCCGGAATCAAGTGCAAGAAGGCTCCGCCAATTAATGCTCCCGCAGAAAAACTAATTAACAAAAGAAGGATTCTATTGAGTAAATCTTCTTTCAAAAACAGGCTAATAATCCCAACAAAAGAAATCAAACTTACAACAATACTAGCTCCCAAAGCCCAAATAAAATTCATTTAGCCTCCCTTGATTTTTAAATAAATAATCTGCTATGATCCGATAAATCGCGCACGCCAAAACCTAACTGTTTATGCTTTTAAATAATTTAGCGATAGTAAGCTGCATCAATGCGCCATTCAACCGGGATTCAATATTTTTCATTTCTTGCATTAACAAACATTTCCCGGGCTTAGGGCAGATATCCTTCTCAAATAAACAACTAAAGATATCTGTATCAAGCCGGAAAATATTTACTATATCTATAACGCGTATTTTATCCGGCTTGATATCCAACATAAAACCGCCGCCACTGCCCCTTAAAGACTTTAACACTCCCCGTTTACTTAACGCCTGCAGTATGCTTCTTAAAAAAGCCCTGCGCATATTTAACTTCTTCACCAGCTCATTTACAGAAACTATTCCACCAGGATCCCTGGTAAAATAAAGCAGCGACTTAATCGCGTAATGGATATTTTTAGTAACTAACTTCATCAAAGTTACCTGGATTTCTTCCCATCAACAGTATATTTTTACCCTTGGCGTTTGCGGCTATGCAAAGCAATATCTTATCATTTATCTTCATAAGCAAATATGCCTAAACCCAGGCTTTATAAACTTCATTTTAAATAATCTGGCCCTTCCTAATAGGCCCAGATAATCAATAATAAGCCTCCCCTTTAAATGGTCTATTTCATGCTGCAAAACTCTTGATAATAATCCCTCTGCCCTGAATTCAACGATTTTGCCTTTTTCATTCAACCCCCGCACAACAATCTTATCCGCCCTGCCTATCCTCACATTCAAGCCGGGCAGGCTCAAACAGCTTTCCTGAAATCGCACAAACCCTCTTTGGTCTAGAATTTCGGGGTTTGCCATCTTTATCACATCTCCCTTGATATCTATAACTATTAGACTTTTATCCAACCCGATTTCAGGGCCAGCCAGGCCCATACCCCCGAAATGACGGACAGTAGAAATCATTTCATCAAAAAGCCTTAGTTCATCGTCAGTGATTCTTTCTACTAAGGCACATTTCTTTCTCAGGATATAATTAGGATACCTGTTAATTTCCAAAGGTTTCATTATTTCTTAAAGTTGCAAATCAACACAATACTGCCTATCTTAGCCCCGCATTCATTTGCGACAATCTGGCATTTTACCGTAAATAAGAAAAAAATCGGCCTTGTTTCATCCGATAGAGATTCAAAATTCCCCTGCCCTTTGCTAATTATCATGTCTGAGTTCCTATAAATCTTCTTAAATTCTTTAGAACATAAAGAAAGAATTGTTCCCGGAGCGTCTGAACCATTAGAGATTATCTTGGCCGCTTTATCAACCCCGCAAAACTTAGCGTCTTCCAACAAAGCATCATTTATAACCGGCTTTGCCTTAACAGCATAATAGATATCTTTTGCAGGATATATTCTCTTTATTTCTTCAATAAGGATACGGTCAAATACTACCTCCCCGGCATTATCAGCCAAATACAAAATATTATTTGAATTCTTCAGGGCTTGCCTGAATTCTGCATAATGAAAAATAGGCTTCTTATGGATAAATCTTTCTTCTAGCGCAAGGATCTTTTTTAACTCCTCCTTGATATTCAAATTATTCTTTGCTCCAAAATCTATAATATTCCCGGCAATTGCAAGTTCCAACGCTGTTAAAAGCCTATCTTTGGAAAAATCTACCTTATTCCTTAATCTTCTCAGCAATCTTAAGGCAATACGGTTACTTTTCTGCTTTATCTCTTTGTAAGGATCTTTACCCGGGCTTACTTTACTTAAAATACTATAACCAAGCCGGGCTATCTCTGGAGGGCTAGTGCGAAGAGAAATTTCCGGTATCTTTCTGGAGAATTCATCTATAATTTGTTTTTGCTGTTTTGAAGTTGCCCGGATGATTCGGCTGCCTTCAAGCGCTTGCCTGAAAAAACAAGGAATACAGTCTAAATAAGCTTTCATTTAATCTTGCCTCTTCTTTTTAATGTATCCTCATCGCTTATAGAAGAAATGGATTTTAGCTCCCTCTCATCATATACTGAAAGTACATTAATCCCCTTGCAGGCAGAAACAAAGTAATCCTTTATTCTAAAGATTTCTTCTTTCGCCAGCGGTTTAACATTACAATGTCTAAGTGGAGTGTTAATCTGAATCTCATCCGGGCTGATGCAATTTGCTAAATAGGCATACTCACTGATATTCTGCTTATTATTCTTAATAAACATTACCTGCAATGCCAGTTTCCCCATATAACTCTTCCTAAAATTCTTTATCCCTGCTAAAATACTACCGAATTCCAGCCCCTTAACCGGCCTGTTAATCTCCTTCAGAGACTCAGGAGAATAAGCATCTAACTTAACAACGGCTAAATCGGCTAAAACTAATTCTTCAATTACTTCATCTGAATTTATCAAAGAGCCGTTAGTGATAACCGCAATTGGCTCATTACGGATCAGCCTTACTGCTTTTATCATCTCCCCTAAGTTTGCAGCCAAGGTAGGCTCGCCGGCCCCTGAAAATGTTATATAATCTATTTTTAACGCTGGCAGCATATCCAATTCCGAAATGATCTGGCTAGTTTCAATAAATTTTCTTCTTTCATTGCTAAAAAGGCCTGCTTTGCCAACCTGGCAATAAATACAATCAAAACTGCACACTTTTCTCCCCTTAGAAATAGGGTCTATCCCTAAAGAACTCCCTAATCTCCAGGAAAATACCGGGCCATAAATATATTTAAATGCAGTTTTGGCTTTCATTCCCTGTCCCCGACAAATTCTCTTATTTTCCCAACTATACCTATAAAAGATTCGGCAGATTTTGATTTTTTCTGGAAAGAAACAAAAGGAGTCCCTTCATCTCCAAACTTGACAAACTCCGGCTCAAGCGGAACTCTTCCCAAAAATGGAACTTCCAACTCCTGCGCAGCTTTCTCACCGCCGCCTTTTTTAAAAATATTTATTTCCCCGCGGCAATGGGGGCAATTAAACCCGCTCATATTCTCAATAATCCCGGCTACCGGTATCTTTATTTCCCTGGCGAATAAAACGCTCTTGCGGGCATCTAATATAGCAACGTCTTGCGGCGTAGTTACAATGATAATACCGTTTGCGTTGGGAATTAGCTGACAAGCGCTTAACGGCTCATCCCCTGTCCCCGGAGGAGAATCAATAATAAGATAGTCCAGGCAGCCCCAATTTACATCCCTTAAGAATTGCTGGATAACCGCGGCCTTTGCCGGGCCGCGCCAGATAATCGGCTGATCAGGGCTATATCCAGATAAAGCAATGCTTACAGCTTTTAGATTTTTGCTTACCTCAACCGGTTCTATATTAGATTCAGAAATGCAAAGCGCCTGTTTCTCAATCCCAAGCATCTTGGCGATATTAGGCCCGTGAAGATCAATATCTAAAATACCGACTGCTTTTCCGGTAAGAGACAACGCATACGCAAGATTAACCGCTACCGTTGTTTTACCTACCCCGCCCTTACCACTCATAACTATTAATGTATGTTTTATGTTAGAAATCTTCTCTTGCAGCCTTTTTTCCTGCTCCATCTGCTTCATTTCCTGAAAACCCATTTCGCTCTCCATTTCTCTTTATCTTCTGTTTATTAAAGCATAATTTATTTTATTGGAATAATCCCTGGCTTTTTCCACTATTGACATATTCCCGAGCTGGCCAAGTTTCTTAAGCCTGTCATAAATGAGCACCCAAGCACAATCCTGCTCAGGATTAACCTCGCACTTTCCTTTATTAACTCCGCCGCAAGGCCCATTACGCAAACCTTTGGGGCAGCGCGTAACCGGGCATATCCCAGCGGTACTGCCGACAATACACTCTCCGCACATAAGGCATTTTTTCTCAAAATGGTCTTGCTTAGGAGAAAGCTGGAGTATTTCTCCCTGAAACAATGTATTATTGGCAGGATACACGGGTTTTCCTAAAACCTCCGCTATTGCCTGTGTGCCTCCCCCGCAGGCAAGGCTAATAATTGATTCTGCCGCGAATATTTCTTTCTCCTTACGCCTGAAAAGTTTCTTTGATTCTAAAACATAACAGGCTGGATTAAGGATATCCCAACCGATTACTTTCTTTCCTTTAGCGCTCAATAGCCCCGCTAAAAACTGTACCTCAGCCTCTCCTCCTGTTTTACAGGTAGTTGCGCAAAGAGCGCAACCGGCCAAGAAAACAGCTGAATCATTTTTAATATAATCAAAAATCTCATCTATAGGTTTTTGTTTAGTTATAATCATTTCTTAAGCAAATAATCCGCTATTGCCCGATAAAGCGTGCTTACTGAAAGTATCGAACAATGCAGGTGGTCCTCCGGCAAACCTTTTAACCTCGCAATCACCTCTCCGGCAGAAATCGAGAGCGCTTCTTTAACAGTCTTGCCCTCTGCCAGTTTTGCCGCCATAGCCGCGCATGCCCTCGTAGCATGGCAGCCATCGGTATAATATTTAATTTCTGTGATTTTATCTTCATCAATCATCAGATAAAATTCCATCGCATCCCCACATGGCCCCTCCAGATAAGAAGAGCTTGTCGGATCATTCATCCTGCCGAGATATTTTGAATCATTAATCAGATCTATTACCTCCCGAGGGTACTCTGCAAAACCACCCTTGTTGTTACTTGCCATTTTATTCCTCCCGCAAAATCAAGAATCCAGCGTAGCCAAACTTTTCTCAAATAGAACCGGTAGTTTTTCCTCACGGAGAAAGCTATTTAAGCTGCCGAGTTTCACCTTTTCCCCAACCGGCTCATTAGATATCAAATACTGTTTTTGTTTGTTCAAACCGGATAAAAAGCCGCCTTTATCGGCGTATATAGACAACAGGTTTATCCCATTTTGAGTCAGAACAAATACAGGGATCTGCTTTGAGACCTGTAGCAAAGAAACAGCTCCGATCTTCTGCCGAATTTCCAAAGACGCGCAGCTCCAGACAATATCCGCATAACGCCGGATATTTTCAATTCTTTCCCCGGCTATGCCTGTGGTACAAACAACGAGAATAGTAATCCTGGCTTTGGCGGATAATTCTAACTGGCGGATTTCCCTTAATTTTTCCGAGTTGTGGCCGCTTACGGTAACTGCAATCTTTTTATGCCCATTTGCGATTGCCGCCTGGACACCTCTGGTTTGATCAATGAAACCATTATCAAAAACTACTTTGCAACTTAATTCCTTAAGGCGGGCTATAATTGCCTTAATCGGAGAAGTAAGCAGAATATTATTCATGCGCGCCCCTATTCCCTGAACGAGCTCAGGATTATCCGTTATAACCGTACCTGCCCCATCGCATACGACAACTGCGGCATCTAAGAATCTTTTCTTTAAAGCGCACATGAGCATTTCAGAGGCACCATAGGGAATGGCTGCGCTATTACTCAATAGCTTTCTATTAGCGGTAAAGAATCCATAATCTCTGATCTTGGACTCTATGACTTTCTTAATCTCATGTTTGAGTGTTTCTTTATTAGAACAGTCTATGTTTCTAAAACTTTTATAAAGATGGCATGCCAGAGGGCAAAATGTAAGCGCAGGCTCAGTCACATTTATCACTTTCCCATCTGAAATACTGATAAATGAAGAAAAATACCGCAAAACATGTATATCCCGATTCTTAACTTGTATCATCAATTAATCTTTTAACTCCTCCCAAATTCTTTTTATTGCATCTCCGGAAGCGCACTGGATGTAATCAACAACAGTATTTCCCTCGACTAACGCCTGGACAACTGTTTTATCAAATGGAATCCTGCCAATAACCGGCACGCCCTGCTGATAACAGGATTCTTCAATAATTGTGGTCATTTTTAAATTTAGGTCATATTTATTCACAACAAGTTTAACTGAAATATTAAATTGTTTCGCCACTTGTATAACACGCTGAGCATCATGCAAGCCTGAAAGCGTTGGTTCAGTCACAATTAAAGCGCAATCAACCCCGGATAATGACGCAATTACCGGACATCCTATCCCCGGAGGACCGTCAATAATCACATAATCAAGCGCTTGTTTTTCCGCCAATTCCCTGGCAACCTGCCTGATTTTTGCAACCAGCTTACCGGAATTCTCTTCTGCAATCCCAAGCTTTGCATGCACAAAAGGACCATATTTTGTATCAGAAATAAACCACTCTCCGGCAATATTCTCTTTCATAACAATCGCATTATAAGGGCATACCCGGCTGCAAAGCCCGCACCCCTCGCAGGAAAAACTTTCGATCTTAAAACCGGATGTTATTGCCCCAAACCTGCATGCTTGAATGCACTTACCGCATTCTTTACAGAGATTATTCTTGATAACCGCTGTTGAACCGGCCCTAAACTCATGGCGCTCCTTAATATCAGGATGCAGCAACAAATGCAGGTCTGCCGCATCCACATCACAGTCAACCATAACCTTATTTTTGGATAGGGCCGCAAATGAACCCGTAACAATAGTTTTGCCTGTTCCGCCCTTGCCGCTAATAACCAGTATTTGTTTCATTCTTTCCTTAATAATTCACGATTTAAGAATTCCGCTTTTGCCCAAGAAACTATCCCTATTTTTTTATGAGCATAATTATCCTAATTTTTATTAATAAGGGTGCCTATCCGCGCATACATATCCTGGAAATCACGGTTAAACTCAGGGTATATTGAAAGAATGGTTTTGCCGCATGAATACGCCTTAGCTATCTCTTTGCTAAAAGGAATGCGCATTAATACAATAATACCCTCCTTACAGCAATAATCCTCAACCTTACCATCACCTATATCCGCGCGATTGATAACCACGCCAAAAGGTATCTCTAATTTCCGTAACACCTCTACTGCTAAGATAAGGTCGTTGAGCCCAAACGGGGTAGGTTCAGTTACTAACACGCAGAAATCGCTTCCTTTAACCGCTGTGATTACAGGACAAGATGTGCCGGGTGGGGCATCAATAATCACCGTTCTTGCAGAATCTATATGCTCTTTAACCTGCCGGATTAAAGGCGGAGACATCGCCTCTCCGATATTGAGGCATCCCTGAATAAACTGCATCTCGGATTTTTTGCCAATTTCAATTACGCCAATTTCCTTCTCAACCTCTTTTATAGCCACCCGAGGGCAAAGCAGGCTGCAAGCACCACAGCCATGGCATAAATTTGAAAAGACTAAAACATTTCCTTTATTATTCTCACTTGCGGGTAATACTGCAATAGCATGGTAGGCGCAAACTTCCATGCATTTACCGCAATAATTGCATTTTAGCTCATCAATTTCAGGGACAAGAATATGCGCTTTCTTCTTCTTAATAATAGTGGGTTTTAAAAATATATGCGCGTTTGGTTCCTCAACATCGCAATCAAGAAACTGTATATTCTTAAGCGCAAGGGCTAAATTAACGGCGACAGTAGTCTTGCCTGTCCCACCCTTTCCGCTGGCAACTGAGATAATCATTTTTTCCTTAAATATACCGGGCGATAATTATTTCCTGGACTCCGCTTTGGGATTCCGCAATTTCAAACCCTTTTTTAGATAAATAATCCTTGGCCTCTTCTAAATAATTTTTAAAATAATCGTGCGTTTTTCCTTCGCGCATATGGCAGGCATTAATTATTTCTAAGCCCTTGGGGCTAAAATCACTTAAGATTATCTTTCCTGAAGGCCATAACAGGCGGGTCATTTCCTTTAAAACCATTTGCGGATTTTTAAGATGGTGAAATACATTAACACAAAATATCATATCAAAACTCTGATCCGAGAAACTCAAATGCTCTGCATTTTCTATCTTAAAAACCGCTTGTTTTTCCAAACCGTAATACCGCAAATTCAGCATAGCTATTTCCTGGTCCTGGCTGGAAACATCTATGCTTATAAAACTATGACCCCTCTTTGCCAAAGCAAGCGCAAAATGGCCTTTTCCGGTCCCGATTTCCAGGATTTCTCCGGAAATAGGCATGGATTTATCAAGGATAAAATCTCTCTCCTTTTCTAAATCATAACCGCTACTTCGGTAGAAATTAACTCGCTCTAAATACCTCTGGTGATTATCAAGAATTTCTTTCTCCAAGATTTATTCCTTATTCTCTTATCATTCTTACCCCGCATTTAGGGCAATCTATCGAAGCGCATGGCGTTCCTGGCTGATGGACAACTTTTGTTCCACAACCTGGACAAACACAATTTCCTCCTGGGCCTGCGCCACCTCTTCTGCCTCTACCCATACCCCTGCCCATTCCTGCGCCTTGCCCCATAGGGCCTGTTCCGTCTCTTCCTGGCATACTAATCACCTCCTAATCATGCTCATCAAACATTTTATCCTGCACAGGATCATTCTTCCTGATCCATTCTATAAGCATTGCCGCATGCTCTTTCTCTTCATTCATATTATGCGCAAGAAGCTTCTTCAATGATTCATCACCAGTCGCGTCAACCCGCTCCTGATAAAAATCCACTGCCTCAAGCTCTTCGCGAAGGGATTTTCTTGCTCTTTCTAAATCAACATGCTTAGAGTCCATCTTTTCTCCTTCCTGATTATTTTCCCGGCATTCCGAATTTTGAACCAACACTCGGGATTTCCGCCAGCTTATATTTTCCTATTTTATAATTTTCTATTGCCTCTTTAACCGTTCCGGAAACACCAACGAACACACTAATACCCGCAGCAGATAACACCTGATGCGCGTTAGGCCCGATATTCCCGGTAAGAACAACCTTAACGCCTTTAGTTACCACAAATTGCCCTGACTGTATACCAGCTCCCCCCTGAAACTGAGAGCTGGAATTTTCTAGAGCTTCAAAATTACCGGTATCCATGTCAAAAAAAATAAAATTCTTGCACCGTCCAAAACGGGAATCAACAATAGAATCCAAAACATTGCCTTCCGCAGTAATACAAATTTTCATAACACACCTTCTTTCTTAATGGCAGCTGCCTGTATCACCGTGATCTTTGCAGGCGTCAAGCCCGCCCAAGGAATTGTTCATAAAATCATCAAGGGCTTTCTGCACATTACCAGAATAACCAAAGACCTCAACCCCTGCCTGAGCGAATTTAGCTTGAGCACCCATACCCATGCCTCCGGCGATAACATGAGTGATTTTATATTTTAATATCTCATCAACCGCCACACAGCCTCCTCCGCCATGCACGGCAGTATTCGGAACAATGCGCGTGCCAGTTAACTTCTTATTATCTTTATCAATATCCGCCAGTAAGAAAAATTTACACTGACCAAAATGCGCGCAGACGTTTCCATTTACACCGCTCTCATCTTCCAACACGACTCCAACTCTCATATTAATTATCTCCTTTCTTTTCCTCTAAATTCTGAATACGCGCTTGCATATTCTCAAGCTGATTCTTTACAGAATAGAAACAATTCCTGAAACCCCGGCGGCGGCCTCTGCCATAAAAACCCCCATTATTACTCAGCCTATTCCCTGCGCCATTTAATGCTACTACACAATACCCCATCCCCCTACCCGTCATCGCACCCTGGCCCCTTGGGCCTGTCCCATCAAAACCCGGCATTTTTCCTCCTTTAGTTACTGGAAATCATTTCCATTACAAGTTAAAAAAATATAACCCTATTTTTTTCCTCTACACTTATCGCATAAACCATAAAACTGGATAAGATGATTTGTAATCTTAAAATTATATTTAGCTTCCAAGCCTTTTTCGGTTTCTCTTAAAAGTTCTACTTCTTCATCAATAAAATCCGTATAATCAATTACTTTATTACAAGATGTGCAAACTAAATGATGGTGATGATGCGCCCCTTTGGGCCCTTCGGCTAATTCGTAACGCGCCCGGCCATCTCCAAAATCAAGCTTATAAACCATCCCGAGATTAGACAAAACATCTAATGTCCTGTAAACTGTAGTAAGCCCGACATTAGGATATTTCGGATGAACCTTCATATAGATATCTTCAGCGCTCAAGTGGCCTTCTTCTTTGGATAAAATATCCAGGATCGCCTCCCGGCCTAAAGTAAGCCTATAGCCGCATCCTTGAAACTTACCGTGCCACCAACCTTGGCCTCTGCATTCAACTCTTGGCATTCTTGATATTACTCCTTGTCTACATTACAGAACTAATGGAAATGGTTTCCAGTATCAAATATACACCATATCTCTACCCTTGTCAAGCTTTTTCCAATAAAAAGAGCGCCGCCTCGTTTTTTCGACGGAAGGTTCCTTCCGTCGCCTATTAGAAGCAGCGCCCTATCCTTGCTGGCGGAGAGGCAGGGATACATTAGAATTTAATCTTAAAAAGCCCCTTTTACCAC
>CAZQGT010000038.1:0-14401 GCA_964593005.1 uncultured Planctomycetales bacterium
AAAACAGAAAATCTATTATTGACTTGGCGTTAACCAAACCAATAACTTCAAAAGCCGCTTCTGTAGGTGATATGCCTGTTGGAATCATTTTCTATACCCCTTTTAATAAACTAGGCGCGCCAACGCAAAAGAAGTCTGGTAAATCCAAGTAAATAAAAAAGACAGTCTAATATTAAACTGTCTTTAACCCTTTGGCGCGTAACTTGTTAACTCAGCTAATTTGTCTTGATATACTTCTTGAAGAAAAGGTAGGATAGTCCTGTGGGAACGAAACCAGCGGTCAGCCAAAAGTGCGGATGTATATTCTTTTTAATTTTTCTTCCATATCAATATACTTTGAGCTAATTCCTGAGTTAACTGCTGGTAATACCTCTTTCTGCGGAACGGGCCACTAAAACTTCCCCTGCAACAACGGTGACCAACACCCCGATTATGATCGGTAAAGCAAATCTCCTAAAATCATGCCCTGGTTGTATAAACAATATCGATATTGCTATTAAAATAAATAATTCAGCCACAATTGCCAGAAGTATCGCAAACCAGCTTGGCCCCGGAACTCGGTAAGGTCTTTTGATGTTCTTATCCTTAATTCTTAAGACGATAAAACCCGGAAAAAGCATTAAATATGAAAATAACCCTACAATAAGGCTAAAAGAAACCACATGCCAGAATAGCTCGCTAGCGTTTTTAGCGATAAACCCATAAATAATAATCACAACGGTTGAAATTATGCCTGATACAATAGAAGCCCCAATCGGCGCCATACCCTTAGTCATCTTTCCTAATATTCTGGGCAACTCCCCGTTATTCGCGGCTTCGGCAACTGTCCTGTTCTCCCCTAAATTCCAAGTGACTATTTCCGCAAAAAGAGTAGCTGAAATAAAAAACCCCAGAACCACAGTGATGGCCTGCTGCATCCAGTGGCCGCTAAAGGTAGTTGTAAATACCTGAAGTATGCCGCTGGCAACATTAATTTCAGCAACAGGTATAACAACCCAAACTGCAAATGTTGTAATCAAATATAATGAAGCTATTACAATGGCGGATAAGATAACTGCTTTCGGGATATCCCGCGAGGGATTTTTCATCTCCCCGGAAGCTGCGGATATAAGTTCACACCCTTCCAGGTTGTATATAATTATCGGAATAAATACGATAGCCGAATTTAAATCGGGAATTATATTCGTAAAATTAATCTCATTAGCAAAACGTCCATTTCTTAGAAAATATATTGCTGCAGCAGCAAGCATCCCGATTATCACCGTAAGCCTTGTAATCGTACCGAAATTAGGCACCCATTTTGCAACCCTTAGGGGACATAAATTAATCCCAACCGCTACCCAGATCATTATAACCCCTGTTAATATTTGCATCCAAAGGCTCATACCCGGAAAAAACATATACCCAATAATTTCGGCAATCGCAATATATATCGCAGGCACCCACAATGGCAAAGAAACCCAATAATACCAGGTACTTCGTGCCGCCCATTTATTCCCTAAACCCCTTTTAATCCAGATATAAATACCACCTTGCTCAGTGTAAGTCGAGCCTAATTCCGCGGCGATTAAACCAAAAGGTAAAAAATATCCGATAATGCATATCATCCACCAGGATATCGCCGAAGGCCCAATGGCAGCAGAAGTTGCTATGGCCTCTATGCCAAAAATCGCGCAAAACGAGAAAAGCGCAAGATCCCAGAAACCTAATACCTTTTTTCTTTCCATTTCATTCTCCGCTTACTTCATAAATACTTGAATGCTTATAAAGTTAAAACCTGTTCCTTAATATCCTTCTGATAAATAAACGCAGCTTCTCAAATGGAATTACAACCTTATAAATGCGCCTGATTGCCCGGGAAAGCCTATATGAAAAGCTGTTTTCAATACAGCGCAATCCGGTTTCAGCGGCCTTAAATTTTTTATTCACGGCATTTAACTCCTCAATAATTTGAGAAATAAAAAACTGGCCGTTTCCCTCTTCATTACGAATTTGATAATACTCCCCAACGGCTTTATGAAACTCCGGCTTATCAGATGACCACTCCAGCAGGCCGTTTGAACCTACGCGGATATCTTCAGCAGGAGAAAAATTAAAAAATTTCAGCAGTTTATGCCTAAAGAATTTTAGTTTATCCGCTTCATTGCCGTGCCAGAGATGCAATATGCTGCCCTGGATATAATAAACACTGCCTTGCGTATCCCTGTAGACCCCTGAAGCGTAAGCATCTTGATCAACCCTCATTGAATCAGTAGAAAATGACCTAATAGGAACCTCCTGTATCTTATCGCTTATAAAAGAACGGGCCATAATAGAATCCCCTCCCCCAAACAGCATATGTTCATAAAGAGGATGCTTATTAACAAAAGATCTCCTTGCCGCCCAAACAAACCCGGTTGAATCAAAGCCTTTTAAGTTGTGAACAAGCTTATATACATAGCCGGGGCACCTCTGAGCTTCTTCGTTGCCTATATCAAACAGCTCAAATTCCCTTTCATTCAAATCGCATACCCCTTTGGGTAAACGCACAGCCTGCTCATACGGCTGGACCAGCATATATTGCTCTAAAAGCCGGGAAGTTTCTTTAATCCACTGCTCCTTCTTAAATAGAATATCACAATCAACCCAGCAAAGCTTATCACAATCATCCGGCAAGCTCGCTATACCCAGGTTAAACAGGCGCTCTCCCTGCCACATAAGGTTTTTTTCTTGATTCCCGCGCAACTGGATGAGTATTTCAGCGTCTACATCTTTCTTTAAAACAAAGGGATCACTATTGAAAGCAAGCTCTACAGCTACAAGATTCAGCCCCTGGAGCTTTGAATTATCCCTAAATATACGATAATTATCATATTTGTTTTTGTAGCCGATGGGATTGAAAAAGTTAGTTACGCCCCAAAAAGAACCGGGGAGTTTAGAAGAAAGTTGAGGGGGTTTTAACATAGTAAAATTAAACCCCGCGCCAGTTCGGCGCGGGGTTTAAAGTTGGACAAGATAACCTGCATTATTTCTTCTTCAATTTTTCTACTAATTCAGCAACAAATTTTCCGGCGATCTCCTTGCAGCCGAGGCCGAAAGACAAGGCTAAAGCCAAACCAAGCGAACCCAGGATAATACCCACGGTGAGCTCAGTAACACGCATACCGATATTCAGCTGTTCCAACGCTATAAATATCGCAAAAATCATAACTACTACTTCCACCAACTGGCCCAGCATTTTACCCTGGCTAAGGCCGGCATTGTTAGCTGCGGTCTTTACAATATTCTTTAAAGCAGTGGCGGCAAACATACCAATGATCAAAATAAATATCCCGGCAACCACATTAGGAATATAAAGAACAACTTTATTCAACAATTCTGCGGCTATAGTCAGGCCTATGGCGTTGATTGCAACCATAAAAGTAATCAAAAGGCCAAACCAATAGCAGATTGCTCCGATTAACTCGGAAAGAGAAAACGCAATCCCGCCCTTCTCAAGTATTTTGTCCAATTCAATGCGGCTGGAGAGTGCATCAAGTTTTATAATCTCTAAAGCCTTGATTACGACAGCCCTGAGCAACTTAGAAAGCAACCATCCAATTATCAGGATAACGATTACCAAGAGCACATTAACCATGAACTGGCTGATCTGGGTTAGTACACTCCTGGCTGGCTCAAGCAACACAACTTGCCAACTACTCATATCTCCCTCCTTTGTTTGTATTATTTAGTAACTTTAACATAACTAAGCGGTTATGTCAAGAATATTCCCTTCCAGATCCCTCTTTGAATGCAAACTAGAAATTCAGCCGCATGCCGTCATAAGCAGCGATAACTTCAACACCTAAGGCTTTGGTTAATCTCTCCGCTTGAATTTCCGGCTTGGCCTTAAGCATACTCATACCAAAATGAGTAAGAACAGCCTTCTTAGGGCGCAGCTTTTTTATAATCTCTCCCGCCTCGCTTAAGCTAAGATGGTCAATACCATTGCGCGGCTCAGAAAAAACCACTGAAATAATTAAAATGTCGGTCTTATAAAAACCAGCCAAGCCTGAAAAATACCTTGTGTCTGTGATAATACCGACACTCGTATTCTTTATATTAAACTTCAATCCATAAGTCTCACACGGATGTATATGGCGCATTGAAGTATTAAAAGTAAGATCGCCCACCCGGTATTTACGCCTGCCATAAATAACCTGGATCTTCTCCGGAAAATTTGCCGCATGTTTGAGTATAATTGAATTATCGCCAAGCGCGTCAGAAGGGCAAAATACAATCCCTTTCTTTTTAAATCCTCCTTCAGTCATCGCTTCAATCATCACATTTATATCATTGGCATGGTCTAGATGCCGGTGAGTCAGGATAATCGCATCAAGCTTTCCCGGGTCAAGCCTCGGCCTACTGGCGGCACAACGCACTATACTGCCCGGGCCAGGATCAATCAGGATATTAGAAGCGCCACAAGAAACCCACAGCCCGCCGGAAGCACGCAGCTGTTTAATCATCACAAAACGCGCCCCCGCCGTCCCCAGAAACTTTATATAATTTGCGCTTGCCTGTTTTATTCCAGCCATTTTTTCCTAAGTTCCGCGTTAATTACCTGCATCTGAGAATATGAAATCTTGCTTTCACTTTCCCGGGTTTCCGGATCAAACCCTCTTGGGTTTTTCTTGCCGCATATAAATTCTTCAACTGAACTGATATTAGCCTTTAGAAACCTGACAGCCGCCTGAACCCCCTTATCATCCGAAACTACAATAATATTCCTGGGTTGTCCGGATTCCTCTACCAGTTTCTTTATTAGCTCATCAGCCTCAATCATCCGCGAAAACAAACAAATCAATCCGCCCTCTTCAGGAAGCCTTTCTCCTCGGGGAGGATAACCGTCAAAAACAAGGATGACCTTATTCTTTCCGCTTCCGCAGAGCCTGTTTAATATGATAAAGTCCGCCAGCGAACTTTGAATGTTAGATGATTTCCTTGAGCGGGGCCTAAACTGAGGATGGTTGATTATATTGTAGGCGTCGATAATGAACTGTAAGGACATAGATAATACCTCCTATTGCCCCGGAGAAAACAATAAAGGAAAAAGATAAAAGGGACATCGCCAAAGCCAATTGTTTTATTACGCCGGCCTTGGCAAAATAAACCACATATAAACTTTCTCTTAAGCCCAGCCCCCCCAGGGAGATCGGGAGCAAAGTGACCGCGCTGATTATGGGGATAAAAATAAAAAAGTAAAAAATGTTTATATTCACCCCCAGAGACAGGCCGGTAAAATAAACACCCAGCGGGAAAATCAACTGGATAATAAAAGAAAGGACCAGGTTAGCAACAATCATTTTCTTGTGATTGCGAAAAACATGGATCTCCCTATGCATCTCTTTAATCAGTTGTATAATCCTGCCTGAACCGAATACTGATAAAAGCCGGCTTATCTTTTCATATAAAAGAGTATTAAAAAGCAGCACTAAGGCAACAACCAGTATCATAACAATTACCGCTACTGAGAAATAAACAATCTTATCTCCTATCAGCGAGCTCCCTAATAAAATAGCGGGTAAAACCACAAGTACCAGCCCTATATACCCGCTTAACCTGTCAAGAAAAACCGTGGCGATGACTTTCTTGGTTTTTTGAGTATTTTTTGCCAGGTCAGCCGTCCTGACCAGGTCGCCTCCGATAGTTGAAGGAAGAAAAATGCTGAAGAAAATCCCTCCGCAAAAAGAGCTAATCAGCTTCTTTAAGGAGATATTTATCTCAGCAACCTTAAGTAACATATGCCAACGCCAACAACTAAGCAAATGAACCAGTGGAAGACAAGCAAACCCCAGAACCAAAAACACCCTGTCGGCGTTTTTAATATCACTTATTAAAACCTTAAAATCAATTTTATTTAACTTAAATAAAAGTAGCAGCAATATAACGCTGACCATAATTCTTAGCAAGAAAGATATCAGGTTCTTGAATTTAGGCATCTTTACTTAAGTTCTTTTCCGGTTAGTTTACGATAAGCGTCCAGGTATTTTTCTGTAGTCCTGGCGATTATCTCCATAGGCAGGGAAGGCGCAGGCGGAGTCTTGTCCCAATCCAGGGTCTCCAAATAATCCCTCACAAATTGTTTATCAAAACTCGGCTGAGGCTGGCCTGGCCTGTAACTCTCCAAGGGCCAAAAACGCGACGAATCAGGGGTAAGCGCTTCGTCAATTATAATAACCTGGTTGTTATAAATCCCGAATTCAAATTTTGTATCCGCGATAATAATTTCTTTTTGCAAGGCATAGTCCCTTGCCCGCTTGTAAATCTCAATGCTGATATTCTTTAGTTTCTCAGCCATATCCCGGCCAATCAGCCCTTCAATATACTCCTGATTCACATTCTGGTCATGTCCGACATCCGCCTTGGTAGAAGGAGTAAATATAGGCTCCTCCAGCTTATCTGATTCCTTTAATCCTGGAGGCAATTTAATTGAGCAGATTGATTGTTTTTGCTTATACTCTTTCCAGCCTGACCCGGAAAGATACCCTCTTACCACACACTCAACCGGTAACGGTTTTGTTTTTAAAACCAACATTGAACGGCCTGCTAAATCATCCCTGTATTTCTTTAATTCCGCGGGGTATTTTTCTACATCCGCCGTTATTAGATGATGAGCAATCACATCTTTAATAAAATTAAACCAAAAATCGGAAATACTAGTCAGGACCTTTCCTTTATACGGGATAGCGCAAGGCAGGATTACATCAAAACACGATATACGGTCAGTGGAAACAATCAGCAGCTTATCCCCTAGATCATACACATCCCGGACTTTACCCCTGCGAAAAAGCTTAAGATCGCTAAACTCGGTTTTTAATATGATATCACTTGCCATACTTCCTCAATCTTTCTATTAATGCCTTATATTCATACCAGAGTTCTTCAGGCAGGTCTTTTTTAAAATCACCGAAGAATTTATTTACCCCTTTTAACTCTTCCAGCCATTCGCCTTTTTCAACATTAAGCAGTTTTTCCAATGCCTTCGGGGCAAGGTTTAAGCCGGTCATATCTATATCAAAGGGATAAGGCAAATAACCAATTGGAGTTTCCATGGCATTAACTTTATTGTTGCAACGATCCAATATCCACTCCAGGACTCTCAGGTTCTCACAAAAACCCGGCCAGAGGAATTTCCCATGTTCATCAGTCTTAAACCAGTTAACATGAAAAATCTTGGGCGGCTTAGCCATAAGCTTTCCCATATTCAACCAATGCCTGAAATAATCCGCCATATTATAACCACAAAAAGGCAGCATAGCCATAGGGTCCCTGCGTACCTGGCCTATCTTACCTACCTGGGCAGCAGTCAATTCCGAACCCATAGTTGCGCCTACAAATACGCCATGCTGCCAGTTAAACGATTGATAAACAAGCGGGGCTACATGCTCACGCCTACCGCCAAAAATAATCGCGGAGATCGGCACTCCATGATGCTGGTCTAACCTGAATGAAGCCGAAGGACAATTTACAATGGGGGCAGTAAACCGCGCATTTGCGTGAGCGCCTTTTATTAAATTACCCTGGGCATCTTTCATATTCGGTTTCCAGGGATTACCCTTCCAATCTATGCCCTGTCCGGGAACCTCTCCATCAGCGCCTTCCCACCAAACCGTATTGTCTGGTTTTAAAAGCACATTAGTATAAATAGTATTGCTTTTAATTGTTTCAACCATATTAGGATTGGCTTTAGAGTTTGTTCCCGGGGCAACCCCAAAAAAACCTGTTTCAGGGTTTATCGCCCAAAGCGAACCATCAGAATCAACGCGCATCCAGGAAATATCATCACCAACCGTCCATATACGGTAACCTTTTTGTTTAAGCCCCTCTGGCGGGACCATCATTGCCAGGTTTGTTTTACCGCAGGCACTTGGAAAAGCCGCGGCAATATATTCAATATGCCCATTAGGCTCTTCAATACCCATAATCAACATATGTTCGGCCATCCATTTTTCTTTTCTGGCTGCATAACTGGCTATACGCAAAGAAAGGCACTTCTTACCCAGGAGGACATTTCCCCCGTATCCTGAACCTACGCTCCAGATAGTATTATCTTCCGGAAAATGCAAGATTAATCTTTTGTTTATATCCAGCTGAGCCTTTGAATGTAGGCATTTAGTAAAACCGTCATTTCTTTCCAGCTGTTTTAAAACAGCACTGCCGCAGCGGGCCATAATTAACATATTTAAAACCACATACCTGGAATCGGTTATTTCAACCCCGATCTTGCTAAAAGGTGAACCTACGGGCCCCATGGAAAACGGAATTACATACATAGTCCTTCCGGCCATAGCCCCCTTAAATATAGCCCTGGCCTTCTTATATGCTTTAGACGGCGCCATCCAGTTATTGTTTGGCCCGGCATCTTGTTTTTTCTTGGTACAGATAAAGGTCAGATGCTCTGTACGCGAGACATCATCGTGAGCAGTACGGTGCAGAAAACAACCGGGCAGCTTATCCTTATTCAAACGCAGTAATTCTCCTGAGCCGGCACATTCCTTTTCAAGAGTCAGCCTCTGCTCATCAGAGCCGTCTACCCAGACTATATTCTTTGGCCCGCAAAGCTTGTTTACCTTGTTTACCCAATCAATTAGCTTCTTATTAGTCGTAGGAAAATTTTCCATTTAATTACTCCTGTCCGCGATAAATTTATATGCAGAATCAGCTGCTACTGCCCCATCACCACAAGCATTTATTACCTGATATAAGCTTTTCTTACGGCAATCTCCACAGGCGAATACACCCTCAACCGAAGTAACCATGGAATCGTCGGAAATAATAAATCCCGCTTCATCCATTCGGAGCTTACCTTTTAAAAATACAGTTTCCGGCTCATAGCCGATATAAATAAAAACACCGTCACAGCTAAAATCGCTTTCTTTGCTGCTCAGCAAATCTTTAATTTTCACAGCCTCAACTTTTTTACTCCCCTTAACCTCAGTGACCAGGCTGCTTAAAATAAAACTTATCTTCTTATCCTGCTGCATTTTTTCCTGTAATATCGCAGACGCCCGCATGTCCTGCCGGCGGTGCACTACGCTGACTGAACTGGCAAAGCGGCTAAGATATATAGCTTCCTCGGCAACCGCGTTTCCGCCGCCTACAAGCACCACCTTCTTGTCTTTATAAAAAGGCGCGTCGCAAGTAGCGCAATAGGATACCCCTCTGCCGGTAAACTCTTTTTCTCCGGGTATATTTAATTTACGCGGATGCGCACCGCTGGCGACGATAACCGCCTTGGCTGCATAAGTGCCGCTTGAGGTAACAACTGTTTTCTTTTCGCAATCTAAATCCAGTACTTCGTCGCTTTCAATTTTTATCCCCAAATCTTTAACCTGCTTCTCCATACGATTAATCAGCTCAATTGTAGGCACCCCTCCCGGAAAACCCGGGTAATTTTCAATCGCCTCACTCATCAGTATCCTTCCGCCGGCAGACATCTTCTCAATTATAACGGTATTTAACCTGCTCCGACCGGCATACAAAGCGGCAGTAAGGCCTGCTGGTCCGGCACCAATAATGATTAAATCATACATCGTAAAAACCCCGTAAAGTTATAATTTGCGTACCCTGGCTTCTTTCCTTAACGCGCTTAACATTTTCTTAATTTTTAATTTCTGCAAGAAAGAGGCGTAATCAACTATGAGCTTGCCTTCCAGGTGGTCAATTTCATGTTGTAAAACACAGGCAAAGAGATCTTTAGCTTCTAATTTTAGCGGCCGGCCGTTTTCATCAAGAGCCTCAACCCAGACCTGCCTTGAACGCTTGACTTTAACACAAGCACCCGGAACGCTTAAACAACCTTCCTGTATAGCTTGAGACCCCTGGCGTTTAACAATTTTAGGATTAACTAATTTGTAAAGCCCCTCGCCGATATCCACCACAATCAAACGCAGGCTCATGCCAACCTGAGGCGCAGCTAATCCAATGCCGGAGTTTTCATACATAGATGAGGCCATCAGACTCAAAGCCTTCCGAGACTCAGCAGTAACCTCTTTAACGGGCTTTGCCTTTTTTCTTAATACGGAATCGCCGAATATATTAATTTTTAATTTGGTTTCTAGCATTTACTTTTACAACCTTTGGTTTAATTTTCTTTGTTAACTTATCCTCAAGCATAACATAAGAAACAATGATAACCTGGTCCCCCGGGCAGGCACCGCGGGCAGCCGGCCCGTTTAAACAAATAACCCCGCTTCCGGGCTTGCCTTTAATTACGTAGGTTTCGATACGCTGTCCGCTGCTCAGGTTAAGCACCTCCACCTTCTCAAATTCCAGCATATCCGCGGCTTTGATTAAATCCGCGTCAATAGTAATACTGCCTTCATAATAAAGATTGGCCTCAGTTACCGTTGCCCTGTGAATCTTGGATTTTAACATAGTCCTTAACATTTTATTTTCCTCCTTACCCAGAAGGGTACACCCGCGCCAATCCGCTAAGCGCGGGGTGCAATCAATTTATAGGTTTGGCGCGCAATCATCAACTCTTCATTTGTAGGAATTACTAAGATCCTGGGTTTCTTTCCAAAATATTTAAATAATCCCCGGCAGATATTATTCCTGACGCTGGCCTGATTCTCCCCTATGCCGGCGGTAAATATCAAAGCGTCCAAACCCCCTAAAACCGATAAATATGAACCGATATATTTCCTAATACGGTAAACAAATATATTTATTGCCAACCTGGCGCGCTCATTCCCCGCTTTAGCTTCTATTTCAAGGCAGCGCATATCATTGCTAATCCCGGATATGCCTTTTAAACCGCTCTCCTTATTTAAAATTCGCTCCATTTCCCGGGCATCTAGATTCTTCTTGCACATAATATGGGTAACCAAAGCCGGATCAACATCACCGCAGCGAGTTCCCATTACCAATCCCTCTAGGGGAGTAAAACCCATACTTGTATCTACAGACTTCCCCTTGTCGATCGCGGTAATGCTGCAGCCATTGCCTAAATGACAGCTAATCAACTTTAATTTATTAAGCGGTTTTTTAAGTACCCGGCTGGCCTCTGCCGCAACATATTCATGGCTGGTGCCATGAAAACCATATTTCCTTACTTTCAGTTTTTGGTAGTACTCATATGGCAAGCCATATATATATGCATGTACCGGAATACTCTGATGAAACGCCGTATCAAAAACAGCTACCTGTTTTACCCCCGGTAAAAGTTTCTGACAGGCAAGTATCCCGGACAAGTTTGCCGGGTTATGCAGAGGGGCGATATCACAACATTCCTTAATCCCGTTTATAACCTTACGATCCACCAAAGCAGGCTTTTTAAACTTCTCCGCGCCGTGCACTACACGATGGCCAACGGCTTTAACAGAATCAAATTTCTCAAGTATAGTCTTTAAACCGGAGTAGTGGTCTCCGAATTCAGACCCTTTTTCCCCTATATGTTCAATAGTGCCTTTTGAAATCAAAATCTCCTTTGGCATATCAAAAAGCTTATATTTAATTGATGAACTACCGCTGTTAATTACTAGTATCTTCATTATTGAGCCCTTGTTGCCGAAACTGCTACGCTATCCACAATATCCTGCGCAAAACACCCGCGGGATAAATCACTTGCCGGCTTGTTCAAACCTAAAAATAAAGGCCCGATTGCCCGGCAACCGCTAAGCCTTTGAGAAAGCTTATAGCTGATATTACCTGCCTCAAGGTTGGGAAAAATAAGCACATTGGCCCTTCCGCCAATCGGGCTATCCGGGCATTTAATCTTAGCTACCTCAGGGACAATTGCGGCATCAGCCTGTAACTCACCGTCAGCCAATAATCCTGGAGCCTGTTCTTTAAGTAAAGCTAAGGCTTCGGCTATTTTTGCAGCAGCCTTTGTCTTAGCTGAACCTTTAGTAGAATAACTTAAGAACGCTATGCGCGGAGTAATATCTAATACCTTAGCCGCTAATTCTCCCGCAGTTATAGCAATACAGGATAACTGACGGGCGTTAGGGTCAGGGATAACTCCGCAATCCGCGTAAATAAATGTTCCATTTTCCCCGTATTCATTCCCCGGCAGGTCCATAATAAAACAGCTTGAGGCAATAGTAAAACGCTCATCCAGGCCGATACAGCGTATGCAGGCGCGGGCAACATCGGCAGTAGTGTGAGACGCCCCGGCAACCAGGCCATCCGCCTTACCCTGACGGGTCATCATCGCCGCGTAATAAAGATTGTCTGAAAAGAGTCTTTTAACCAGCTCCAGATCTATATCCTTAGACTGGTACAGATTGTAATATTCGCCGATATAACTATCCAGGATATTCTTATCAATCATATCCGGAGTCAAAACTAAAGGCTTGGCTATTTTCTCCTGCTCCACAATGCGCGCAGCCTCTATCGTACGTTTATCATCGTACTCGGGAAGGACAATTGTCATAAGTTTTCTTTTTGCTAAATTCCTAATTCTATTAAGCGCGTCCATTTTAAATTCCTTTCAAGATTTTCTTAAAATCAACATTGTCTTTAATTAATTTTATTACCGTATCAATTTTGTCTTTATCGCACGGACGTATTTTTACCGTCAGGTCATGCACACAAGTAGCTACATCATAAGTATCGGATTGGGCTAACAAAACAGGGATCTCCGCCTTGTGCAGAAGGTTCATAATCGGCGGCTCCGGGGTAATCCCTCCGGTTAAAATCATCCCGCAAATTTTAAGTTTACTATTGCTGGAATCCCTGAAGCAACTAAGCCCGCAGATTATCATATCTTCCCTGTCACCGGGTGTAATCATAAGGCTATCTTCGCTGATATAGCGCGCCGCGTCGCGCGCCTCCATTGCCGCGACAATCACCTTGGCGACAGAACGCTCTAGATACTCTTTTCCGCAAAGCACCTGAAAATCCGTCTCTTCCAAAATCTGTTCAAAGGTAGGCCGTGCGAGCATAGGATTAAAAGGCAAAACACCTAAAACATCAATCCCTTTTCTCTCCAGGCCCTTCTTTACCAGGCGGCTTATCTTATCAAATTTATCCGGTAGAACTTTATTTACAATTACCCCTAAAACCTTAACCCCCTCTTTTTCAAAAAGGGCCTTATTTAAAATAATTTCATCAATCGGCCTGCCTACTCCCCCGGATGATATAATAATTACTTTTGAACCTAAAAGTTTTGCCACTGAGGCGTTTGAATGGTCGAAAACAGACCCTACTCCGGCATGCCCCGTGCCTTCAATTACTACCAGCTCCTGATTCTTAGAGATTCTGCGAAAGGCATCTTTAATTCGACCGGAAATATTCTTCTTATCCGGCTTAGCGATATATTTCTCGGTAAACCCTTTTTCGACCGCGATCGGGCTCATATCTTTTAGCCCGCTTTTTATGCCGCAGACTTCTTCAATAAGGATAGAATCCTCATCAATCTTCAGGCCTTCTTCTTCAAGATATCGCTGTCCGATAGGCTTAATAAAACCTACTTTTCCAAATTTCTCCTGCAGGTTCTTGATTATTCCCAAAGAAACTGTGGTCTTGCCGTCATTTTGTTTAGTGGCGGCAATAAAAATTTTTCTCATTAAAGGTTTTCTTCTATATTACGTTTTAAATCGAGCTTGCTTGCAGCGCCAACAATCTGGTTCAAGACTTTTCCATTCTTAAAAAATATAATCGTGGGAATAGACATTACCCCGTATTCAGTGGCTATTTTAGGGTTGGAATCAACATCAATCTTGCCGATTTTCATCTTCCCCGCGTATTCTTTGGCTAATTCGTCAATAAAAGGCGCAATCATTTTACATGGCCCGCACCAGCTAGCCCAAAAATCAACCATTGCCGGCTGATCTGACTCCAATACTTCTTTCTTAAAATTTGAATCCGTAAAATGCAGTGTGCTCATAGTTGAAATCCTTCATAATAAAAGGGTTAATAAATTGGTAGGTCGTAATAAATTATCACAAACGGTTGGCAATTGCAAGAATTTAATGAGCGCTTGACTTACGAACACGATTAGTGTGAGTAAGCCAATGCGCGAATTAATACCCGCAGTTGCGAACAAATTTCGAAGAAATTTGCGAGCGCTTAACTGCGGGTATATTTCTATAAAAAGAAGGATAATCTACCTATTTTCTAGACATAATCATCCGCGACTGTTCAGAATAATATCCTGCTGTAAGCGAATCCAGGGAAGCAGTCAATTCTTCAAGCTTCAGCTCCTTATCAAACCTTTTGCTTCTATCTTCAATTGGCAGGTTATCTAATTCAGACTTTACTCTTAAACGCTCAAAATATAGTTTATTTACTTCATCTAAGATATCATCCCGCAGCTCCACCACCAGTACATGAATTGATAGACAAGGGGGACTGCTGCCCCGGGAAAGAATCTGCGTGCGGGAGAATGGGAAATTTGCAGACAAGCTCAAACTCTCCATTTCCATAAACGGGG
>CAZQGT010000039.1:0-14231 GCA_964593005.1 uncultured Planctomycetales bacterium
TAAGTTAAGAGGTCGCCGTCGTTAATTAAGCCCCGGGCAATTTTATTACCGGTAGCGGTCACGGTAGAAATAACTAATTTCTTATGCGGATAGGTTTTTCTTAGCTCACCGACTAATCCCTTTATTGAAACAGCTTCACCCACGCTTACCGCGTGTATCCAGATTGGCCTGTCCAGGTTTAAATTATCCGGCAAAAATCCAAAACGCCTGAGGAACCCCTGATGGAATTTACCCTTAAGCAAATACACCGGCAGATAAACCAGCGTGAAGATTAAAATTATTAAATCATAAAGTATAAACATGCTACTCTCCTATGCGTGCGGATGCGCCTTATCATAAACGCTCTTAAGCTTCTCGGTTGTTAAATGGGTATAAATCTGGGTAGTGGATAAATTAGCATGGCCCAAAAGCTCCTGTACCGTGCGCAGGTCTGCCCCGCGGTTTAAAAGATGCGTAGCAAATGAATGCCGGAAAGTATGCGCGGAAACCCCCGGCTTTATTTCAGCCAAACGCAGGTATCCTACCAGGATATAGCGTACCCCGCGCGTAGTTATGCGCGATGAATTTTTATTTAAGAATACTGCGGTAGATTGCTTTTTCCTTTTATCCAAATATTTTCTTATCGCTGAAAGCGCGGCCTCGCCGATCGGGACAACCCTCTCCTTCTTCCCTTTTCCCCTGACCTTCAGGATCCCGCTGATAAAATCAATATCATCTAAGTTTAGCCCTACCAGCTCGGAAATACGCAGGCCGCTGGAATAAAACGCCTCCAGGATTGCCCTGTCGCGTAAACCCAGGATATCTGTTTGACTCTTGGCAAAAGCCGATTCAATAAGCTTTTTAACCTCCTCCTCCGTCATAAATGAAGGCAGGTGTTTGTCCAGCTTAGGGCTGGAAAGCATAAGAATAGGATTTGTTTTTATGTAGCCCTCGCGGGATAAGAACCTGAAAAAACTGCGCAAGGCAGAAAGCCGGCGTCCGACTGTGCGGTTGCCTAAATTCTTTTCTTTTAAAACAGCCAGGTATTTCCTGAGCGCCAGATAATCAACCTTCTCCAGCTCTGCCGTGCCAAGGAATTTCCCGAAATCCTGAAGGTCCAACTTATAATTGAGGACAGTGTGCGCAGAGTAATTCTTCTCTATCTCTAAATAACGGATAAACTTCTCAATATATTTTTCCATAGACACCTAATGCTTATTCTTTGGTTTCCGGCAAGTTACGCGAGGTAAAAGTGCATTTAGGAAAGTTGGAACAGCCGTAGAAGAACCCGCGCTTTGAACGCCGCTCAATTAATTCTCCTCCGCAATTCTCCGCAGGGCACTTAACGCCGGAGGTAATGGATTTTGAGTTCTTGCACGCAGGGAAACCCGAGCAGCTTAAGAATTTACCCCGCCTGCCCCACTTTACAATTAAAGGCTTTCCGCATTTATCGCAAATCTGGTCAGTAGTTATAACTTCTTTTTTAATATTCGCCTGTGCAAAATCCAGGCTTTCTTTAAAAGGCGCATAAAACTCTTCTAAAACTTTAAGCCGTTTAAGTTTTCCCTCTTCAACCTGATCCAGTTCTTCTTCCATAAGCGCAGTAAACTTAACATCAATGATCTTGGGAAAATATTCTACCAGCATATCGCTTACCTTAAAACCCAGCTCCGTAGGGTTAAGATAGCCTTTAATCCGGCGCACATAATCGCGTAAAATAAGCGTGTAAATAATCGGCGCGTAAGTTGAGGGGCGGCCAATACCCTCTTCTTCCAGGGCCTTAACTAAAGAGCTGTCCGAAAATCTGGCAGGAGGCTTGGTAAAATGCTGCGAAGGAGTAAGCGTGTTTAAAGCAAGCACCTCTCCCTGCGTAAGGGGCGGTATCACATTCTTATTTTTGTCCTTCTCATCTTCCTCGCCTTCTTTTTCCTCTTCTTCAGTCTTATTATAAGCAGCTAAAAATCCCTCAAAAAGTAAATGGCTGCCATTAGCCGCAAATAAATATTTATCCGCCGCGATATCCACCGCGGTAGCCAAGAACTCCGCCGGTTTCATCTGGCTGGCCAAAAAACGGTTATAGATTAATTCATACAGGCGAAACTGCTCAGGAGTAAGAAAATCCTTCATACTCTCCGGAGAGCGCGAGATATAACTCGGCCGGATTGCCTCATGCGCCTGCTGCGCGGACTTCTTGGCCTTAAAAACATTGGGATTCTCGGGAAGAAAATCTTTGCCGAAAATCCTGCCGATATGCTCGCGAACTTCAAGAATAGCTTCGGGAGCGGTATTCGGAGAATCCGTACGCATATATGTAATTAAACCTAAGGGATTATCCCCTCCGATATCAACTCCTTCATAAAGCTGCTGGGCCACCATCATGGTCTTTGAAGCATTGAACCTCAGTTTATTAAACGCCTCCTGCTGCATCGTACTGGTGATAAACGGCGCCGGGGCATAACGTTTCTTTTCTGTCTGTTTAATTTCAACAACTTTAAACTCTTTATCCTTTAACTGATCAACAATATCCTGCGCATCTTTTTGAGTTTTAATCTCCGCTTTCTTATCCTCGATTTTATCAAGTTTGGCGCAAAAATTGCTCTCTCCGGAAATCTTAGGTTTAAATAATTCCGCGGCGATCTCCCAATACTCGCTGGCGAGAAATGCCTGAATCTGCCGCTCCCTTTCTACGATTAACCTTAAGGCTACGGATTGCACGCGCCCTGCGCTTAAACCGCGGGCAAGTTTCTTCCAAAGCAGAGGGCTTAAGAAATACCCGACGATACGGTCAAGCACCCTGCGGCCTACCTGGGCCTCAATCATATTTACATCAAAAGCGCGGGCAGCTTTAAATGCCTCAGCTACCGCATGCGGGGTAATCTCATGAAAACTTACCCTTAAAACATCCTTGCCCTTAAAAACTCTTTCTTTTATCTGCCAGCCGATTGCCTCGCCTTCACGGTCAGGGTCGGTGGCAACATATATTTTTTCTTTTTCCTTGGCATCTTTTCTCAATTGGGCCATTAATTTCTTCCTGGTGGGAATAACCACATATTCCGGTTTAAATTTATTATCAATATCCACCCCCAGCTCTTTCTGCGGCAAATCTATGATATGCCCCATAGAAGAAACCACTGTGTAATCCGGCCCCAATATCTTGCCTATGGTTTTAGCCTTGGTAGGCGATTCAACAATAACCAGATTCTTACTCATTTAACTCCTTACGAATTGCTTGCCCGGCAATTCTTTAATTAATTTCTTAAATTGTAACCTTAAGATCAAACTTGAGATTTGGCTGCTGCTCAATGATGTTTTTTCCACTAAGTCATCTATCGCCGCTGCCTTATGGCTTATGCAATTATAAAGTATATTCTCTTCTTTTGCACATAAAATATTCTCTTCGGATTCCGGAGCGGTGCGGGTTTGAATCCCCGAACTTTCCAAATTTAATTCTTCCAGTATGTCTTCGCTGCAAGTCACCAGCTTCGCACCCTGTTTAAGCAATTCGTTGGTCCCCATTGAAACACAGGTATCAATCCTGCCAGGCAAAGCAAAAACTTCTCTTCCCTGCTCTAAAGCAAAATCTACAGTAATTAACGCTCCGCTGTTTTTAGCTGCTTCGGTAACCAGGACGCCTAAACTTAAACCGCTGATCAGGCGGTTACACCGGGGAAAATTCTGCGCCAATGGCTTTGTCTCCATAGGAAACTCGGAAATTACCGCTCCGCTTTTGGCTATTTTATCGGCTAACCCCCGGTTCTCCGGCGGATAGATATGGTTAAACCCGCTGCCCATCACCGCGATTGTCCGGCCGGATACTTTTAGCGCTCCGCGATGGGCATAAGTATCCACCCCCCGGGCCATTCCCGAAACAATAGTTATATTATTTAAAGCCAGCTCCGCGGCGAATTTCTCCGCGCTGCTTAATCCATAAAATGATGCCCTGCGGCTGCCGACAATCCCCAGGCTTAAATTATCAGCCTCGGTTATTTTCCCGGCGATATAAAGCACAATCGGGGCGCCGGGTATCTGCTTTAAATTTTGCGGATAACTTTCATCAAAGAGCGTAACAACTTCAAGCCCGGCCTTTCTGGCCTGGGACAAATCTTTTTCTAATTTCTTAACATCAAATAAAACAATACCTTCGCTGATCCGGCTTCCTAGAAGTGCCTCCAGCGCATTACGGCTTGCTTTAAATATATTTTGCGGCTGGCCAAAATACTCAAACAGCCTGCCTAAACGCGCGCTCCCTATCTGGGGGATAAGGTTCAGGCTCACCAATGACTCAAAATTATTCATTTCTTTTCGGCAAGTATTTTAGATATTTTCTTAACAACCTGCTTAATTGATAAACCCGACGTATCAATCATTTTATCGGCCTGCATATAATAAGGCGCGCGCATCTTTAGTAAAAGCTCTATGCGCTTCTTCGGTTTATCTACATTCAATAGCGGACGGCCGTTATTGGAAGAGACTCTCTTTAATATTTCTTCGGGCGTAGCGCTCAGACAAATCATCTTTCCAGTCTTCTTCATTAATTTGAGATTACTTTTATCCAAAACCACTCCGCCGCCGCAGGCAACCACAAATTTCTTCTGGGTAGAAACCTGATTTAAAATCTTTTTCTCAACCTTCCGGAAATACGCTTCTCCGTCTTTGGCAAAAATATCCACAATCCTGCGCTGCTCTTTAAATTCAATCAGTTCATCCAGGTCAACAAAGTTCCACCCCTTATCTTTAGCCAATTGAAAGCCAACAGATGTTTTTCCGGTACCCATAAATCCTACTAAGTAAATATTCATAATTTTCTATGTACAGCCAAAGGTATAGGTAAAGAAAGATACCGCTCATTGCTCTACCTATACCCTTGCCTTTACCTTATTCTTTATAAGCTGACAATACTGCCTCGCTTAACTTTTGTTTTAGCTCTTTTGTGGTAGGGTAAACTGTGTCATACCATTTCCCGTCTTTACCCTGATGACGCGGCATACTCACAAATAAACCTTTGCTGCCATCAACTACGCTAAAACCTTTAACTACAATCCCTGAAATAGAAACATCAACAAAGGCCTTAAGCTTTGAATCGCTCTCTAGCTTACAGAGCCGGCTGATGCTTATTAAATTATCCATCTCAATCACCCCCTTCTGCGGCAATAGACGAAAGGAGCGAAGATATCTAACTTTATATTTTGAAAAATATCAAAAGGCTGTCTCGGTATATATATCGTAACGGCTGATATCCTTACCCACCTGCTCGTAATCCAACTCTTCAATTGTCTTCTTAAATGCCTTGGAGCCTCCGGCAGGCAGGCCATTAATCGTAAACACTACGTTAGCCACTGTTACGTTTTTCTTAAAAAGTACAATCCGCACCGCCACGGTAGCATAAGATTTATCGCTGCTATTAGTAACTTCTCCTTTTACAACTACTTCCTTGGTATCACTGGCTTCTTCTATCTCTATGTGATAATAGCTGAAATTAGGCATGCGCTATTCTATCCCTGTAATTAGCATAATTCTTTTTGATATCAGCCAGAGAATCCGATCCGAATTTTTCAAGAAAGGCATCGGCTAAAACAAGGGCGCAGGCTGACTCAGCCACTACCCCGGCGGACTCCACCACGCACACATCCGAACGTTCAATCGCCGCTTTCGCGGGCTTCTTAGTGAGGATATTCACCGACTCCAGCGGATTCATCAATGTGGCGATCGGCTTCATACAGGCGCGCAAAACAATCTCCTGGCCGTTAGATACCCCGCCTTCAATTCCGCCGGCATTATTCGTCCTTCTGGAGTAACCTTTGCCTTTATTAAAATATATCGCGTCGTGCACTTCAGAACCAAAGCTGACCGAATACCCTAAACCCAATCCGACCTCAAAGGATTTAATTCCCGGAATGGACATAATCGAAGCAGCCATACGGCTGTCCAGCCTGCGGTCAGCCTGGACATAACTACCTAAACCTACGGGGACTTTCTTGGCAATCACTTCAAATACCCCTCCTACCGTATCTTTATTCTTAATCGCCTCGGTTATTTTCGAGGTTATCCCTTTAGCAGTTGACTCTCCTCCCACCGATAAAACCCTGCTTGTAATGGTTATACCGAATTCGCTTAGAAGTTCTTTAGATAAAGCGCCTAAAGCAACTGTAGCCGCCGTGCTGCGAGCCGAGGCGCGTTCCAATACCTCTCTTATATCGGTAAACCCGTATTTCAACAACCCGGCTAAGTCCGCATGGCCCGGCCGGGCAGCCATAACCTTATGCAGGTTTTCAATGCTGGAGTCCTTATTCTTTACCAGCAAGGTAATTGGGCTGCCGAGGGTAATATTGTTTTTTAAACCGGAGGTTATCTCTACCCGGTCATTTTCTATTTGCATGCGTTTGCCCCTGCCAAACCCGGATTGCCTGCGCTTCAGCTCTTTATTCAGGCCGGCCACATCCACCTTCAGGCCGGCGGGAAAACCCTCCATAATAGCCACAATTGCTTTTCCATGCGATTCACCTGCGGTTAAATACCTCAACATAGCCCCTCCTGCTATCTCCAGAGCCCGCGTTTATTCTCGCGCGCCTGCTGGTATAATTTCAAAAATAAATCCGCGTATTTTGTATTCAATTTATAATGCGTAATTGAAGCGTAACCCTCTTCCACAATCCTGCCGTTTAAGAATGTCCCATCCTCAAGAAAAACATAAGCAAGCATCCTGTTGTATTTATCATATTTTTCCGTATCAAACTCCAGCCTCACCCGTTTTCCTTCAGCCAGATTCCTGGTAAATTCGTAAGACTGCCTGCCTAATCTCTGGATCTCCCCGGCACTTTGGCCTGAACGCAATGCATCGCGCTGAAGCTTAGATGATTCATGCAGCTCCGGAGTATCAATACCCAGCAGGCGCAGGTATTTCCCGTTTTCCATCATTAACGTATCGCCATCCACTACCCTTGTTACCAAAATACTGCTATAGTCAGGGCTGTTACTAGCAGGGGCATATTGGATAAAACCTTTTTCAGAATTAAGCCTTAACCCTAAATCATCCTTAAAAACATAGCCGATTAAAGCTGCTAACCCCAAAACCAGGGAAAAAATTAATTTCTTCTGCGAGCCCCTGGCTTTTCTCATAGCTGAGAAGCGACCATCTGCGCCAAGACTACAATATCTTCGGTACAAAAAATATTCTTTATGCTTGCGTCAAAATACATATTCGCTTCAGGCTCAAACTCCTCGTCCTGTTTCCACATTTTAACCAGCACCGGGACATCTATGAACGGCTCGATAATCAGGCTGACATCCGCTCCGTCTGAGACCTTCGCCGCTAGCCTGGATACGGCGCCTTTCAGGGCATCCGGCTTCTTGCCGTATTTACGGAGTATCGGCTGGATACACCTCTTGTGAAAAGCCTCATAATAACCTTCAACCCCGGAAAACTCCCTGAAAGTAAGCCACTGCCCGCTTGGCGAGGGAAGCCCAGCTGATCTTTTCGCCAAATAATGTAAGAGCAAGATGCTTAAGAAATCCTTTGCCGGGATATTACAGGAAGAAGAAATAATTTTCCTTTCCCGGATATCTACGCTGTATTCATCGGCCAGGAATTTAACTAATAAATTATTGGCATCCTTAGGGTTAAGATGAATCAAATCCTCCCACGCCTTATCCAGCGCAACCTCATATCCCATATTTTTATTATATAATTATTATTGCATAAATCAATGATTTTAGCTTATAATAGAAACCATGATTTATGACAGGTTCCAGCAGGAAGCAATTGACCACATAAATAACGGCCACTCGGTAATCGTCTCGGCACCCACCGGCGCAGGAAAAACCGTTATCGCCGAACATATTATCTCTTCCTGTATCGCGACTGAAAAATGCTCAAAAGGAGTAATCTACACCGCGCCGATCAAAGCCCTCTCTAACCAGAAGTTCCGCGACTTTCAAGGCCAATTCCAGGACAACATCGGGATTCTCACCGGGGATGTCTCGATTAACCCTCAGGCTCCGGTTTTAATTATGACTACGGAGATCTTCCGCAACAAAATACTGGATGAACCGCAAAGCCTCGATAAATATTCTTGGATTATTTTTGACGAAATCCATTATATTGATAACCCCGAACGCGGCACAGTCTGGGAAGAATCCTTAATCTTTCTCCCTAAGCATATGAACCTGCTGGGGCTTTCCGCGACTATCCCTAATATTAAACAATTCGCCGCCTGGATTGAATCTATCCATAATAAACCGATTAAAGTAGTAATTGAAGAAAATCGGCCTGTACCTTTACATTTTCTCTTCCAATGCCAAAACGAAGTGGTGGATAAAATTGAACGCCTTAAACGCCTGCGTTCAAGCAAACCTAACAGGCTGAACTCGCTGATTGATTTCCTGCGTGAAAATGACGGCCTGCCGGCGATATATTTTGTTTTCAGCCGCAAACGCGCGGAAGAACTGGCCCAGGACCTTTATGGTTTCAAATTCTTGGACGCCAAAGAAAGCCGGGCGATCACCCAGATGTATGAAGATTTAATGGTGCGCTTTAATTTAAAAAATGAGCAATCTGCGCAAATCCTTTATCCCCTGGTCCAACGCGGGATCGCCTATCACCACGCGGGAATGCTACCGACGCTAAAAGAAGTAATTGAGCGGCTCTTTACCAGCCGGCTGCTTAAAGTTATCTTTACCACCGAAACCTTTGCTTTAGGGATTAATATGCCCAGCCGCTCTGTTATGTTCGACGGACTGCGCAAATTTTACGGCACCTATGTGCGTAATTTAAAAACCCGTGATTTTTACCAGATGGCCGGACGCGCCGGAAGGCGCGGTATAGATAAAGAAGGGTTTGTTTATACACGGGTTAACCCGCAGAGGATAAATTTTGAGGAAGTTAACCGGATAATCTTCGGCAAACCCGAAGAAGTAAAAAGCCAGTTGAATACATCGTATGCCACTATCCTAAACCTCTACGAAAAATACCAGGAGGATTTGTTTAAAATCTACCCCCTCTCCTTGCACTATTATCAATCAAATAAAAATGAACAGAGACAGGCTTTAAATTTGCTGGACGCAAAACTCAGGCTGCTTAAAGAATTAAGCTATATCCACGAAGGAAAACTCACGGAAAAAGGAAAGTTCGCTAAGACTGTTTATGGATACGAGCTGGTGCTTGCGGAGCTATATGATCAAAACATACTTGAGCAGCTGGATGAATTTGAATTAGGGGTTATAGCCTCGGCGGTTGTATTTGAGCCGCGGAAAAATCAACGTATGCCCTCAAGCATATCTAAATCCAGCCGCAGCCTTAAGCGTATCTGCGAAGAGACTTACGATAAACTGAAAGATAAAGAACGCCGCTATAAAATTTACCCCTTTAGTAAACTCCCCTATTTTCATTTATGTTCAAGTATGGAGGCATGGCTGCGCGGGACAAACTTTGATAAAACCCTGCAGATGACTGATTGTGATGAAGGTGAGGTCGTGCGTTACTTCAGGATGAGCGTGCAGGTCTTGAGGGAAATCTCGCAGGCGCCGATTGCCTCTTACCTGATTAAAGATAAAATAAAAGAAACCATCCGCGTTATAAACCGCGATATTGTTGACGCCGAAAAACAACTCCGCGAAGGCTAATCGCGCTACGAAGCGCGCACCCGCGCCGTACAAATTAGCGCGGGGTGCCTTTTCCTATCGCATTTTCAGGTAATCCTGAATTATTTTCTTGTGGTCAAAGGCAAAATCCAACTTTTCCAATTCAGCAAGTTTCACAACCTTTAAACCCGCAGCATCATCCCCTGCCTTAGGCCTGCCTTTTGCCTTGGCAATAAAAACCGTACCGACAGTATGAAATCTAGGATCGCGCTGCGGATTTGAATAAGTGTGGAATTGTTTTATCTCGGTTAAATCCAAATTCGTCTCTTCTTTTGCCTCCCTCCTTACCGCATCCTCAAGGCTTTCTCCGTAATCCACAAATCCTCCGGGCAAAGCCCATCCAAACGGCGGGTTGCTCCGCTGGATAATCACAATCCCCCCGGTCAATTCAATAATCGCATCCACCGTAACATATGGGCCGCCGGATAACTTTGTGGTCACGTATTCCAGATAGCCTAAAACGCCTTTATTAAAAACCGTAAACGCATCCTGATCATAAAGACAAAAAATAATTTCTTCTAAAGAAGAATTTCCCTCCCGTAGATGTTTTAATACCTCCTGTGCCATAATCTTGGCGGAAGCCAAAAGAGGAAAACCTCCTGTGCCGCAGCCTAAAGCCGGAAAAACAATAGAGCCAATCTTTAATTCCCCGGCTAAATCCAAAGCACTCCTGGCAGCATCCCGGATTTTTACTTCATCAGTCTTAAAATCCATACCCATTGTCGCCGCGTGTATTACGTATTTTGCAGCTAACTCTCCGGCGGAAGTAGCAATTGAATCCCCGATTTCTATCGGGCCTTTTTTAATCGCCTCCTGCTCAATAATTTTACCGCCCTTTTTCTTGATTACGCCGGCAACCCCGCCGCCCATAAGAAGCTTATTATTAGCGGCATTCACAATCGCATCCGCTCTTACCTCCGTAATATCACCCAATACCACTTTGATTTCCGTATTCTTAATCTTCATACCGCTCCTCATGTTAATAGAGATAACGCTTATTGGCGGGTGACGATGACTGATCCTTTGGAGGCAATTGCCGACAAAGGACAGGCATCGGCAGGACCCGCCAGTTATTCTCCAATTATCTTAACTAATACTCGCTTCTTACGCTGCCCGTCAAATTCACCGTAGAAAATCTGCTCCCACGGCCCAAAATCCAGCTCGCCTTTGGTAACCGCAACAACCACCTCCCTGCCCATAACCGTGCGCTTCAAATGCGCGTCCCCATTATCTTCGCCGGTCAAATTATGCTGGTATTTATCTTTGCCGAACGGCGCCAGCTTCTCAAGCCAGATAGAAAAATCTTTATGCAGGCCGCTTTCATCATCATTAATAAAAACACTGGCGGTAATATGCATAGGGTTAACCAGGCAGAGGCCTTCCTTGATTCCGCTTTTACGCAAAACAGCCTCAACTTGTTCCGTAATGTTAATAAAATCCTGCTTATTCTCCGTATTAAAATAAAGGTACTCTGTACAAGATTTCATTTACAATTTCTCCAATATTAGTTTGTCGTTTTTCTGGTCAATCTTAAAATTAAATTTTTTCAGGAAGGACATCCCCAGCAAACCGTCTTCGGGCATAGTCGCGCTCTCCTTATCCGGCAAGATAGCTGCCTCTACGTCCCTGACCTCTGAATCCTGGACCTTTACGCTATCTAAAATTATCATCTTCGCGTTTTCCCGGCGGCCGTCAGCCATAATCAACTCTATAGGAGTCCCCTCCTTACCGTTGACCCCTGCGCCCAAATTAGCCGCCACTTTTCTTGATAACAATATTAAAGAAGCGCCTGTATCCAGGACAAGGTTGGCCTTAACCTTATTATTCAGCAATGTCGTCACTACCACATGGCCGCTTTGCTTATCCATATTAATCTGCTTTGGCTCATATTCTCTTCTTAACTCCGCTTCTCTTGCTCTTACCTGGGCCCTTATCTTTTCTTCAGCCCACTCTTTCCTGATTGCTGCAGCCTCGTCAGGAGAAGAGCTGGTTATGCGCTCTATCTGTTTCCTGGAGAATTTCATTGAGCCAAAACTAATCTCCAGCTCAACAAAATCGGCGTCTTCTTTTTTAACTAAACCCTCAATACTCCGGCCGTTTTTTAAATAAATGGTATCCGCCAAGGCCTGCAGCTGCGAACTGAATAAAATTACAAATACCAGAATAGGAAAGATAAACGCGGCTTTATCGCAGAAATAGGTTTTTCTCATTTGATCTTAGGCAGCCCTTTAATAGATTCTAAAGACTTTTGTAGTTTATGTTTTGGAAGCGCGTATTTCTTAAGCTTCCCGGATAAAAACTTCTCATAACCGGCTAAATCCATCAAGCCATGTCCGCTGTAACAGAATAATATAACTTTTTTCTTTCCTTCTTTCGTGGCCTTTTTTGCCTCATCAATAGCACAGGCAATCGCATGGCTGGTCTCCGGGGCGCAGATAGTGCCTTCAGTCTTTGCCCAGAGCATTGCTGATTCATAACACTTAACCTGATCATATGAACGCGGTTTGACCAAACCTTCTACCGCCGCCTGGCTGACTAAGGGCGCCATACCATGGTAACGCAGGCCTCCGGCATGAATCGGCTCAGGCACAAATCCATGGCCCAGGGTATACATAGCTAATAATGGGGTTAACCCGGCGGTGTCGCCAAAATCATAAGTAAACGGCCCCTTAGTCAATGTCGGGCAGGCCGTAGGCTCAACCGGAATAATCTCAATCTTTTTACCGTGGATTTTATCGCAAATAAACGGAAAGGAAATCCCGGCAAAATTACTTCCCCCTCCTACGCAGCCGATAACTACATCAGGGGACTTCTCTCCGGCTATCTTTAATTGCTTTTTAGCTTCCAGGCCGATAATTGTCTGATGCAATAAAACATGGTTTAAAACGCTGCCCAGAGAATAACGCGAATTACCGCTCTTATCCGAAAGCGCGTCCTCTACCGCTTCACTGATAGCAATACCTAAGCTTCCGGGAGTATGCGGCATTCTCTTTAAAATTTCACGGCCGGCTACAGTATCACGGCTGGGGCTGGCAACGCACTCTGCTCCCCAGACCTGCATCATTGTCTTGCGCATTGGCTTCTGGTCAAAGCTGATGCGTACCATATAAACTTTACATTCAAGCCCGATTAAATTGCAGGCAAATGCAATAGCGCTTCCCCATTGCCCTGCCCCGGTCTCTGTAGTTAAACGCTTGATCCCGAATTTTTTATTATACCAGGCTTGAGCTACGGCAGTATTCGGCTTATGGCTTCCCGCCGGGCTGACGCTCTCGTCTTTATAATAAATCCGGGCGGGAGTTTTCAAATATTTTTCAAGGGCAAGGGCCCGGCGCAATGGAGCCGGCCTCCATAAAGAAAGTATTTCCAATACCTCTTCAGGAATATCAATCCAGCGCTTAGTTGAAACCTCCTGCTCAATTATATTCATCGGAAAAACCTTAGCCAGCATATCAGGCTTAAGCGCCTGTCCATCCGGGCCCAAAGGAGGCTGAATCGGGCCGGGTAAATCCGCGGCTAAATTGTACCATTGTTTAGGAATATCTTTTTCGCTAAGGATAATCTTATTAAAAGGCATCTTCTCTCTCCCTTTATTTAACGCGATTTAACTACACCTTCTCTTTTACAAAACCTGTGAACTTTACATCTGCTGCAAAATGGCGAAACCGGAAAACATAAATTCTGGCCAAAAGCCACCAGAAGCGTGTTTAACTCAATCCACTTATCCCTTGGAATAATTTCCTGCAGGGCGTACTCTGTCTCCTCCGGGGTTTTTGTTTTTACCCAGCCCAGGCGGTTTGAAATCCTGTGCACATGGGTATCCACGCAGATTGCCGGAATTCCAAAACCCAGGCCTAAAACCAGGTTAGCTGTTTTTCTGCCTACGCCTTTTAAATCTAAAAGAGCATCCAAGGAACCGGGGACCTTTCCAGAGTAATCTTTTAACAATTTTTTGCTCAAACCCAGAATAACCCTGCTTTTGTTGCGGTAAAAACCTACCGGATAAATCAGCTTCTGAATTTGCCCGGCAGTTAATTTTAGCATATCTTCGGGCTTATCCGCAACCTTAAACAATTTTCTACTCGCCTGAATCGTAGTTTTATCTTTTGTGCGCAGGGAAAGTATGCAGGAGATCAAAACTTGATAGGGGTCGCCTTTACTGGAGACCTGCGTAACTGAAGGGACAATATAATCTTTAACCTGCCCCCTGATCAACCTTATGGTTTTTAGCACCTTGAGCATAAGCAACTAAGGCTTCTTGCCAAAAATAATATCCGTTAACCCTTTGACAATATTGGCTACTATCGGTTTGAAGTTGTATTTTGGCTCAGCAAGCGAGCCGCTTAATTTAATTACCCCGAATTTACCCACTCCGCCCATAATCGCGGTAGTAACATCCTTTAACGAGCCGCTTAAAGGGACCATCTCGCTTAATATATCCACTTCAAGGGAGCCCTCCAGCGATCCATTAAAACCGATTCTTACCGGGCCGGAAAGTTCGGCAACATTACTCTTTAAGAACAGATTGTCCGTATAAACGGAGCTATTCTGAATTAGGAAAGCAGAGCTGCATTCTGATAGCTCAATATTTCCCAGGTCCTTAGCAAATAAGAGTT
>CAZQGT010000040.1:0-14083 GCA_964593005.1 uncultured Planctomycetales bacterium
AAAGCAGATGGCAGAATTATTTGAAAAAGATGTTCGAACGGTTAATGAACATATTAAAAACATTTTCAAAGAAGGTGAGTTAGAAGAAGATTCAGTTATCCGGAAATTCCGGATAACTGCTGCTGATGGTAAAAGTTACGAAACTTATTTTTATAATCTTGATGTAACCATTTCAGTCGGTTATCGTATCAAATCTCAGAATGGCACTCGGTTTCGTATCTGGGCTACGAATGTCTTAAAAAGACATCTGATTGATGGGTATACGCTGAACGAAAAACGCTTAAATGAGCAAGCTAAAAAACTCCAGGCTTTACAGCGCGCGGTCAGGCTTATTGCTGAGATAAAGGATCGTAAGCAGCTTGAGTATAAAGAGGCTATGGGGCTGCTTGAAGTCATCGGTGATTATAATTACGCGCTTGGTCTTTTAGACGACTATGATTATAAGCGGCTTAAAATAACCAAAACTTCAAAAGAAGAAAAATTTATCTTAAGTTATAATTTCGCGATAGAGGCCGTAAGCAAACTTAAGGGGAAGATTGGCACCTCGGATTTATTTGGAGTGGAGCGTGATAGGTCATTTAAGAGTTCGGTATCTTCGATTTACCAGACCTTTGACGGAAAGGATTTATATCCGAGCGTTGAAGAAAAAGCGGCTAATCTCCTTTACTTTATTATCAAGAATCATTCTTTTGTTGATGGGAACAAGCGGATAGCAGCGTCAATTTTTCTGTGGTTCCTGGAGGGAAACGGTATCCTCTATAAAAAAGATGGCTCAAAGCGTATCGCAGATAATGCTCTGGTTGCTTTGACCCTAATGATTGCTGAAAGTAAACCGGCTGATAGGGATGTTATTGTTATGCTGGTTGTGAATTTGATAAATAAGAGCAATTAGGAAACATAATTAAGGAGGGCGTATGGATGAAGGCGGATTTTTGGTGAATATAGACGGGAAGATATCGTTTCGTTGTTATAAGGTGGAGTTTGATTATGATGAATACCAGTATGTGGTCAACGGAACGGAAAAACACGAGCTTCCTTCGTGCGTAAAAAAGATAAATATTAAAGTAGAAGGATAAGGGCTGGTATGGGATTACGTAGATTATCTACAATTATAGCCTTTGCAGCGATATTGACTGTTGTAGGGGCATATCCCGCCACGGAGGGCAAGTGTTACGAAGCAAATGCAATAGATATCAGCGGAACTAAATACTTCCCCGCAGTACAAGAAACCCTCTCAAAAGCAAAGAAATCCATAAGCCTGGTAATGTACCTGATTGAATTATCCTCTCACAAGGAAAACTTAAAAGCCGACCAATTGGTGAGCTCCTTGATAGAAGCCAAACAAAGAGGGGTGGATGTAGAGGTTATCCTGGATCAGAACGTGGATTTTGTGCAGCGCAGGAGCAAAAGCGAATGGGAGGCCAAGGTTAAAAGTATGCGGGCTTATAAGCGTTTGAAAGAGGCGGGGGTAAAGGCGTGTTATGATGAGCCGGCAAGGTATACTCACGCTAAAGCGATTATTGTAGACAGGAATATAGTTATATTAGGAAGCACGAACTGGACCGAGTCTTCATTGAACAAGAGCAATGAAATAAACGCCTTGATTAAATCAAAAGGCCTGGCTGAGGAGATCCTGTCTTATATTAAGACAATCAAGGTTGACGAAAACCTAGAGGAGTATCTTGATTTTATCGGCCCATCCACGGAGATTAGCCGGAAGTTTATGGAGGACCGATTTTTGGCGCCTCAAATGGTGAAAAACAGGGATGAGCGGGCTTTTGATATTTATTTATATTTGCTCAAGGTTTTTGGAAGGAATCCAGAGGCGAAATTAACTCTCTCTTATGAAAGCCTAGCCAGATACTTAGGAATTTACGAAGGCTGGGATAGCGTAGATTACAGAAGGCAGATTACAAAATCACTTAAGAAGCTGGAACGCAGATATAAGTTGATAAAATTTGAGACAGGTTATGGCAAAGAGGCGACGGTAATGCTGGCGGCCCGCGATGCCGAAGAGGAGGATTATTTCGGGCTTCCTGATGATTATTTTAATTTCGGGTGGAACAGGATTTTGTCTTTGCGGGCGAAGTTTTGTTATTTGATCAATTTGTCCAATTCCGATATCAGCGATACAAAGCCATTTTGGTCAAAAAGCGTAGAAGGGATAGCGGGCGATTTCGGCAAGGTGAGCCAGGATATTATAAAAACAGGGATGGGGGAACTAAGGCGCAGGAGGCTGATTGAGGTAAAATATGATACTCTGACTGGCAAGCCTTACAAAGAAAGGCTCCCGAAGATGTATAAAGTTTTAAAGCTTTATGATCCCAAAGAGCTGGAATCAAGGTTAAGCGATCTGGAGTTAAAGCATGGCAAAGAGGCGTATAGCCGCGCAAGAAAATACGCGGGGATTGTTTTTGAGGAGAATAACCCGCAGGTAGTGGAGGATATAATCCTGAAGGCAAAGCAGTATGGATGGAAGACTATAAAGAAGGCGTTTGCTATAGTTTCCCGTAAGAATATAGATAATCCTAAGAGGGGATATAGCTACGTAGTGGGTACGATTGAAAGGATGCAAGCCGGCCAGGATAAATAGGGCCGCATTGTTAGATTTTGCCCCTTTCTGCGTCTATTGACGGTAGAAAGGAGGCGCAAGATGAGTAAAGGGGAAATTTCTACAGAGGTTGTAGCGGCGAAGATTTTGTTGATAAGAGGCAGGAAGGTAATGCTGGATAGGGTTTTAGCGGACTTGTATGGTGTTACTACAAGAGCTTTGAATCAAGCCGTGAAGAGAAACCGATCACGCTTCCCGGAAGATTTTATGTTTCAACTTAACGCGAAAGAGGCAAAGGTGTTGGTATCACAAAATGTGATACCTAGTGTACGACATCTTGGAGGATTTTTACCGTATGTGTTTACTCAAGAGGGTGTTGCAATGCTTTCGAGTGTACTTAAGTCTAAGCGGGCTGTTTGGGTTAATATCGCTATTATGCGCGCATTCGTGAAATTACGTGAACTGTTGTTGACGCACAAGGAATTAGCAGAAAAGTTGGAGGAATTGGAGCGCAAGTATCAACTGCATGAGACGGATATCCAGGTAATATTTGAAGCGATAAGGAAACTTCTTGAACCGCCTCCTGAACCGCCAAGGCCAAGATTTGATATGAATTAAGTTTACTCTTGACAAAATGCGGTTTATCGTGCATACTTGTTTCTGTAGATAATCATTTTTGATTATATGGAGAAACATATGCATTATATTCAGTTTAGAAATAAGTATTCCGGCTTGCCTTTTATAAAAACAGAGGCAATTTTAGCCTCTGCCGGAAAGGCGAATCAGCCCATGCGCAATCAAATTAACCGTTGGAAAAATAAAGGGTTATTAATCCAGGTCAAGAAAGGTATTTATATTTTAAATGAAAATGACCGCAGGGTTTCGCCCAGCCGTTTCTTTTTTGCCAATCAGATCATCTGGCCGTCTTATGTAAGCCTTGAGTCAGCGCTTGGATACTACGGGATTATTCCTGAAGCGGTCAAAGATGTAACTTCAGTTACCTCAAGAAAAACGGCGTATTTTAAAAACGCAATAGGGAGATTTATTTACCAGCATATTAAGCCGCAAGCTTTTAAGGGGTACCGTTCTTTTAAGGACGAGGCGGGGCTGGATGTTTTTATCGCTGAACCTGAAAAAGCGCTTGTAGACTTTTTATATTTGAATTTAAATAAATTTAAAGAATCCGCCAAGGGAATTTTTAAGGATCATTACAGGTTTCAGAATGTTGAAATTTTGAGCCGTAATAAAATCCTGTTTTTTGCGAGGGTTTTTAAAAACAAAAGGCTTAATGCCTTAGCCCGGGAGTTTTGCGGGTTTATTGAGGATGAGAAAAATGATTGAAGCTATTAAACAGCAGTTTTTAAAGGGGATGAGCGATGAAGATAAGCTTAACCGGGCGCGAGAATACCTACAGGCCTTATCTTTAAAAATTATGGATGAGAAGGGGGTTTTTAAGTTTGTGGCCTTTACCGGAGGGACAGCATTAAGGATAATCTTTGGTTTAAAGAGATTCTCCGAGGACCTTGATTTTTCGTTAATCAAAATGGGAGGGCCATCTTTTTCGGAAATTAATGAAATCCTGCTTAACGGTCTTAGTCTCGCGGGGTTAAAGGCGGAATCCAAGCCAAAAGTAAGAAATACCGTTCTTAACACAATGTTAAAATTTCCGGGTTTGCTTAAAGAGTTGGGACTTTCTCCCTTAGAAAGCCAGAACCTTTCAATTAAAATCGAAGTTGATTCTAACCCTCCCAAGGGAGGGGCCACGCAGAACACGTTAATCCAAAAGTTTTTTATCCTTAACCTTAATCATTTTGACCTGTCTTCAATGTACGCCACTAAGCTTCACGCTTGTTTTTATCGCAAGTATGTAAAGGGCAGGGATTTTTATGATTTCATCTGGTATATGTCTAATAAAGTAAAACCAAATTTCCTGCTTTTAAATAATGCCATCAGGCAGACGCAAGGGGTTAGCCCTAAAGTTGAGGAGGGAAACTTTAGGGAATTTCTTCTTAAAGGGGTGGAGAGGGTAGATTTTAATCTTGTTCGTAAGGACGTTGAGCGTTTCTTAGAAGATAAGTCCGAGCTACGTTTAATGGATGCCAAGCTTATTAAGAGCAGTATTGAATCTATCTATGGCTTAACTTGAAAATGGCCTACTTAATCCTGCATTGATTGCAAAGAGTAATTTTGCCAAGATAATTGTCCTTGATGAACAATTATTTGATAAGATTATCAGAAATGGAGAAAAAAGATGAAAAAGCGAATTAGCCTACAGGAAAAAGCGGTATTGGCTATGAAGAGCGCGATACGCGAGGTTGTTGAAAAGCACAAGAAATCCGGGCGCCCTCTGGCGATATGGAAGAATGGGAGGGCGGTGCGAGTTTTAGCGGGGAAACTTTAAAAATAATACAGAGAAAATAAATGGGGATGTTCCTGTTTAATTTGGCATTGGCTAAACTAATTAAATAGGGCCATTCCTTAATTTCTATATGATTAAGCTAAAAGATACATTCCGCAAACGTTTTATCGCCGCTGAATCCGACACCCTTGTTATTGAAACCATCCAAACCATATCTAAAACCAAACGCCAGAAGTTTCGCCTGCTTAAGCTTAAAGGTATCTGGAGCGCCAATAAATACAATGAATTGGTTTTTGAAACATCCTGCCGCAGGGGTTCGGCCAAGAAACCGGATAAATATACCTTTAAAGGCAGCTGGAAAATAAATAAAAACCAGCAGATTGAATATAGCTGCGGGGAAGGCCCGGATGTGTTGACCTTTAAGGGCCACTGGGATATATCTTCTTCCAATAAGCTTGTTTACATGCTTGAAGGCAGTTCCACATCGCGTTTTGAGTTCAAGGTTCAGCTTGAATCGCCCACGCTTTATCCTAAAAAAGGAGAGATCCGCTATCGTATCGGCATAGGAATACGCCAAAGCCGTTTGAGCGGACCCGGGCAAATAATTATTCTCTACGGGGAATGGAAGTTTGGCCGCAATTTAGGGATAACTTTTCGGATGGATTACGGCCAGGGCAGGGTAAAGGCTATTACTTTTGGGGCTGGAGTAACCTTTGGCCGCAATAAGATAAATTTTGCCCTCAAGAATGAATTTGGCGAACCCCTTGGCATAACTCTTACCATGACCCATAAATTCCTAGAAGCCATTGATGCCGAAGCCTTTGTAAGGCTAAAATCCCGTCAAAAGGAGCAAGCAGTTGAGGCTGGAATTACCATTCCCTTCTAGAATGCCCCTTAGTTTTAGCTTCCAGTTTCTTGACCCGAAGATCATTAGTGAGTAATTTCATCTGCTGGATGGCAATCTTATTTAGTTTTAGTAATCTTTCTTCCTGTCGCAAATTCTCACCAATAAATAAAGCATTTAAATTCTCAAGATTTGAAAGGCATACCAATTGCGATATATCAGCATAATCTCTAATATTGCCCTCTTTCTCGATGTTATTATCGTGCCAATCTTGAGATGTCATGCCAAATAGTGCCATATTCAAAACATCAGCTTCTGAAGCATAGATAATGTTTATTTGAGCTTTAGTCAGTTCTTTGGGAACCAACTTCTCTTTTATGGCATCGGTATGTATGCGGTAATTGATTTTGGTTAAGGTGCGTTGCAGGTCCCATCCTAATTTTAAACGATTATTTTCCTCTTCTTTTAATCGCTGAAATTCTTTAATAAGGTAAATTTTGAATTCCGCGCTTATCCACATACCAAACTCAAAAGCAATATCTTTATGCGCGTATGTCCCTCCGTATCTTCCGGCTGTTGCTTTCAAACCAATGGCATTAGTTTTCTCAACCCATTCTTTAACGCTTATTTTGTAGTTATTCAAGCCAACTCGATCTTTAATTATGGCGAATTCGCCATAATTAAAATCCGGATTATAAACACGTTCCCAGATGCCCAGAAATTCAACAGTATTTCTGTTTCTAAGCCAATCAGAAATAAAAAAATCACCATCCTTGGCCTTTAACATATCCGTCAATGAGACATAGTCTTGATTATTTTTCCTATAGTAAGCTATTTTGATTCCTAAAACGTTTAGTTTTTTCATACAAAACTCCTTTTGTAAGAAATATTAACAAATCATCTTTCTGATATCAATTGACGTAGAAAGAAGGAGAATCTAACAAATTATTATGTGGTTGCAAATTGCTATTTTAAATTGAACTATTTCTTTTGCAACCACCTAGTATTAATGAAATTACATGCACTGTCTATAAAATTAAACACTTTTTATGGATTCATCCGCCTGTTCAGTAAGATGAACCGGGAGGGCTTTTAAAAAATTATGTTGTTTCGGCATGTTTTCTTGATAATTATAAGCACCGGACTTAATCTGGTTAAGAAGTACATTTCTCGACCAACCTATCTCAACTGATGCTTTTAAATAATACTCTCTTTCTTTTTTGTTTTTGATTCGGGAAAAAATGAGTATATTATGTCCCCATGGCAATTCTCCAACAAGCTGTTGGAGAATTGAGTCATTTTTATACTCAAGGTAAAATTGACGCATATACCGGAGGTTTTGGGTTGAAAAGCCAAATGTGGTTTTAAAATCTTCTTTCAAGTCGTTTGCGAGTTTCTCAACTACCGCACCACCCCATTTGTATTTTTTCTGCCGCTCTACAATAGCCCTGCCAATATCCCAGTATAGCTTTATAAGTTCTTTGTTGACTGATCTAATCGCATGAATCCGCGCCGTAACAATACGAGATTTGATTTCGTCCAAGAACTTGATATATTCTGTACCAATCGTATTCTTCATGCCAATCTTCTCCTTTCTCGCGTTATTATCAACTTCTTCCTACTGTAATAGACGAGAAAGAAAGCATAATCTAACATTTATTTTCAAAAATCATAGTTAGTTCACGTAATGCATTAAAGACAGGCGGGTATAAGTATTTTTTTTGCAACACCCTAGTATTAATGAAATTACATGCATTGTCTATATTCTTCTAATCAGCTGATTGTCTTATATGGAGAATGGAAGTTTGGCCGTAATTTAGGGGTAAGTTTCCAGATGGACTATGGCCAGGGCAGGGTAAGGGAGATAGAATTTGGAGCAGCGGTTACCTTTGGCCGGAATAAGGTTATTCTTGCGCTGAATAACGAGTTTGGTGAGCCATTAGGTATTACTCTTACTATGACGCATAAATTCCTGAAAGCCATTGATGCCGAAGCGGTTATACGACTAAAATCCCGTCAAAATGAGCAGGCGATAGAAGCAGGAATTACCATTCCCTTTTAAGTAAATATCCACCTTATTTCTTGACTTTTTCCTCCTATTTGTTAAAATATCCGTTCAATGACTGAACAACTCCAAACAGAAGAAACTCTCTTCATTTTTAAAGAGTTAGAAGCCAACCCAAATACTACCCAGCGTGACCTTTCTACTCGTCTTAACATCTCCTTAGGTAAAACTAACTATCTCTTGCGTGAGCTTATCTTAAAAGGGTTCATCAAAGCAAAAAACTTCACCGGCAACCCTGGAAAACTAAAGAAAATACAGTATCTTTTAACTGAAAAAGGCCTTGTTGAGAAGTTGAGATTGATCAAGCACTTTTTGCAGATAAAAGAGGCGGAATACAATAAATTAAAGCAGGAATTGGATTATTTAGTTAATGGCAAGAAAACGGCTTAAATTAGCAGCTCAATGGGAATTTTTGTACAAGGGCGGCAGAGGTTCAGGTGGAAAAATTTGATTGTTTAATAATCGGGGCAGGCGTTGTCGGCCTGGCAGTAGCTAAAGACTTGGCCGTTACCGGCCGGTCAGTATTACTTATTGAACGGCATGATTCTTTTGGCAAGGAGACTAGCTCTCGGAATAGTGAAGTTATCCATGGTGGGATGTATTATCCCAATGGTTCCCTTAAGGCGGGTTTATGCGTTGAGGGCAGGCATTTGTTGTATGATTTTTGCAATACTTACAAGGTTCCTTTTAAGAAAACCGGTAAAATTATTGTTGCTGTTGACCAGCAAGAAATTACCGCTCTTGAGAAGTTGTTTCAGCTTGGCAGGATTAATGGAGTTGAGGGTTTACGGCTTATAGATAAAGAAGGCATAAAAAGTCTTGAACCACATGTTTCCGGAATTGCAGCACTATTTTCCCCGGAAACCGGGATCATAGATTCACATAGATTGATGTCTAATTTGGCTGATTTAGCAAGGGATGCTGGAGTGGTGATTGCTTATGGTTCTGAATTCTTGCGGGCTATTAAGGAAAAGAGCGGATATTCAATAGTTATCAGAAACGGAACTGATGAGCTTAATTTATCAGCCAGGGTAGTTATTAATTCTGCCGGGCTTGATTCTGATACTGTGGCGCAGAATGCAGGTATTGATTTAGATAAATACCATTACAGGCTTCATTATTGTAAGGGCCAGTATTTTCGTTTAAGCAGCGCAAAGGCAAGGTTATTAAGAATGTTAGTTTATCCTGTACCTAAGCCTGCTAGTGGCGGTTTAGGGGTGCATGCTACTATTGATTTGGCAGGGGGAGTGCGTTTAGGCCCGGATGATGAATACTTGAAATCGCGCGCCCAGGATTATTCTGTTAATCCTTTGAGCCGTTTTAGTTTTTACGATTCGGCACGTAAATTCATTCCTTTTGTAGCTGAAGACGATCTTTCTGCTGATACATCTGGAATACGCCCTAAGTTGCAGGAAGAGGGAGGAGATTTCAGGGATTTTGTCATTTCTGACGAAGCTGCAAAAGGTTTTCCCGGGTTTTTTAACCTGATCGGCATAGAATCCCCGGGGCTTACTGCTTCTTTAGCGATTTCGCGTTATGTAAGCGAGAAAGCAAAATATATTCTTAAGAACAAAATGTGGTTACGAAAGGTAAAATATGCCTAAAGAATTCATTCAAGATTATCAGAACCGCCTGATTCGTTGTATACAAACTTTTGATTGGTCTCCGGTAGCCCGGCTTGCCCAGGAAATTCTATTAATCCAGAAAGAGGGTAGGCATATATTCTTATGCGGTAATGGAGGCAGCGCTGCTAATGCTATGCATATTGCCAATGATTTACTATATCTTCGATTAAAAGGCAGGGGCGTAAAGGCGGAGGCTCTGCCGGCAAACCAGGCTGTTGTAACCTGTTTGGCTAATGATATTGGATATGAGAATATTTTTTCTTTTCAGCTGGAACAGTCAGGTAAAGAGGGGGACATGCTCATTGTCCTTTCTGGAAGCGGTAACTCTAAAAACATTCTAAAAGCAGTAGAAACTGCTAAGAATATGCGTATCCAAACCTGTGCGATTTTAGGTTTTGATGGTGGTAAATGTTTAAAGCTGGTGGATATACCAATTCATTTTTCTATAAATGATATGCAAATAGCTGAAGACCTGCAGTTAATTGTTGGGCATATGCTTATGCAATGGCTTAAAGAGGGTGAGTTTTGATGATTAAGTCTCGTGAGAAGATAGCTGTAATAGGGAGTAATTCATTTTCCGGATCAAGCTTTGTAGCGTATTGTCTTTCCTTGGGAATGGAAGTATTGGGCATGAGCCGTTCTCCAGAGTTATCAGATGTCTTTTTGCCGTATAAGTGGAAGAATATAAATCAGGCAGCTAAATTCAGATTTGAGAAGCTTGATTTAAATCATGATACAGAAAAAATCGCCAACAGTATTCAAAAATTTCAAGCGGATTATATTGTAAATTTTGCTGCCCAGGCAATGGTAGCGCAAAGCTGGGAGCATCCGGAGCATTGGTATCAGACTAATGTTATCGGTAATGTTAAGTTTCATGATAAAATCAGGCATTTTAATTTTCTTAAAAAATACGTGCATGTTTCTACCCCGGAAGTTTATGGTAATTGTACAGGACAGGTAACCGAACTAATCCCATTTAACCCCAGTACGCCTTATGCTGCCTCCAAGGCAGCATGTGATTTGCATTTGCGAACCTTTTTTAATCATTATAAGTTTCCGGTAGTTTTTACCCGGGCAGCCAATGTGTATGGCCCCGGGCAGCAACTTTATAGGATCATTCCCCGGACTGTTTTTTTTATTAAGTTAGGCAAGAAACTGCAATTGCATGGCGGAGGGAATTCAGTACGTTCTTTTATTCATATCCAGGATGTTTCTTCAGCGACTTTGAAAATTGCCCAAAATGCGCCTACCGGAGAAGTTTACCATATATCCACAGGCGTATATATATCTATAAAAGAACTGGTGGAATTAGTTTGCAAAAAGATGAAGGCGGATTTTGCGGAAGTTGTTGAAGTTGTAGATGAGCGTCCAGGGAAAGACGCCGCTTATTTATTAAATAGCGATAAATTACGTAATGAATTAGGTTGGTCGGATCGGATTAGCCTGGAAGATGGTGTTGATCAAGTCATCAGTTGGGTGAATGAGAATTTCCAAGAGCTTAAGAGACAACCGTTTGAGTATATTCATAAAGAATAGTTTTAGATAAAATTAAAAGAGGGAAAATAATAATGCTTAGCGCTAAGAAAAATATTTCTTTTCATGATGCCCAAAGTGTTTTTTCTAAACTTAAGAGCCAGGGGAAAAAAATTGTCCAATGCCACGGAACATTCGATCTTCTTCACCCCGGCCACATTGTCCATTTTGAAGAAGCTAAAGCGCTTGGGGATATTTTAGTCGTGACTATTACTGCTGAAACGCATGTGAATAAAGGCCCGGGACGGCCATATTTTAATGATCAGCTGAGAGTCAAATATTTGGCATCGTTAGAATATGTTGATTATGTAGTGGTCATTCCTTTTCCGGCTGCCCGTGAAGCGATTGAATGTGTTCGTCCGCATATATATTGCAAGGGTAAAGAATACCAGGATCCTCAAATTGATGTAACGGGAAATATCCATGACGATATTCAGACAGTGGAGCGTGTAGGCGGCAAGGTGCATTATGTAGGCTCAGTGGTTTTTAGTTCAACAAAACTGCTGAATAATAATTTTGAAGTTCATCCTCCGCAGATGAAAGAATTTTGCAGGAAGTTATCGAAAAAATACACGCCAGATCAATTTAAAGATATTGTTGATAGTTTTAAGGACTTAAAAGTTTTAATTATCGGGGATATAATTTTTGACCGGTATTCATCAGTTAAGGTGCAGGGGTTAACTTCTAAAAACCGGATTATCTCTACCAGATTTTTGTCTGAAGAAACCCAGGCTGGAGGCGCTTTGGCGGTTTTTCGCCACGTAAAACAGTTTACTCCAAATATTAAACTTATTAGTTTAGTGGGTACTGAAGAATGGACGGAGCCGGCTTTAGCTAAATATATTAATCGTGATGAAGACGGAATAATCCGTGATCCAGGCTTTACGACGATTATCAAACAGCGTTTTGTTGAACCTCTTCCGGAAGGCAAAGAATTATCCAAGCTTTTCGCTATCAATGTTATTGAAGACCGCGGTTTAGATGAAAAGATTCAGAATGTAGTTTATAATCTGATAGATAGCTGCATAAAGGATTATGATTTAGTTATGGTAATGGATTTCGGGCATGGGCTTATGCAGGATAGAATTCGTGAACTCGTTCAGAAAAAATCATCGTTTCTTGCCCTTAATTGCCAGACTAATAGTTATAACCACGGTTTTAACTTAATTGATAAGCAATACCACCGCGCGGATTCCTTTTCTTTAGACGAATCGGAATTAACTTTGGCTTGCGGCAGGCGAAATATAAATTTCTCTGAAGAATTAAAAAAGTTACAGCAAAAGTTTTCTGCCCGCTATAGCTGGTTAACCCGCGGGGCCACAGATACTATTGGCATTAAAAATAAAGAGCCGGAATGTGAATGTATGCCTTTTGAGCAATTTGTAATTGATACTGTGGGCGCAGGGGATGCCTTTTGTTCAGTAGCCTCCCTGGCAGCGGTAAAGGGCCTGCCAATTGATTTGGCTACTTTTATGGGGCAATTGGCCGGCGCCCAGGCTGTGAGAATTATTGGTAATTCTGATTCAATAAAGAAGGATAGATTCTTAAAAGGCGGAATGGCATTGCTTAGTTTTTAATTATAGAGGGGATCATATGAAGATACTTGTTTTAGGAGGTTGTGGTTTTGTGGGGACAGTTTTAACTCAGTCACTTTTAGCAGAAGGCCACCAGGTAATCGTTGTAGACATCCAATGGTTTGGTAATTATCTGCCTGAGCATAAAAATCTTAAAGTCATTAAAGAAGATATTCGTAATGTCGATAATATCCCGATGAAGGGCGTAGATGTAATTATGCACCTGGCCAATATCGCCAATGACCCTTGCGGAGAATTAAATTCTAAATTAGCCTGGGAGGTTAATGTTTTAGCGACAATGCGTTTAGTAGAGCGGGCGATTGAGCATAAAGTTAAGCAATTTATTCTTGCCAGTTCCGGTAGTGTTTACGGGGTTAAGGATGAGCCGGAGGTTACCGAGGAGCTTTCGCTTATACCGATATCTGATTATAATAAAACTAAAATGATAAGCGAGCGGGTGTTGATGAGCTATCAGGATAAAATATGTATTCAAATCTTGCGCCCGGCAACCGTCTGCGGTTATTCGCCGCGGATGCGTTTAGATCTTTCTGTTAATATGTTAACGGTACAGGCTCTGGCTAATGGCAAGATCACTGTGTTAGGAGGCAATCAGACTCGTCCTAATATTCATTTGAAAGATATGGTGGGAGTCTATTTGCATTTTCTCAAAAAAGGCATAAGGTTATCCGGGGTGTTTAATGCGGGATTTGAAAATCTATCTATTATTGATATAGCTAAGAAAGTGGTTGAACATGTTCCTGCTGAAATTATTGTCAGCGAGTCTAATGATCCACGATCCTACCGGCTTTGTTCCCAGAAGTTATTGAATACCGGGTTTAGCCCGAAGTATTGCGTTAATGATGCGATTAAGGAAGTGGCAGAGCAGTTTAAGTCCGGGAAACTCAAGAATGAAGATAAATGTTATAACATTAGAACGATGAAGAATCTTGCATTGTAATAAATTATGAAAATAAACAAGAAAATATCTATTTCATTATATTATCATATGCTGCGAGTCCGGATGGTTGAAGAAAAAATCGCCCAGCTTTATGCGCAGCAAGAAATGCGTTGCCCTGTGCATTTATGTATTGGGCAGGAGGCAATTGCCGCAGGTGTCTGTGCGAACCTATTGAAGAAAGACTATCTTTTGAGTAACCATCGTTCTCATGGCCATTATTTGGCTAAGGGTGGTAATTTACGGCAGATGTTAGCTGAAATTTACGGCAAGGCAACCGGGTGTTCTAAAGGGAAGGGTGGTTCAATGCACTTGGTTGATTTATCAGCGGGCATATTAGGCACGACTCCTATTGTTGCCGGAATTATACCTGTTGCTACCGGAGTTGCTTTTGGCACCAAGATGAAAGGGCTGGATAATGTAACGGTTGTTTTCTTTGGTGAAGCCGCTACAGAAGAGGGGGTATTTTTTGAAAGCCTTAATTTTGCTTCTCTAAAGAAATTACCGGTGCTTTTTATTTGCGAGAATAATTTTTTCTCAGTTTATTCTCCTCTATCTGTCCGCCAGCCTAAGGAAA
>CAZQGT010000041.1:0-13833 GCA_964593005.1 uncultured Planctomycetales bacterium
ACAAAAAAGAGTACCCCAAGCATGCCATATGTAAAATAAAAATCAAGGGCATTTTAAGGTTTTTTAGAAAGCGCTTTCTTAAAACCCGTGATTTAGCCTTGTAATCCCTTACCTATATAGCATACTTATTGCATTAAGGCCGATGAGCCGCCAGAAGTGTTAAAAAAGTTTAAATAATATGAAAAACAGATTTCCGAAGATAATCTATTTCCTGCTTTGTTTCTTGCTTATCTTTGAACAATCAGGATTTGCCCAGGTAGCCGGTCAACTGGATGTTTCTGGTTATTTTAACGGGTTGCGCAATGTGTTCAGCCAGGATAAATTCCGGCCTCTCCATTTAAGGTATCTTGCCTATGACAATACAAATAATAGCCTTAAACTAATTTTAGATAAAGGCGACCTTAAGCTTCCGCAAACCCAGGAAATTGAGAATTCAACCAGAGAATTATTAAACTATTTTTTCATAGGTATTTCTCTTCCCAATGATTCTTTCTGGGTAAACTTAAGGCCGGACTCCCCAGACAATATCATAGATAGTTATTTAGCCCAAACTGATTTAGGCAGGGTTCTTTTGGAAGCTGACCTTCAGCTTAAGAAAGATACTGCTAGTTTTACTTCTCCTCAAACTCCGGAAGGCAAGGCGTACTGGAAAAAGCTGTATCAAAAAGCCGGTGAATTATTCGGAGGAGAAAATGTTACTATACCTACCTTAACTAGGCCCTGGATAGTCCCGGGAGAAATAATTATTCGCGAAACGCAGGAAAATGCTTATATCTATAAAGCCTCTCTTAAAGTAATGCTTGAGCAGGATTATTTGCAAGAATCGGCAAACTACAGTTTTACAGATGAAAGGTTAAAACAGCTTAACGAATATGCGTCTAAATTGATCAGGGAAACCATTATCCCAAAATTAACCAGGGACATTAATACGGCAAAAAGGTATGCTCCCTTAAGGCAGGTTTATTATTCACTTATTCTTGCCCAATGGTTTAAGCAGGAATTCTTCGGTAAGAATGGCCTCTATAGCCAACTGATTGACAAAAAAGATTTAAGCGGGCTCGCCTCCAGGGATGTCTGGTCCCAGGATACCTATTTTCAAGCATATAAGAAATCTTTCAAAGAAGGCGAATATAATATTAAAGAGCCGGTTTATACCCCGCAGGGCCAAGTTATCAGGAACTATATGAGCGGGGGTATTGCTTTGGGGGCAGAAATTACCGCTTCCATCAAACAAGATGGAATTATCGCTACCAGGGTTTTACCAAGCGAACTTATAAACAACAGCATAGCCATTAGCTATTCAAATCAAGGCATAAGTATCACTAATATGCCTAAATTGGAAGAATTAAACTTGGAAGCAGCCAAGGTTAATTACTTAAAAACCCTTACTCCGGAACAGGCAGCGAAGCTTGGGGATGAAATTAATAGCACAGCCATGCAAGATGGGACATTGGTTAGCACTAAGAAAATGTATGAGGTTGCTAAAGAACATGGTGGTTTTGTGCTGGTTGAGCTTTCTCCGGGACAGGTAAATGGTATTTATACCAGCCCTGGAGCTCCTGAAGATAGGCTTGTCAGGGTAAGGGATGCTTTTGCGCAGAACATACAACTACCTCCGATTGTGCTTAACCCCATTTTACCTGACGGGACAATACACACAATAGACGGCCATACCCGCTCTAAAGTAGCTAAAGAATTAAAGCGCGGGCTCTTAGCCTATGTCCCTGCTGATCAACGGGAGCAAATTTTAACAACTCTTAATAGCACCCTTTCTGCGCAGCTAGTTAATAATTTAGTGAAAGAAGAAGGAGCGGCTTCAGCGAGCAGCCCGGTTAATAAGTTAAATAAATTATTTCTCCCCGTCGTTTTTCTCACGATGTTTAATCCTGCCATTATATTTAGTCAAGTTAGAGATAAAGGTGTCCCTGATTATAGTCTTGAATCAGTATTGGCAGTAGAAAGAGAAGGATTAGGGACTATATCATCGTGGAATATAGGGACAGAGAAACCCAATGAGTACCAATTACGCCAAATCGTAAGAATGCGGGATAAAATAACTAATGAAGTTAAACAAAGAAATTTCTCGAATCTCATCAGCCTGCTCCAATTTGTCAATACTTCCATAGATGCAAACTTTGATGCTGGCCGGAACACGGTGCATTTAAAAGACGCATTTCCAGAAACAGAAGACAAAAAGGCAAAGGGGACATTCGATTGTGATTCAAGAGCGATTATGCTGATGGCAGTGTTGGAAAAATTGGGTTATTCAAATAATCTTATATCCATGAGTATCTTGGAAGGCCACATGGTGTTATGGGTTAAGCAAGAAAATAAATTCCTGGAATTAACGACCAATGAAATTAGAGAACTCTCAGCTGCAGAAAGGCTGCAGTTAAACGAAATAAATAATTCTAAGGGGTATTTATCCTTTCTTTTATCTAATGAAGCAACGGATTTGGCTTTGCAATCTGGCAGGTCCCAAGATAAACAGGAAGAGGCGATCCAGAAGTTCGATGAGTCCATAGAATTGGATCCAGGCAATATTACGGCGTATCTTAATTGCATCTATATGCTTGAAAGAAAATTAACAGGTTTAGACCAGCAAGAAATTGATGCGACTTGGGGGATAGAAAGAAATGGCGAAGAGACAAGGGCATTAGAGGAGATTGGGAAAGAACGCCAGCGTGTTATAAGCCAGGCCAAAGAAGTTTATCGCGGCCTGTTTACAACCCTGGCTAAGAAGTATAAAGAGTTAAGCCAGCCAGTTTTAATTAATACTGCCAATAATAACCCGGAGGCGGCAGGATTAAATAATAAGCCAGGGGCTGCTAACTTGCAGGAGGGGCAGGATCCTTATGCCGCTTACCTTGCAGAGAAATTTGATAAGTATGCGAGCTTTCTTTATTTTAAGGCCGAAGATTATGCAGGAGCTATAGAAGCCTGGCAATCTGTTTTGGATAAAGCCGGGAATAACCTTGATGAAATTGATGCGAATGGGGTCAGGATTTATATGACCAAGGCTATGTTTAAGGCTGGGGAGTATAAACAATTTATCAAAGAGGCCCCGGGTTTTATATTAGGGATATCTAAATTCCCAATTTTCCAAAGTGATATAGATGAGTTAAGAGCGATGTTATTAGCGGCAAGAATTATTTCAGGTGAAATTAAAATAGATGTAAATAATGTCCAGGATTTCTGTAAACAATATAGCGGCGATCCGTTCCTGGGGCCGTTTATCAATGGAGAAGAAAAGTGGAATATGAGGTATATTAATGTGGTTGAAACCCTGAAGTCCTGGGATGGTTTTAAGCAGATGATGGATTTATTCAATAAAACTAAGGACAGTTTAACAGATCCGGCTCAGTCAGGGGGAAGCAAAGATACATCTTCTCCTAGTCCGTCTGGCAGTTCTTTAGGCGCCTCTTCTCCATTGACATCTGATTCAGCAGAGAGTGCCGCCACCCTTCGTCTTATCGCGGATGCATTTAATGAGTCAAAGAAACTGATAAAAGATAAGAAAGAGTATATGGATAGATTGTTGATTAGGATGGAGCGTTTCCAGCGTTCCCCGGTTTCCGGAGAAACAAGGCCTGTGGAAAGGCTGTTTGCCCTACTGAGCGGAGTAGCGGGGGTAGTTAAGAAGGCCACTGGCTATAGCGATTATGATACTTTGATATACCCGTGCAGCGGTGCAGATATATCCGGGGCGCTTTCATTTTTTGACCTGGAAAATACTTCCAGCCAGCGGAAATATAATGTCGTAACAATAGATAGAAGCAATATCTTTTCCGGCAGGATCAGTGAAAATGAATTAGCTTCGGATATGATGAATTATTTCTCCGGTAAACTGGGTACAGGGATATCATTCGGCCCTTATCGGCAATATTTAGCGGATTATCTGCTGGACCTGGTGTTGTTGGCAAGGAGATTTGATCCACAAGGCGGTAATCTGGAGACTTTGTTTGATTCATTGCGTGTAATTGAGTATAGGAAACAGGCTGGTACAAGCATGATAAGGATTTCCTTTATTATTAACGGGCATACTATTCAGCACACACACTTTTCTTATTTTTTAAAAAATAAATTTGATGACAATGATACAAGGGATGGGTTTGTAAAAATGAATCTGGAAAAAATAATTTCCCAGGCAGGCCGGACAATTCTTCTTTCCAAGGCCCATGCGATATTAACGCTGGACCAGGATGTTTCTACCGAACCTTTGTATCCATTGCTTAGAAACGGGACGGTTGTTGTTTCTGACGATTTATATGAACAGAAAAAATTAAGCCGTTCCGGAGCAAAAGTGGAATTGGTAGACCTGAAGACCACAGAGGTTGCCAATGATTTAGCCCAAATACAAAAAGATACTCCAATAAGGGCAATGGAGTTGTCAAATTTGTATTGGGGGTATGCCAGAAACCTGGAACAACAGCTGCAGATTTTTAAGTTCACGAAAGAGATGGCGGTTAAAGAAATAGCTGAAAGGTTTAAAGCCGGCCTTGAGCCAAGTTCAGAAGAGGAAGAGTCCTTTATAATAGGAAAGTGCAAGGAGCTTAATTTTAGGGTCCCGGATTTCAAGGCCTTGGGTCTTAATGATAAAAGAGAATTAGGCATACAAGCTATGGTCCTTTCATTATTAGAAGAATGTGGAGTGGACCCTGCGCATACAAATGCTCCTGTTTTGTCAGATGAGGCTTACCTGACAAAAGAGACTATATTTAAGGATCTCCGCCACGACCTTAAGCATGAGCTTACTCCTTTTGAATTTGCTTATCTGTTATCTGACGAGGTTGATGATTTTAAAGATTATGAAGCCATTTTGGCTGAATATCCCAGCCTGATGCAAGAAAACCTGGCATTAACAAGAGTACTTGGCTGGGCCGGCCTTTTTAATTCAGATTCCGGAATTTTAATAAAAATATATGACAAGATATTAAAACATATTCATAGGGTTATGCAACTTAAGCTTAGAATAGATGAATTAGCCAGGCAAGACAATGTCCAGGAGGATGGTAGCATACATCAGGCATACCTGGATGCTTCAGAAAATATTGATCAAGAGCTTAGGTTATTTATCAGTACTTTTGACAGGTTGAGAAATGAAGCAGGCAGCCCAGGTGTTAAGGAGCCGCTGGACATCAATGTTTCAATAGAAGAGGTATTTGGCGCATTTCGAAATACATTTTCTTCTTATACGCTTAATCTGAATCTGGATAGCGCGGTTGCTTCTCTTAGCGTATCGGCTAATGCATTGCAACTGGCCTGCGTGTGGAAAAACCTTATTACTAATGCCAGGGATGTAATAGGTTCAAATGGCGAAATGAGCGTCACCAGTAAGGTGGTTGAAAAAGATGGTAAAAAATTTGTGGAGGTTGCTTTTGCTGATAATGGCCGCTTTATTCCGCAGGAAATGCTTGAAGGCAGGAGATTGTTCCAGGAGGGCGAAAGCAGCAAATCAAACGGCGGAGGGGCAGGGCTTTATTTAGTCGACCGGATAATTAAATACCATGGGGGGTTCATTGAGGCTTATTCCGGTGAGAATGGTCCTAAGTTTATTATGGATTTTCCTGTTGAGGGTTCTATAAGTTCGCCGGTAAATAAGCAGGTTAATGAAATTGCTGATAAATTGAGCTTTCGGCTGCAGGGGATTCCGCAGGATTTTCGCAAAGAAGCTATCCCGAATATTCTTGTTGAAGCGATAATTGATACGCTGGGGATAAGCAATAAGGAGGTATATATAAACAAGAGCGCGGCGGAGTTGTTCCGGGAATTGGCATTGGATACAAGAAATGTAAATGAAAGCCAGCCTACGCGCAGCCGCATAGAGCAGTTTAACAGGTGGTTTGTCCAGGATTTAAAAAATTTGAGGGCACTGTTAAATCAGGGTTTATCCGAAAAGATGCTGCAGGGGTATACGGATGGGGAGAGTAATGCAATTTCAGGAATTTTCAAGCGTCTGGAGATATTGGTTAATTATTCTTCTTCCAGTTCTCCGCTGGGAGCCCGGGATTTTTCTATCCACGTAGCTTCATTAGAGACCTTGTTGGATTTTGTCAGGGTATACCCGATGAGTATTTCTGCTAAAAATTTGATTTCCGGAAAGATTTTAAATATCGGGATGGAAACAAACTCTTTTACCGGAGAGTTATTGAAAGAAAATATTACAACCCATCTTCTTTCTCAGGGTAAAGATGTGGTGGGGCTGGATCCGCATCCTGGCCTGGCGCAAAAGTTTCCCGGCAAGGGGCAATTTGTATCCGGGGTAGCGCAAAAGATGCCTTTTAATGATAATGAATTTGATACTGCGATAAGCATCGGGCTATTTAATCCTGAAATGTTTGATTTAACTGAAATGAATAAACAGGGGGTGTTGACGCTTGAAGATTTTTATAACCAGTCAGCCAGGGAAATCAGACGTGTTTTAAAAAACCAGGGTGTTTTATTAATTTCTATCGGGCCGGGAAGTTCGATTTTAGACAATTCCATATTTGTTAGGGCTTTTCAATCCGCAGGCTTTGATATCCATGAGATGCCGTATAATAATTTTGCGATGGTTAATAGCAAGTCTCTTGATACAGCGGCGGCTGCCATAACCATAAGCTCGCCTGTGGGGCAAGAGTCTAAAAGAAGCTTTATTGAAGTGGTCACTGAGCAGCAAAGAAAAGATTTAATAGATAAGCTGCGTAACGCAGCTACAGATGAGAGGGTTACTTTTGATGCAAATGAGATTATCAAAAGCGGCCACGATCTCCTTGATTTCTGGCAGGGTTCGGAAGCCATTACCTCAAAGTTCCTCCAGGAGCTAGGTGAGATAGATCTTGCAATACAAAATAGCTCTTCGGATACACAGAAGAAACTAGGGCCAGTTGTCCAGGATTTAAAAGATTACGTCGAGTTTTCCCGTAAGCGGGGTCCTTTTGCCTATGGAGAAGGGACTTCTTCTAGTTCGCCAATTCAGGATTATCTGAATGCGGTCAGAGCCATTCCTATTAATGCCTTAGCCGATTATAAGAATCCATACCGTGAAGAAGGGGACAGGTTGAAGGATTTTAGCCAAAGCGAAACCGAAACATTAGTTAATCACGCTAAAAACGCCCTGCATCATCTTAAAAATACCGCTCCGGAGATTTTTGAGCGATGGCTGAGAAGGATTGGGTTAACAGATGTTGATGAAGGCAGGTATGAAATAAATATTTCGCACTATGCCTCAGCAAGTTTTAAAAATGTTTTCCGTGCCGAAATCATCAGCAGCGGAGAAATAAAGAAAATTGTGCGTTTTGCCATTAAATCGGATGAGGATATGGAGCTGCCCCTTTTTGAAGAGGGAGAACTGGAGATGCTGCTTCAGCTGCAGTTTGGCAGGGGAAGCAGTATTGTCCCTGCGCTTTATGGCGTGGCATACATTGAAAAGATAGGAAATAGATATGGCAAGGTTAGCCTTGACAGGTCGGAAATAAACGCGGGAGGGGAATTCATAAATATAGAGACAGAGGAATTTATTGATGGTCCGACAATTGCCCAATTCTGGAGGAGGGAAATCCTGGATTCCCGCTCAGCCGGCCTGAACACGCAACGGTTGGATCCGCAGATAGCTAATAAGGCCATAGTAACTCTAATGAGCATTTTATTAGATCTTAATAAGAAGAATCTTACCCCGCAGGGAGAGGTCAAAAAGGGGTATCCGCTTATCGGCCCATCTGATTTTCACGCGGGAAATATTGTGATGGAAAATTTCGGGCAACCCTCCGAACGGCTGGTGGTTGTAGATCTTGGAAAACGCATAAATTATGTAATTATGGAAAATTATATACTGTCTTTATTATATTTCTACGGAGTAAGAAAACACCAGGTGGATATATTGGATGGGCTGTATGAAAGATGGCCGGAAGTAAATTGGGATAAGGTCCTTGTGAGCGCCAAAGAAATAATATTAGGTTTTAGAGACAAGCATTTTGAATTTGGTAATAATATCAAGGTGAAATATATGCCTTTGGAATTAGAGTTTAACAAGTCAGATTGCAACCATATAGCCAAGACCATTACCAGTTTTCTGGAGCATAGAAAGAATAAAGGAGGGTCCCCGGATGTGGCATCTGTTAGTTCTCCTTTGAATAATGAAATTGAGATTAAGCAGGAGGCAGAGTACAGAAGGCTTATCAATGTTGTCCGCAGATTAAACCAAGGAAGGGGTTGCATTATTCATGCCCTTTATCTTAAACCGCTGATCGAGAAAATTCTCGGGGTAAAGGCGGAGATTAGGATCAACCAATACGAGGGCCTTGTGCCGATACATTTTTATCTGGTTGCCAACGATCCTGTTTTAGGGGAGATTATCATTGATGCTATCCCGGAAGCCGCGGGCATTGATTCCGACGATAAGCTTGCCCCGATGGGGATAGTAAGGAAGGCTTCGGAGGAGCTGTCAATAGAAGCCAATAATCGGGATTATCAAATAGCAGCCCCTCCGGCAGAGACGGTCAAGGGCATAAACCGTATTGAAGAATCGGAGAAGATAAATGAGACTGCTGGAAAGCTTTTAAATTATTTGTCCCCTGGCAGTTCTAGCTCTCCGGTTGCGGATAGTAAAGGTGGTATTGATTTTCGAGCCCTGCCTATTACTACTCAGCCAGGGTTGAATACGCAAATTAATAATATGCCTGTGCCTGGTTTGTTAGTGAATGTTAACCTGGATGAATCTTTGGCCCAGATCAGGAATATGATTAATGCTGGGATTATTCCATCCAACGAAAGGATTAAAGAATATTTACAATCCTGTTATGGAAGAAAAGATGTAGGCCAGGGGATTGATAAGATTTTGGCCTGTATCGCCGATATCCTCAGGATACAGGAAGAAGAGGTGGTTGAAACTGACCTCTCGCTGAAAGAGATGCTGGCGCTTATAGAATCAGATAAACCGGTTAATGAAATGCAAGTGGTCCTGGCAAGAATTTCTGTAGAAGAAAAGGAGCCTTCAGTAGTTGCAGAGTGATTAAGTCCAGTTGTTTAACCTAAAAGGGGCGTCCTGCCTTTTAAGAGCTCATCGGCCTTGAAGGGCACCCTTGGATAACGCCCCTTTTATTTTTCTTGTAACATTTATCTTGCAATAAACCAACCAGGGGATAGAATGATATGCACAAATTATCCCCATGAATAAAAAAATCAATTATAAAGACGAACTTAACAAAGCCCAACTGGAGGCCGTTGAATCAATCAACGGCCCGTATTTGGTGATTGCCGGCGCAGGAAGCGGTAAGACCCGTGTCTTGGTGCACCGGGCAGCCTATTTAGTTGAGCAGGGAGTCAGGCCTGAGCAGATTTTGTTGCTTACTTTTACCCGCAGGGCGGCTGAAGAGATGCTCCGTCGGGCGAGCCTGCTTTTAGATGAGCGTTGCAAGAAGATCTCCGGAGGCACATTCCACTCTTTTGCTAACATGGTTTTAAGAAAATACGCCAGGTTTTTGGATATCAACAACAATTTTACCATTCTTGACCAGTCAGATGCGGAAGATGCGGTAAATTTAGTACGCACACAATTAGGCTACCACAAGTCTGAAAAACGTTTCCCGCGTAAACACGCTATTTTAGAAGTAATTTCTAAAAGTGTTAATAAATCCGAGGATATCGCTGATGTTATTTATGATGAATACCCGCAATTTATGGAGTTTAGCGAGGAGATTAAGAAGATCCGTCAGGAGTATGGTAAGTATAAACGCCAAAAATCGCTTTTGGATTATGACGACCTCCTGGTTTTTCTGAAAGACTTGCTTAGCAAGCATGAGGATGTGCGCTCAGGCATCTGCGCTAAATATAAGTATATTATGGTTGATGAGTATCAGGATACCAACAAGCTTCAGGCGCATATTGCCTGCTTACTAGCCGCTGACCACGCTAATATTATGGTAGTTGGGGATGATGCCCAGAGTATTTATTCTTTCCGGGGGGCTAATTTTAAGAACATCATTGATTTCCCGAAGATTTTTAAAGGCACCAAGATTATTACTTTAGAGGAGAATTACCGTTCTACGCAGCCGATTTTGAACTTGACTAATGCGGTTATCGCTCAAGCCAAAGAAAAATTTGAAAAATACCTTTATACCAAAAAGAAGGAAGGGAATATCCCGGTTTTCTTAGATTGTCCGGATGAAAATTCGCAATCGCGTTATGTGGCGGATAAAATCTTAGAGCTAAGAGAAGAAGGGATAGCCTTAAAAGATATAGCCGTACTTTTTCGCTCAGGCTGGCATTCTAATGATTTAGAGGTTGAGCTGGCCAGCCGGAATATTCCTTTCGCCAAATATGGAGGCCAGAAGTTTGTTGAAGCCGCCCATATAAAAGATATCTTAAGCTATTTACGCATTGCTTATAATACGCAAGATCAAGTAAGCTGGCTGCGCGCGCTTTTGCTGATTCCTAAAATAGGCCCTAAAACAGCAAGTAAGATTATTGAGGCAGTTACAGGCAATACCAAAGATAAAGAGGCATTCTGCAAGAATGAGGAATTAGTTAAATTATTTGAGCTCTTGAAAGGAGTTAATTCCCCGCAGGATGATCCGGCTAAGACAATTGAGAAATTTCTCGGCTATTACCAGCCATTATTGAAAAACAAGTATGATGACTTTAATAAGCGCCTGAGCGACCTTGATTCGCTATTAAGGATTGCTGAGCGATATAAAACAATAGAGCAATTTCTGGTGGATATGGCTTTAGAGCCACCGGAGAGGAGCTTGGTTGAGGCAGGCAAAAAGGATAAAGACGATACAACGCTTACGCTTTCTACTATACATTCAGCAAAAGGCCTGGAATGGCATACGGTATTCTTAATTTATGTTGCTGAAGGACACCTGCCTTCTTATTTATCTTTAGAAACAGACGATGAAATTGAAGAGGAGCGCCGCCTGTTTTATGTAGCGGCTACGCGGGCCAAAGTGAATTTATTTTTATTAAAACCGCATATTGATAGGTCTCCCCGAAGCTTTATGGATGGCGGCGGTTCAGTCTTTACCCAGGTTTCCCGCTTTCTGGAGCAGGGCGGTTTACTTAACAAGTTTGTGGATGTGCAGGGCGCTGGAAATGCAGGGGGTTGGGACGATATAGAGCTGGAGGATATCATTGGAGAGAAGCGCCAAAGGAATAAAGAGTTTTTTGAGACTATGGAGGAGTATTTCCGGGATTAAATAGGGACAGCGACCATTATCTCAACCTATGAAATAAAAGATAATGGTCGCTGTCCCTATTAAGATTTTGCGCTTGAGATAAGCATAAAACTGTGTTAAAATTTTTATCATGATTATTAGCCAGCAAAAACCGCTAGATGAGTTATTAGAAAGCCTTAAAGGCTATAATAAAATATTCTTGGTGGGTTGCGGCGAGTGCGCTACGACTTGCAAGAGCGGCGGCCAGCCTGAATTAGAGAAAATGAAGGCAGACCTTGAGGCTGCCGGCAAGTCGGTTTTAGGGATGTGTTTACCTGGCGCCCCCTGCCTTGCCGCGCAGATTAAGGTAGAATTAGCCAAAAACACAAATGTTTTGCGTGACTGCGAAGCGGTTGTAGTTTTAGCTTGCGGCTTGGGAGTGCAGTCAGTCAAAGAAAATAACCGCCTAAATCAGGCAGCCATACCGGCTAACAATACTATTTTTGGCGCAGTCATGGATGCCCAGGGTAATTTTTATGAAAAATGCTCTATGTGCGGGGAATGTGTTTTGGCGCTGACCGCAGGAATTTGTCCGGTTACGCTTTGCCCCAAAGGTCTTTTAAACGGCCCCTGCGGAGGCATGGATAAAGGTAAATGCGAAGTGGATAACGAAAAGGATTGCGCCTGGGTTTTGATCTACAAGGAATTAGAAAAGAAGAATAACCTTGATAAAATAAGGCCAATCCACAAAGAGCGGGATTACCGGAAATCCTCTCGGCCGCATAAGCTAATCATGAAATAGATATGGCAGACCAGCTTCCTTATAGCGAGAAAGTAATGGATCATTTTACCAATCCCCGCAATGTCGGAGAGATAGCGGATGCCAGCGGCATAGGCACCGTCGGCAATCCTGTTTGCGGCGATGTGATGAAAATGTATTTAAAAATTGAAAACGATATAATTGTGGATGTTAAATTCAAGACTTTTGGCTGCGGCGCAGCGGTAGCCACCAGCTCTATGGTTACAGAGATGGTCAAGGGTAAGACTATTACTGAAGCCTTAAATGTTACCAATAACGCAGTTGCTGAGGCTCTTGGAGGCCTGCCGGCGAAGAAAATGCACTGTTCGGTTTTGGCGGAAGAGGCCTTGCGTTCGGCTTTAAAAGATTATTATAAAAAGCAGGGCAAGGCTGTCCCGTTTGACGATAAGGCGCATGAGCATGACGGAGAGACCTGTTTATAAGGCGAGCTATGTTGACAAAAACCCAAATACGTAGTAAAATTCTTTTAGCATTAAAAACTCAGAAGGAGGAAGACCGAAACCGAAAAAGTAGGGTTATTCAAGGTAAACTTTTAAGGAATAAGGTTTTTAAAAAGGCAAAGATAGTGATGTTTTACGTCGCCTTTGGTGGTGAAGTAAACACAGAAGAGATGATTAGGGAAGCCAAAAAAATAGGCAAGCTTATATGTGTGCCAGTTTGCAGGAAAGATAGAGAAACTATGCAGCCAGCTATATTAGAAGACCACTCTAAATTAAAAAAAGGCCCTTACGGTGTTTTAGAGCCCGTATCAGAAGCATTGATTAAACCGGGGGATTTGGATTTGATTATTGTACCTGGTCTGGCTTTTGATAAAAAGGGGAATCGCCTGGGCCGCGGCAAAGGCTGTTACGACCGTTTCTTAAGCACGCTTTCTAATAATACGCCTTCCATAGGGCTGGCTTTTGATTTCCAAATCTTACCTCTTATACCTACCACTACTTACGACGTAAGCGTCAAGCAAGTTATCTTCTCCTGAAATCTCCTGTAAGCAATTTAATAAGCAAGATCAACAGGGAGGATGGAAATGATTCTCAATATAGTAATAGTAATATTTATTGCTTTGGCAGCCGCATATTCCGGTTATTTCTTAAGGAAACATCTAGCTGAAAAAAAGCTAAAAAGCGCTGAAGCCGAAGCTGAGCATATCCTGGAAGTAGCCAATAAAGAGGTCCTGGACAAACGCCGGGAAGCGGAGCTGGAGGCTAAAGATCTTTTGCACCGCATGCGTCAGGATTTTGAGCAGGAGACTAAAGACCGCAAACAAGAGATTGTAAATCTTGAGAAGAGGTTAACGCAAAAAGAAGAAAACATTGACCGCAGGCTTGATCTTTTAGAGAAAAAAGAAAAAGAGATTGACTCCCGCAATGATAACCTTAAGAAACAGGAGGAAGTTTTAAGGTCAAAAGACAGCCAGTTGCATGCCTTGGTGGCTGAAGAAAAAGAAAGGCTGCAGAAAATATCCTCGCTTTCAGCGGAAGAAGCAAAGCAGATTCTGCTCGGCCGCCTGAACGAAGAATTAAACAACGAAAAAGCTGTTTTTATCAGGCGCCAGGAGGAAGAAGTGCGCAGCACTGCGGATAAAAAAGCCCGCGAGATTTTAAGCCTGGCTATCCAGCGTTGTGCGGCAGAGCATACAGTGGAGTCAACCGTAAGCGTAGTAACGTTGCCTAACGACGAAATGAAGGGCAGGGTTATCGGACGTGAAGGCAGGAATATCCGGGCCTTAGAAATGGCGACAGGCGTAGATGTGATTATTGATGATACTCCGGAAGCAGTTACATTATCCGGATTTGACGCGGTACGTCGGGAGATCGCCCGCTTAAGCCTGGAAAAGCTTATCTCCGACGGAAGGATACATCCCGGACGCATTGAAGAGATTGT
>CAZQGT010000042.1:0-13347 GCA_964593005.1 uncultured Planctomycetales bacterium
CGTGACTTTAGCCGGCCAGGCGGGTTTAGTCGGGCATATTACTATCGGGGATAACGCGATTGTCACCGCGCAATCCGGGGTAGCCAAGTCCGTGCCTGCGGATACTATGGTTTCCGGTTACCCTGCCAGGCCCTTTATGACTACTCAAAGGGTAAATGCCAGCCTTCAGAATTTACCCAAGCTCTTTGACCTGGTTAAGGAATTAAAGAAAAAGGTTGAAGAGCTGGAAGCCAGATTGGATAAAAAATAATGGAAAAACAAAAAACAATAGCCAGCCAGGTTTCGCTTTCAGGAACCGGCATACATACAGGCAATAAAGTAAATATAACCCTTAAGCCCGCGCAAGCGGGTTCCGGGGTGACTTTTATTCGTACGGATATACCCGGCACCGCCAGAATTAAGGCGGATGTGCAGTCGTTTCTAGCGGCTAAATTCAGCCGGCGCAGTTCAATCGGGAATAATGAAGTTGAAATACAGACGATAGAACATCTTATGGCTTCAGTTTCCAGCCTGGGTATTGATAATATAGATGTGGAGATAGACAGTAATGAGCTTCCGGGGATGGATGGGAGTTCAATTAAGTTTGTGGAAGCGCTTGAGAAAGCGGGGATAGCCGAGCAGGAACAGGAAAGGTATATTCATCTGATTAAAGAGCCCATATCTATTGAAGAAGGGGGTTCTTCAATTACCATTGTTCCGTCAAAAGAATTTAGGATTTCATATACCCTGGATTATGACCATCCCTTATTAGAGGCGCAATTTTTAGAATTATCTGTTAATGCGGGATCATTTAAGTCAGAGATTGCCCCGGCACGCACCTTTTGCCTGGAGAGCGAGGCCTCTGAATTACAAAGCAAGGGGTTAGGCCTGGGGGCTAATTACGAGAATACCCTGGTTGTCGGCAAAACCGGGGTAATCAAAAACAATTTGAGGTTTAAAGATGAATTTGTCAGGCATAAAATACTTGATTTGATTGGAGACCTTTGCCTGGCGGGTTGCCCTATTCGCGGGCATGTAATCGCGTTAAAGAGCGGGCATTCATTAAATTTAAGAATTGCCCAGAAGATTTATGAGCAGAAAACAAAAACGCAAGGAGCTAATGCTATGGAAGGCATTTTAGAAGTCAAGGAAATTATGAAGATCATCCCGCATCGCCAGCCCTTTTTGTTTGTGGATAGGATAACCCATTTAGAAAAAGGTAAGCGCGCGGTGGGAGTCAAGAACGTAACTATAAACGACTACTTTTTTAAGGGACATTTTCCCGGCCATCCGGTAATGCCTGGAGTAATTATTGTTGAGGCGATGGCCCAGGTAGGCGGGGTATTGATGCTTTCCTCTGAAGAAAATAGAGGTAAGTTAGCCTTCTTTTTATCCATTGATAACGTAAAATTCCGCAAGCCGGTAGTCCCGGGGGATCAGTTAGTCCTTGAGGTTGAGGCAATAAAAGTAAAATCAAAGACAGCCCAGGTTCGCGGCAGGGCTTTAGTAGACGGCAAGGTGGTAACAGAAGCGGATTTTGTATGCGCCTTAGTGAGCGATTAAATATGCAGATACATTCCAGCGCTATAGTCTCCCCAAAAGCAAAAATAGAACCTAGTGTAGTTGTCGGCCCGTATAGCATAATTGGCGATAATGTTAATATCGGGGCTGATACTATAATTGGCTCGCATTGCGTAATTGAAGGAAATACTACTATCGGCTCCGGATGCCAGGTATTTACCGGCGCGGTTATCGGCAGCAAGCCCCAAGACCTTAAATTCAAAGGCGAAGATGTTTTTCTGGAAATCGGCAGTAATAATATTATCCGCGAGTATTGCACCCTTAATCCGGGTACCGGCCAGGGCGGAAAGACAGTTGTCGGGGATAATAATTTATTAATGGCTTATTCGCATGTTGCCCATGATTGCCGGGTTGGCAGTAATTGCGTGCTGGCAAATAACAGTACTTTGGCCGGCCACGTTACTATTGAAGACAGGGCGGTTATCGGCGGGCTTGTGGCGATCCATCAATTTGTCCGGGTTGGTATGCTTTCTATTATCGGCGGCTGCTCTAAAGTCGTTCAAGATATTCCTCCATTCTCCACTTGCGACGGGCATCCTGCGCGGGTTTATGGCTTAAACCTCATCGGCCTGAGGCGCAAAGGTGTTTCTCGTGAATCCATCAAGCAAATTGACCAGGCTTTTAAATTGATATTTAATTCCGGTTTATCCGTAAAGCACGCTATTGAAAAAGTGGAGAAGGAATTAACTATAACTGAAGAGATAAGCTATCTGGTTAATTTTATCAAAAGTTCAGAACGCGGCCTGGCTCGTTCCTGCCGCTAAAAAATTAATATGGAAAAGATTGGTTTGATTGCCGGAAACAGGAAATTTCCTTTGCTTTTTGCAGCAAGCGCTAAAAAGAAAGGCTACGCTGTCATTGCTGTTGCTATCAAAGGCGATACTTCGGCTGCCATCAGGAAATTAGCCGATAAGGTATATTGGTTAAGATTTGCAGAATTTAATAAAATATTCACCATATTCAAATCCGAAGGGATTAAAAATGTAGTTATGGCCGGCCAGGTTAGCCCATTCCGGTTATTTAGCAGGGAGATTAATAAAAGCGAGGAATTAAAACAGATATTAGCCAGCCTGAAAGATAAAAAGGCGGATACCTTGTTTGGCGCTGTAGCTCAAAGGTTAGAGGCTGCCGGATTTAAGCTTATGGATTCGACTACTTTTATTGAAGAGCATTTACCCAGCAAGGGCACGCTTACAAGGCTTCAGCCGGATTTTGATACCTGGGAGGATATTTACTTTGGTTTGAACCTGGCAAAGGCCGTAGCTGATTTGGATATTGGCCAGACAGTCGCGGTAAAAAGCAGGGCAATAGTTGCGGTGGAGGCTTTTGAGGGTACGGATAATTTAATCCGCAGGGCAGGTAAAATCGGCCGCGGTAGAATTGTAGTGGTTAAAGTAAGCAAGCCAAAGCAGGATATGCGTTTTGATATTCCCGTTGTGGGGTTAAAAACCATAAAAAGTCTGGTTAAGGCAAAGGCCAAATGCCTTGCTTTTGAGGCGGACAAAACATTGTTTATTGACAAAGATAAAAGCCTCAGGTTTGCTGACAAGAAAGGTATTTCTATCGTTGCGGTGTGATAATAGGGACAGCGACCTTTTTCTTCAGTCGCTGTTAAAGAAAAAGGTCGCTGTCCCTATTAAACTTCTTGACATCGCTTGGTTGTGGTGTGAAAATAAGCATATACAAAGGAGGGAATTATGCCACGTTTAGCTGGAACAAAACTAACAGAATTTAAGTTATACGCCCCCGGGGCTAAGAAGGTTGTGCTTGCCGGAAGCTTCAATAACTGGAATACCAGTAAATTACTTGCCAAAAAAGATAGTAAGGGTAACTGGATGGTGAAAGCTGGCCTTAAGCCGGGCAAGTATGAGTATAAGTTTATTGTTGACGGCTCATGGGTAAATGATCCCCGCTGTACTTCCTGCGTCGCTAACTCGCTTGGGACTCATAATTGTGTTGTTGAAGTAAAGTAATTGAATTTTTTATGGATTGTCAGCCAAACCAAAGGGCGCTGCTAAATAAGTAGCGCCCTGTCTATTATGAAATATATTTATGGCCCGATAAAATCACGCAGGTTAGGGTTATCTTTAGGTTTGAGCCTTAGCCGGGATAAAAAATGTAACCTGAATTGCATCTATTGCCAATGGGGCCGGACCCCGGAGGTTGTCTCCGAGAGGAGAGAGTATGCAGGGGTCGAAGAGATTATCCTTGAGTTAAAAACCTGGCTTAAAAATAACCCCCAACAAGCCAGAAACCTGCGCTTTGTCACTCTCTCCGGTTTAGGAGAGCCCACACTGAATACCTGTATCGAGGAATTAATTAACCAGGCAAGAGAGGCAACCGGAGCCAGTATAGCCGTAATCACGAATTCCACGCTTTTAGGCGATCCGCTGGTGCGTAAGTCAATTATTGGGGCGGACCTGATCGTTCCCTCTTTAGATTCAGTAGATCCTGAAATATTCAAACAGATTGACCGTCCATGTGTTGGCATAAAATTGAATGAAATCATTAATGGCTTAGTTGCTCTACGCAAAGAATTTAGCGGTAAAATTTGGCTTGAGGTAATGCTTGTATCAGGAGTGAATGACGATATTCAGCATATCAGGGAATTAAATAAAATAATTCAACGCATAAATCCAGATAAGATTCAGCTTAATTCTCCGGTGCGTTCAACCGCGGAAAAGAATGTCCTCCCTGTTGAAAAAGCCAGGTTAGAAGAAATCCGCCGGCTTATGGGGGATAAAGCAGAAATTATTTGATGCGCCTATTGCCTAATGGATAAGGCACCAGTCTTCGGAACTGGTTATTGGTGGTTCGAGCCCACCTAGGCGCAAAAGCCCGCAATATGGACAGTATTTACAAGAAAGTCCGCCTTTTAGTTATATTTATCCTTTTGCTTATAAGTTTAGCTGCCGTCAAGGTTAGCGAATCCCTGGCCGGGGGGAAGAAACAGGTTTTTATTAAAGATAATTCTTTCTTCGTGGAGTTGGCGGAAACAAAACAGGAGAAAGAAAGTGGTTTAATGTTTCGTGAAAGTCTGGCTCTTGATTCAGGAATGCTATTTATTTATAATGATGAGGAACGCAGGTCATTTTATATGAAAAATACGTATATCCCTTTGGATATAATCTGGGTTGATAAAGAAAAAAAGGCGGTTTTTATAAAGAAGGACGCCCGACCCGGGGATTCAAATGATTACGAGACTGTCTATCCGCAGGAAAAAGCTATGTATGTATTGGAATTAAATTCCGGCGCTTCAGATAAGGCCGGGTTAGAAGTAGGGGATACGCTGCAATTCTAGTTATTTTTAATATAAAGTGGTATAATTGATTAAAAAGGGGGGCGTAAATGAAGACAATTATCTTTTTCTTATGTTTAGCTTTGGCCGGATGCGCCACAATCTCAAAAGATGGCAGTACGCTTAAGAAAACAGTTAAGCCGGCGGAGACAGCGCAGCCTGAGGTTGTTATTGTTGATCCCAAGGAAATAGATGAGATAATCGCTGTATTCAGTGAGGCGATTAAACACAAGCCTGATTATGCGGGCGCTTATTATAACAGGGCAGCTGCTTATTATCATAAGCACGATTATGATAAAAGCTGGCAGGATATACATAAAGCAGAGGCATTGGGGATTAAGGTTGATTTAAAATTTATAGAGCTGGTTGAAAAGTTGAAAAAGGCTTCCGGTAGAGAAAGGTAATTGCTATAACAAATGCCCGGTTATCTTTGCCCTCATTGCAAAAAGCCTATTTATGATGATGACGCTTTGCTCTGCCTCTATTGCGGGGAGAGCCTTGGCCGCAGCTCAGGTTTCCTGGGTAAATTAAGGCGCCCCAAACATACGGCAATACTTATAGTTTTAGTAATTATAATACTGCTGAGTTTTGTAATATTAACAATTCTATAAGCATGATACTTTGCTAAAAAATAGTTGATTTTAAACCATAATGGCGGGATAATAATTTTATAGTTGGCTGTTTAGATGTCAAAGGAGAAGCAGATGAAGAAAAAAACCATAATATTACTGAGTATAGCCGTTGTTATTTTAATTGCAGGGTTTTTCCTGGCAAAGGCCAGCTTGAGGGGAGAAGCAGCCTTTAAGTCGAATTACCCGGCCGGCCAACTGCGGGAAACAGGCAGGACAAAAGACGGTAAGCTCAACGGTTTATTTAAATCATATTATCCAAGCGGCCATTTAAAATTAAAGATGACTTATAAAGACGGGAAAAAAGAGGGAGCTGCTAAATTTTATTTTGAAAGCGGTAAGCTGCAAGCAAGGGTAACTTATAAAAACGACCAGTCAGACGGCATATCCAGATTTTATTTTGAAAACGGTAAATTACAGGCTGAGATGGATTACAAAGACGGGAAATTGGATGGTGTTTCTAAGACATATAAGCCATCGGGTGAGATTATATATATTGATACCTATGAGAACGGAGAGTTGAAGGCCCGGAAACCTCATAGCGCAGCCGCTCCCATATAGAGATATCTTCAAATTATTGACAGCCTGTTTCTAGGTTAAAACCTGCCCTCCGGATGCAAAACAATAATTCAGGCAAAGTAAAAGTTATTTTCAGGGAGAAAGTCTCTCTGCTCATATTTAGTTTCTTTCTGTTTATTATACTGTTAGAAACAGGGCTTCGTCTGGCTGGGTTTATCCTTTCATCCATACAGGAATATAGAAACCTGCAAAGCGCAAAACAAAAAGGCGCCTACCGGATTATGTGCGTAGGCGAATCTACTACCGCAGGCCAATATCCCGCTTTTCTTGAAGAAATATTAAATCAGCGCAATATCGGTATTAAGTTCAGCGTAATAAATAAGGGCGTCACTGCGATAAATACTACATTAATTCTGGCTAATCTTGAGTCTGATATTAACAATTACCGTCCTGATATGGTAATCGCGATGATGGGGATAAACGATTCAGGAAAATTTGTCAGTTGCGGGGTAACGGCCGGTTCAAAGGCAGAGGTTTTTTTAAAATCACTGAGAATCTATAAGTTGGCAAGGCTTATTTGGCTGCATATGCTGGCTAAAGCAGAGGAGGCTAAGGTTTATTCCTCAAATAGGGGGTTAAAAGAATTTCATTCAGAGGTTATTACTATTGAAAATTCGTTAAAGAAAAATTTGAGTCTGGGCGCCGGGGATTACCGGGCGTATCTTAATCTGGGGTTATTTTACCGTGAGCAGGGAAGGTTTGTTGAATCAAGAGAGGCATTTACCAAGGCATTAGAGCTAAGTCCTAATAACGAACAAATATACTTTGAATTAGGCTGGTTTTATCGTAAACAAGAGGATTTCCCCCGGGCTGAAGAGTCGTGGAAGAAGGTTTTAGAGTTGAATCCTGAAAGTGACTTGGCCTATAGTGCATTAGCCTGGCTTAATCGTAAGCGGGGCAATTTTGTTCAGGCCGAGGCATTATCAAAAGAGGCGTTGAAGCTGAATCCGGGAAACGATCTGGCATATAATACGTTAGGATGGGCTTGCTGCAAACAGGAAAAATTCATCCTGGCTGAAGAGGCATTTAAGAAAGCCGTACAGCTTAATCCTAAAAAGGTCAAGGCGTATACTGAATTAGGGCAATTTTATCAAAATCAAGGTAAATTCAGCGAGGCCAGAGAAATATTCAGTAAAGTTTTAGAGTTGAATCCTAAAAACGACCATGCCCGGGCAGCGTTGCCGTTGCTCTATCAAAAGATGGGTAAAATGGAATTAGCGCAAGAATATGCCAGGCAAGCGGACAGATTGAAGTCAGAATATTACAAGCCGGTTACGGTTTATAATTACCGTAAACTTAGAGCAATTTTAGATAATAAGGGGATAAAATTTGTTTGTATGCAATACCCTGTGCGCAATATCGGGCCATTACGGAAGATATTTGAAGGCAATGACGAAGGCATTATCTTTGTTGATAACGAAAAGGTATTCAAGGATGCCTTGAAAAAAGACGGCCGGGCGAAATATTTCAATGATATGTTTGGCGGGGATTTTGGGCATTGCACTGACGCTGGCAACAGGCTTCTGGCGGAGAATGCCGCTAGCACAATATTGCAGGAAGTATTTAACGATTTCCTGAATTAAAGTTATCCCAAGCTATTTATTGTAAATTGAAGTTGCAAACTCAGCGGTTTTAAGTTAGAATACTCCTTAATCTTACGGCCATTAGCAGCTCATCCTCCTGCGGAGGATTTCGCTAATGGAATGTATAGAAACTTGAGATCTCAGGGCCATTAGCTCAATTGGCAGAGCAGGACACTCTTAATGTCAAGGTCGATGGTTCGACTCCATCATGGCCCATTTAATAATCTCTCCAAACGTTTGCGTTTATTAACTCCTCTTCTTACGGCAATGAATAAAACAATAAAAACAAAACAACCCGATAAAATGGCATTTAAGGATTTAAAGGACAAATACCAGCTGCTCAGGGATTTGATGGATTTTATCCCGGATGTCATTTACTTTAAAGATAAAAAGGGAAGATTTGTTATGGTTAACCAGGCCCATGCTAAAGGCCTGGGAGTAAGGCCGGAGGCGTTAGTAGGAAAAACAGATTTTGACCTTTTTCCGAGGAACCGGGCGAGGAAAATGATTCAGGATGATTCGCAGGTTATAAATACCGGCAAGCCGATAATAGATAAGGTTGAGAGGGCGACCCGGCCGGATGGAATAGATAATTATGTTTCAACAACTAAGATACCGCGTTACGACAATAAAGGCAAAGTTGTCGGCCTGATTGGGATTACCAGGGATATTACCCGGCGTATGCAGTTTGAGCGCTTACGAAAAGATAAATTAAGCATTGAAAAAAAGCTGGAGGCCCTGGAAGAGCTCAGCGCGATGAAATCCGAGTTTATTTCTACCGTCTCCCATGAATTGCGTACTCCGCTGGCGGTAATTAAAGGGTTAGTTACTCTTGTTTTTAATGAAGTGGTCGGCCAAGTCAACCGCAAGCAAAAGGAAGTGCTTCAGAAAACACTGGATAATGCCGAACGCTTGAAGAAGATTATTGACGATCTTTTGGATATTTCGCGTATTGAGAGGAATACCCTTAAACTGCATTATTCCCTGGTGGATATTGTTGACCTTATGAAAGATTCGGAGGGGTTTTTTATAAAGCTGGCCGAAGAAAAGAACATCTCTTTAAAATATATTTATCCTTCTGAGCCGGTTAATGTTTTTATTGATGCCGACAGGATAAGGCAGGTTATTTCCAATCTTATTAATAACGCTATAAAATTTACCCTGGATGGCGGAAAGATAAGGGTAGAAGTTAAAATCCTGGAGGCAAAGGTCAGGATAGGGGTTATTGATACCGGCATCGGCATTTCCAAAGCGGATATGCCTTCAATATTTAATAAATTTACCCAGGTTTCCAGGCTTCCGGGTGCGGAAAATAAGGGTGTAGGGCTGGGCCTCTCCATATCCAAGAAGCTGGTTGAGAGGCACAAAGGAGAGATCTGGGTTGAATCTAAGGTTGGGCTGGGAAGCAAGTTTTATTTTACCTTGCCCCGTTTTTATACCCTTGATATGTTGGGCAAGAATTTAAGGAATAAGGTGAGCAGGCTGATGAAGAACGGGGTATCTATGCATTTTGTAAGTTTGTTGATTTTGAATTGCAACGAATTCAGAAAAAGGATGAGAATTGGCTCAAACTCATTATTTAAAGATTTACACGCTATTCTTGAGCTGGCCCTTAAGAGCGCCAGGTTTGTGGATAAAAATAAACAGGCGATGTCGGTAATAAACCCCCAGGCAGGAAAATTCAGCATTATTCTTCCCGGCTCATCAAATAAGCAGGCAGCTGATATTTCCAGCCTGCTTAAACTTAAGATTAAGCAATATTTTGCCAGCAATAAAGTTGAGGATGTTTTTATAACTATCGGTTCGCTTTCTTATTCCCAGAAGATTTTTTCGCATGACGACGGGCTTTCTCCTTCGCGTTTCTCAATCAAGGAGATATATATAGGCTCGGAGATGAGGCGTTTTAAGAGGATGTCTTTTAAAACTAATATTAAGCTCTTTTTGCCCGGGGAAAAAGTTGAATTGTCTGAATCCGTGGATGTCTCAGAAGGGGGGATTTGCCTGGTCATTAAGCGCCTCCTGAAAACAGATTCTTTATTAAAGTTAAGTTTTGCCTTCCCGGAAAATAAAGAATTTATTATTGAAGCAAGGGTCCGGGTGGCCTGGCTCAAGAAACTTGAACTCCTCTTCGGGAATGGCGCCGATAAATACAAAGTGGGGTTGGAATTTGTAAGTTTGGAGCCTAAATACAAAAAAGCCATTTGCAGAAGGTTAATCAATAAAACTTAAGGAGTTAAAATTATGCCAAGAAAACGAATATTACTTATAGAGGATGAAGCGGATATGGTTTATGCGCTGACTCTTCAACTGGAGGCAATTAACTGTGAGGTTTTAAGTGCTACCGACGGCCAGGCAGGCCTGGATATGGCGCGTAAAGAAAAACCGGACTTAATCATTTTGGATTTAATGCTTCCCAAGTTAGACGGCTATAAGGTATGCAGGATGCTAAAATTTGATGAGAGGTATAAGAAAATACCTATTATTATGTTTACCGCCAGGGTCCAGGAGCAGGACAAGAAGCTTGGACAGGAAGTAGGTGCTGATGATTATATTACCAAGCCCTTTGATTCCAAAGTGCTTTTGGATAAGATAAACGCTTTGCTTAAGAAGTAACCACGTTTCTTATCAGTTTGTAGGATATCTCAAATCCGGATATATTATTGAAAGAATTGGAATCTAAAGGTATAATAATGCAAGCCTTGGGCTTATCGAAATTCTTCTATTGGGGATAATAAAGGATTAGAAAATGTTAGATATAAGGTTTATCCGGGAAAATAAGGATTTAGTTAAGCAGTCGGTAAAAAACCGGGCTTTAAAGATTGATATTGACGCCCTTATCAGGATTGACGACGCCCGGCGTAAAGCTTTAAGCGAATTTGAGGAATTGGCAGCTAAGCGCAATAAGGCTAATGATGAAATCAGCGTCTTATTGAAAGAAAAAAAAGACGCTTTGACCAAGATATCCTCAATGAAAGATATTTCTAATCGGATTGGAGAGCTTGAGCCGCAGATAAAAGAACAGGAAACAGAATTAAATAAGCTGCTTTTAAGTATCCCCAATCTGCCTCATTCTTCCCTGCCGGTAGGCGATGCTTCCAATAATAAAGTTGTGCGCAGTTGGGGCCAGCCGAGGAAATTTGATTTTAAGCCGCTTAGTCATATTGAGCTTTGCCAGAATTTAGATATCGTAGATTTTAACCGGGCCACCAAGATTACCGGTTCAAATTTTATCCTTTTTAAAGGCTGGGGCGCCAAACTTGAGCGAGCCCTGATTAACTTTATGCTTGATTTACATACTAATAAGCATGGATATACTGAAATATTCCCGCCGTTTCTGGTGAATCGCGCGTCTATGTTAGGTACCGGGCAGCTTCCCAAGCTGGAAGAGGATATGTATAAGCTTAAAGATGACGACCTTTTTCTTATCCCTACAGCGGAAGTTCCGGTAACCAATATTTTCCGCGACGAAATATTAGAAGAGGATAAGTTGCCTATCTATTATACTGCCTATACAGCTTGTTTCAGAAGAGAAGCGGGCTCATACGGCAAGGATACCAGGGGATTAATCCGGGTGCATGAATTTGATAAAGTGGAAATGGTAAAATTTGTTAAACCCGAAGATTCTTATGATGAGCTGGAGAAGTTGGTAGCTAATGCTGAAGAAGTGCTGCAGATTTTAGAACTTCCTTATAGGGTAGTTCTGCTTTCCACTCAGGATATAAGTTTTTCTGCCAGCAAATGCTATGACCTTGAAGCTTATACCGCAGGCGTGGATAAGTGGCTGGAGGTATCCAGCTGCAGTAATTTTGAAAGCTTCCAGGCCCGGCGGGCAAATATAAAGATGCGGCGCAAGGAAAATAAGAAAGTAGATTTTGTGCACACCTTGAATGGTTCAGGGGTTGCCTTAGCCCGTACAGTGGTAGCGATATTGGAGAATTACCAGCAGGAGGACGGCTCGGTCTTGATCCCTAAAGCCCTGCAGCCGTATTTAAATGGCCAAGAAAGAATTACCCGATAAAAAATTGATTAAAGACAGCCCTTTGTCCAGGGAGCCATCCGGCGCCTCTTTAGATTTATCCGGGAAGATATCCGGATTATCCAGTAAGGCGTTTGGAATAATAAAATTCATTCTGGGCTTAGTCCTCTTGCCGTTTGTCTATTCAAGCGTAGTATCTTTCTTGAATGAAACCAGCCTGATAGACAGGCATTTTCAGGCAATGTTTTGGAACGGAACGGTTTGTTTCTTGATAATCTATCTATTTATCTGGGAGCCGCTAGCCGTTTATAATTATGGGCACAAGCTTTTGGAAACTGTGTTTAGTTTTTTTAAGCCGATGGTTAATGTGGCCCCATTTCTTTTGCCGATATACACGCTTTTAATATTTATTATCTATGGATTCTTGTCCTTAATGATCAAATCCAGTTGGTTGATTGAATACACGCTTTTTTTGGCCGGCTTCAGCGCTATCCTGCATCTGGTATTTTCAGCTAAAGCTATCCGTACCAAAAAAGGGGATTTCCTAAAAGGAAATTACATATTCGGGTTTTCGTTTATTCTTATCCTTAACCTGGCATTGCTTGCTTTGGGGCTTAGCCTGATTTTCAAGGAATATTCATTTGTTAATTTCTGCAATGTTTCTTTTGGGATAGCCGGCAGTATATTTTACGCTGTTTTTAAACAGCTTTTCTTATTTTAGGGGTGGGGTGGCTGAGTGGTTGAAAGCGGCGGTCTTGAAAACCGTTGTGGGCGTAAGTCCACCCAGAGTTCGAATCTCTGCCCCACCGCCAGTAATTTTAAAAGCTAAGTGGATTTAAAACGGGGTTTTTTATGAGTACAATTTTATATTATTTTTCAGCTACCGGTAATTCTTTAGCGGTAGCCAGAGATATCGCGTCTGAGTTAAAGGATGCCCGTCTGGCTCCCATAACCAAGTCTTTTGATTATGACGGCGCTGAACAATTTGATACAGTCGGGATAATCTTTCCGGTGTATATGTTTGGTTTACCGCTTATTCTGGTTGATTTCTTAAAGACGCTTAAAGTCAGGCCGGGTGCTTATATTTTTACTGTAGCTACCTTGGGAGGTTTGCCTGGGAGGGCACATAGCTTAGCTAGCAATATACTTAAGGGGCGCGGGATTAAACTGGCATCCGGGTTTTCAGTAACTATGCCGGGTAATTATACTCCGTTATATGGCGCTATTTCCAAAGAAACGCAGGATGGAATGTTTCAAAGAGAGAAGCTCAAAGTTAAACAGATAGCCAAGTTTGTTTCCCAGCGTAAATACGGCATTTTTGAAGAGAAGCCTTTTCTTGTTAATTTCTTAATTTATGTTTTATTATACCGAGCCGGATCTGCGCAGATTCCCGCTTCAGCCAGGGGATTCTGGATTACAGATGCCTGTATCAAGTGTGGCCGTTGCGCCAGGGTTTGCCCGGTAGCTAATATAGAAATAAAAGACGGTAAGCCTGTTTGGCTTAACCGCTGCCAGCATTGCATGGCTTGTTTGCAGTGGTGCCCAGTGGAGGCTATTCAATATAAGAAAGCTACCCTGGGAAAGAAACATTACCACCATCCTGATATCAGCGAAGAAGATATTGCCGGCCAGAGGGCATAATTTTCTAAAACAGGATTTGCTAATTCTGGAGAGTTGGCAGAGCTGGTTGAATGCGGCGGTCTCGAAAACCGTTGTCGTCGT
>CAZQGT010000043.1:0-12983 GCA_964593005.1 uncultured Planctomycetales bacterium
TACAGATGCCTCATTAACCCCGCTGATTTCGCCTTGCCATTCGCATTTTCCGTTTATTAAACCATTGAGGAAAAATACTGCCTGCTTATTCATATAGCGGATGAAATCAGCTTTTGTTTTTAACGGCCTATCAAGACCGGGAGAAGAAACCTCCAGGCTAAACTTGCCGGATAATATATCCTTTTCATCCAGGGCCTGGCGGAGCAGGCGGTTTAATAAAGCGCACTCATCCAGGTTAATGCCTCCCTGCGGCCTGTCCGCAAGCAGGCTGAATAATAATCCGGAACCATCCTGCCTGGAAATAATATCTACCAAAACAAAACCCTTTGAAGCAAATATTTCTCCGGCCAATAAACCTATCTCGTCTTTTAATGCCTGAAGATTCATCCAATATTAATCAAACGCTTGATTTCATCCAGCGCCTGGCCTTTAGGACAGATTATTTTTTCTTTGCTTCGGCGTGATTTTATTTCAACAGTATTATCTTTAATACACGAACGGCCTATAGTCACCTGGACAGGGATCCCCAGCAGGTCGGCATCTTTAAATTTAATTCCCGCCCGCTCATCGCGGTCATCTAAAAGCGCTTCTTTACCCAAGCCGGCAACCTGCTGATAAATATCCCCGGCTAAGCCCATAATCGCAGTATCCGTTACATCCAGTGGAAGGATAACTACGTCAAAAGGCGCTACCTCAGGCGGCCAGATAATCCCGTCATCGTCATTATTCTGTTCAATAACCGCGGAGACCAGCCGCGATACTCCAATGCCATAACAACCCATAATTACCGGTTTTAACTGCCCCTTAGCATCGGAAAAATTAGCCTGGATTGCCTGGCTATATTTTGTCCCTAATTTAAAAATATGCCCGACCTCAATGCAATTAAGCTTATCCATTTCAGTTTTGCATTTCAGGCACTCCCGGTCCTCATCTTCCTTAAAGGCCCTGGCGGCACAACATTTCGGGCAGGATAAAACTACATCCTCCCCGTCCTTGCTGGGGACCATAAATTCATGCGATACCTTACCGCCCATAACCCCGGAATCTGCTTCGGTAATCAGGATCTTTAAGCCCAGGCGCGAGAATATATTTTTATACGCCCCGAACATCGCCTGATAATTCTTATCCAGGCCGGCTTCATCCTGGTCAAAACTATAGGCGTCTTTCATAATGAATTCGCAAGCGCGGATTAATCCGAAACGCGGCCGGATCTCATCGCGGAATTTAGTCTGGATCTGGTATAAAACCAGAGGAAGCTGCCTGTAACTTGAAACCTGACTCCTCACTAAATCCGTAATCGCTTCTTCATGAGTCGGCCCCAAACAAACACTCCTGCCGCGGCGGTCCTTAAACCCGAACATCACCTGGCCTAAATCTTTATCCCTGCCGGTCTTCTGCCAAAGCTCAAGCGGCTGTAAAGCCGGAAGCAACAACTCATTCGCCCCGCAGGCATTCATTTCCTGGCGGATAACCTCCTGGATATTCTCCAGGACTTTTAACCCTAAAGGAAGATAAGAATACACTCCAGCCATAAGCATACGGACCATCCCGGAGCGCAGCAGAAGTTTATGGCTTACGGATTCGGCCTCCTGGGGAGTTTCTTTTAAAGTAGGAATAAAACTTTTACTCCAAAACATATCAGTCCTTGTTAAAAATTTCTTTTGGTAAAACTATCCCTCTCTTAGAAAAAAGCGAGTAAAATGACGGCTGGATTCCCGTAGCCTTGAAACGCCCGCTCACCTTGCCATGTTCAACAACATCGTCAATCTCATAATAAAAAAGGTCTTCCAGGTTAGACCAGCCATCCTTCAAGCCGTTTATCTGGGTAATCCGGGTAATCTTACGCGAACCATCAGCAAGCTGATCCTGTTGAATAATTAAATGCAGGGATGCGGAAATCTGACGGTGAATCGCCTCTAAAGATATCGGGATACCCGACATTAAGATCATCGTCTCTATGCGGTGCATAACTTCCTGCGGAGTGTTTGCATGGATAACTGAAAGGGCTCCGCTGTGGCCGGAACACATAGCCTGAAGCATATCCAGCGCCTCAGCGCTCCTGATCTCTCCCAGGATAATTCTCTGGGGCCGCATACGTAAAGAATTCTTAAAAAGGTCCCTGATGGTAATCTCCCCTTTTCCTTCAATATTGGGGGCTTTTGCCTCAAGCCTGACTATATGGTCTTGGGCCAGTTGTAATTCGGCTGTATCTTCAATAACAATAGTGCGCTCATCATTATCAATATAACTGGAAAGCACGCCGACAGTCGTAGTTTTACCGCTTCCTGTTGCGCCGGCGAATATCATATTTACTTTACTTTTTATACAGGCGACCAGGAAATCCGCCATCCGTTTATCCATTGTACCTAAACTGACAAGGTCTTCCGCTCTCTGGATTACCCTGAGAAATTTACGGATAGTTATTGTCGGCCCATCCAATGCTAACGGAGGAATAATAATATTCACACGCGAGCCGTCCGGCAGGCAGACATCCGTATACGGCTGAGTCTCATCCACCCTTCTTCTGGTAGGCGCCAGGATCTTCTGGATAACATACATAAGCTGCTGGTCGCTGTCAAATTTTATATCGGTCATTACCTTCTTGCCGTTTTTCTCAACATATACATTTTGCGTCCCGTTAATCATAATTTCCGTGATCTCATGATCCATCATCAGCTTTTCAATCGGGCCGAGACCGGTAAACTCATCCACCAGCTCATTAATAATATTTTCCCTGTCCTGCTCTTTAAGCACCCCGCGCGGCTGGCTTAGGATTCCTTCCAGGATCTGCCTGATCGTAGACGCTACTTGAGTCTTATCCCCAGAGCTCCTGGACAAAACATTGCTGAATCGAGTTATGAAATGCTCGCGTACTCTATCTTTTAGCGTTTTATTGGCCACTTTTTCTCCTTGGTTTTAAGTTCCCGCAAAACAATCCTCACGCAATCTTTCGGCGCAATTTTCCTGACTATCTTGCCATGCTCAAATAAAACCCCTTGCCCTTTTCCAAAAGCAACCCCGATATCCGCTTCTTTAGCTTCGCCGGGGCCGTTAACTACACAACCCATTATAGCCAGCTTTAGCGGGCGGCTAAGCTGGGCATAATTACGGTCCGCCAGCTTACTCTCCAGATCCTTTACTATGCCTACTAAGTTTACTTTACAACGGCCGCAAGTAGGACAGCTGATTACCTGGGGGCCGAAACTGCGCAGGCCCAAAGATTCCAATATGCATTTGGCCGCCCTTACTTCTTCTATGGGTTTTTCAGTCAAAGATACCCTTATTGTATCACCAATACCCTCTAAAAGTAAAGCCCCTAAAGCTACGCTGGATTTAATAATCCCGTTATAGACAGAACCGGTAGCGGTCAAGCCAAGATGCAAAGGATACCCGCAAAGCCTGGAAATTTTACGGTATGCCTCAAGCGTATCCAGGACATTGTTGGCTTTAAGAGAAATTACGATATTATTAAACTTTAACCTCTCAACCATCTTAATGTAGCTCATACAACTGGAGACTAACCTGCTGCTCATTGCAGATTTCTTTGCCCCCGCGCTCTTCACTGAGCCGGAATTAAGCCCGATACGCAAAGGTATCCCGGCTGCTTTTAACGCTGAGATGACTGCTTCAATTTCTTGTTTTTTATCAATATTACCGGGGTTCAGCCTGATTTTATCCGCCCCGTTTTCAATAGCGGCAATTGCCAGGCGAAAGTTAAAATGGATATCCGCCACTAAGGGCAGTTTTACCCGGGGTTTAATCTTTTTCAGGGAAACAGCATCATCAAAATCATTGATTGCCAGCCGGACAATCTGGCAGCCTGCATCCCCTAACTGGTTAATCTGCCTGACAGTATTTTCTATATCGGAAGTCCTGGTCTTGGTCATTGACTGGATAGCTACGGGATTGCTCCCTCCGATCAAGACATTCCCGATTTTAACCGCCTTGCTTTTTCTTCTTGCAATTTCCATATTAGCCGCCCGCGGCTTTGCTCAGCTTATCGCCGTAAAGCCTCAATATATCATTATAAGTAACCAAAAGCGCGATTGTAATCATCAGGGTAAAACCGATATTATTGATTACCTGCTCCGCTTTAACACTCAGCGCCTTTTTTCTAAGTTTTTCCAGGCCTAAGAGAAAAATGTGCCCGCCGTCAAGAATAGGCAAAGGCAAAAGGTTAAATATCGCCAGACTTATGCTTAGCACGGCAATCAAATGCATAATCGCGGTTAAGCCTAACTCCGCAGTTTTGGATGTAATAAAGAATATCCCCAGTGGCCCGGTCATTGAATCGCGCATAGACATCCTGCCGCTGACTAACCTCCATAACCCTTTATAAGTTAAAATGGTTAAATCAATGGTTTTTCTAAAACCCAGGTAAGCTGATTTTAAAAACCCATGCCTGACCACAATGACTTCTCCGAAAGGCGCAATCCCGGCAATTCCCAAAGATCGCTTCTTGCCTAGTTCATCATCCAGTATTTTATCTTTAATCAATACCTTGAACTTCAATTCCTGGTTATCCCGCAATACATCAAGCTCCACGCTTTCGCTTATTTTTCTTTTTTGGATCTGCCGGTGCAAGTCTTCCCATAAATCAACTTTCTTGCCGTCAACGGCAATGACCTTATCCCCTGCGGCTAACCCCGCTTCCTTAGCGCCATAGCCATCAATCAACTCGCCGACTTTAGTGGTTAAAGTAGGGTAACCCGCGAAGAGGATGTACCAAAAGAATAAGAAGCCAAGCAGGTAATTTAAGAGCGGGCCGGCGAAAATAATCTGAAAACGCCTGCCGATGCTCTTGGAAAAATATTCATCGGTTTTGCCTTTATATTCCGACTGGCTGTCTCCCGCCATTTTTACATAACCGCCCAAAGGAATCAGGCTTATGCTGTATTCCGTTCCGTTTTTCTTCTTTTTAATAATCTGGGGCCCAAATCCCAAAGAGAAATTCTCAACACGCACGCCGTTTAGGCGCGCGGCGATAAAATGGCCGAACTCATGGACAATAATCAGCAGGCTCAAAATTAAAATAAAAATAATTGTAGCAATCATATTAACTCCAAATTAACTGCGCATACAACCAGCCTCTACCCTCGCCCAGGAATCAGCCGCCATTATATCCGATAAATTCGGCTTAGTTATATTTGTATGGCGCCGCATAACCCTCTCCACTATTCTCGGTATTGCCAGAAAACTTATCCGTTTATTCAGAAAGTTATTCACGCTTACCTCGTTTGCCGCGTTTAAAACCGCCGGCAGCGTACCTAAGCCCCTGGCTGCCTGGTAAGCTAAAGCTAAACAGGGAAATTTTTTCAGGTCAGGCTTTTCAAAATGCATTTTATGCAAGCGGTAAAAATCTATACCCGGCAGTTTATTAAACAGCCTATCCGGATATGACAAGGCATACTGTATAGGTATGCGCATATCCGCTGATGAAAGCTGGGCCATAATCACCCCGTCGTTAAATTCAACCATTGAGTGGATGAGCGCCTCGGGATGAATTAGAACTTTGATCTTTTCCGCCCCTAAATCAAATAAAAACATTGCCTCAAGCAGCTCTAAACCCTTGTTCATCAAGGTCGCTGAATCAACTGTTATCTTTTTACCCATCTTCCAGCGGGGGTGGCGTAAAACTTTCTCCAGGCTTACCCTTTTAAACTGACTGGCCGGAAGGTTTCTTAAAGAACCGCCGGAAGCAGTAAGGTATACCCGCCTGATATCAGTTTGACGAAAACTTCCTATGCTTTGCCAGATAGCCGATTGTTCGCTGTCTACCGGCAGGATATCAGCTTTATATCTTTTTGCCAGTCGCATCAGCAAAGGCCCGGCCATCACCAGGGCTTCTTTATTAGCCAGGGCAATATCTTTGCCGCTTTTAATCGCGCTAAGCAACGGATTAAGCGCGGCCGAACCGGTAATCGCGAACATTACCAAATCAATCCGGCTCTCTTTAACCATCTCGCTCAAGCCTTCTTCCCCGCAAAAAACCTTTAGCGGATAACTCAAACCAAGGCCAAGCTTAGAATACGCATTCTTATCTCTTACGCATACAAACCGCGGCTTAAATTCTTCTATCTGTTTTCTTAAACTGTAAATATCGGAATTAACACTTAGGGCCTCAACCTTAAACTTATCCGGCAGGCTTCTGATTACCGAAAGCGTACTCTGGCCTATTGAGCCGCTGGAACCTAAAACCGCAATTCTCTTCATTATTTTATAATTACGCTGAGATAAAAGTAAAATACCGGGGCGGTAAATAACAAACTATCAATCTGGTCCAGCACTCCCCCCATCCCCGGAAAAATGCTTCCTGAATCTTTTATCTGGCAGTCCCGTTTAAGCAACGACTCGGAAAGATCCCCCAATTGGCCAAGAACTCCTAAACCAAGTGCGGTTAATATCAACTGCCCGTAACCAAAAGGTAAAAATGGCTTGCAGGCTAAAGCGCCTAAGACACTGAATAACAGGCCTCCAAGCGAGCCTTCAACGGTCTTCTTTGGGCTTATATGCGGCATTAACGGCCTCTTTCCCCAGCGGCTTCCCACTAGATACGCGCCGATATCGCCTAACTTAATCATTAATAAAAGAGCGACGAGAAAACCAAACCCTCCGTCAAGATAACGGATTTTTATAATAAAGCTGAAGAACCAGGAAACATAAAGTATCCCGAAAAGCGTGGTGGATATATCCACAATTACCCCACTTGAATCCCTGCGTTTAAATTGCATTAAAAGAATAAAGAATAAAGCCAGCACGATAAAAAGCAGCTCCCAGCTTTTGGTCGGCTCAAACCTGAACATAATTGACAATGGGATAACCGCCCCCATGCCAATCCCGAAATATTTATATATATTAATCCCCTTCTTCTCAAGCATCACAAAATACTCATATAACCCGGCGATGATAAAAACAATGGCTGTCAACGCGCAGAGCCAGTCAATAAAAATAACCACTGAAATAATACTGATGAGCACGATAGAGCTGATTATCCGTTTAGCTAACATTTAATCCTCCGAACCGGCGCTCCCTTGTCTGATACTCCTTAATTGCCTCTTTTAAATCATTTATCCCGAAATCCGGCCAGTATTTCTTAGGAAAATAAAACTCAGAATATGAAAGCTGCCAGAGTAAAAAATTACTAATCCGCATTTCTTCGCTTGTGCGGATCAGAAGATCCGGATCCGGGATGCCCGCAGTGTAAAAATAATTGCTGAAGAGCTTTTCTTCCAAGCCGTCAATATCAACTTTTCCGGCTAATACATCTTTGGCGAATTGCCTGGCGGCATCCATGATTTCCTGCCTGCCTCCGTAATTTATCGCCAGCACAACTTTCAGGCCGGTATTGCCAATTGTCTTCTCCTGGGCCTTTTTAATCTTTGCCTGGAGGTATTTCGGAACCGGATCGCCCCGGCCGATAACCATAAAACGCATATTATTCTTATGCAGTTCGTTAATTTCTTTACCCAGAAAGTTATCCAGGTAACGCATCAAGACACTGACTTCATTCTTCGGCCGGGACCAATTTTCCGTGGAAAAAGCGAAAAAGGTAACCACTTCAATGCCTAATTGCCCTGAGCCGCGGATAATTTCTTTTACGCGCTTAACCCCCTCGCGATGGCCGGCAGTACGGTTTAAGCCTCTTTGTTTTGCCCAGCGGCCGTTGCCATCCATAATAAAAGCTATATGCTTAGGGATTTTTAAGGAGTCCTGCATACTACTGATGCACCTGGTAATCTATATTAGGAAAGAGATTGTCCTTATATTCAATATCTGAAAGCCAATTCTCATTAATACTATTAGACTTGATATCCTCATAAATCCGGTTAAACCTTAAAAGATGGTCTTTTGTCCGGCGGACCGCATAACTGGTATGCGTACCCGTCCCGAGGATAAACGCCCAATCAGAACTTTGCGCCAAAAGCAACTCGCGTAATGCCTGGTTTAACGCGCGGCGCAATAAACCTTGAGCCCGGGGGTAACTCCTGACCAGCTCGCTCATCCGGCCTGAAGCCGTATGCAGATGGCGGTATATCCAGTCATTTGTCCCCTGCAGCCACATCTCCGAATACCCTTTATAACCCCAGCTGGAAAACGAAGGAGTAATCACCTGATTGCGCGGATTCTCAGCCAGGTATTCCGAGGGAGTAATCATGCGTATTTCTTTCTGGTCGCAGGCGACTTTGCGGAAAAGAAAATCCAGCCACATCGGCCCTTCATACCACCAGTGCCCGAAGAGTTCAGCGTCATACGGAGAAATAATAATCGGCGGCTTGCCCATAAGCTCATTAAGATAGTTGGCCTGCTTCTGGCGGTTGAACATAAAATTGCCGGCGTGTTCCGCCGCGCGGTCTCTGGCCCAATCCGCCACATAAGGCTGCTTATGGTTGCCTGTGCCGGTAATCCGGTAATATTTTATCCCCGTGTTAATACGTACCCCATCAGGATGTATATAAGGCTTAATATAATCAAACTCCAGGTCAAAGCCGACATCCCGGTAAAATTCCCGGTAGTTATAATCCCCAGGGTAACCTTCAATAGAACTCCAGACCTGTTTTGAAGATTCCAGGTCCCTGCCAAAAGCAGCTACTCCTGTCCCCTTACAATAAACCGGAGCGAATACTCCGTATTTAGGCCGGGGCGTGCCGTGCAACAAACCATGAGAATCAGTAAAAAAATAACGAATGCCGGCTTCGCGAAGTATTTCATCATGCCCAGGGCAAAAACCGCATTCCGGAAGCCAGATACCGGACGGCCGTCTGCCGAATACGCTTTCATAATGGTCAGCCGCCACTTTTACCTGCGCGCGCACCGATTCCCGGCAAACATCCATAAGCGGGAAAAACCCATGAGTAGCACCGCAGGTAATTATCTCAAGCTTGCCTAAATCCTGAAATTTCTTAAAAGCATATACAAGGTTATTGTTATATTTCTGGAAAGTATCCCGGGCATATGAGAACTTGTGAAAATACATTTCCGCCAGGCGCCTGAAATCCTCCTGCCACTTTGTTCTCTCCATTTCCTTCTCGGACAACTCAATAAGCTTATTTATATGTTTTAAATAACGCTCTTGAAGCAACTGATCCGAAAGCATAGAGATAAGCGTAGGGCTTAAGGTCATAGTAATCCGGAAGTCTATATTGTCGCCGACCAGCCCCTCAAAAACAGAAATCAGGGGCACATAAGTCTCAGTGATTGCTTCGTAAAGCCAATCCTCTTCCAGAAAATTCTCATGTTCCGGATGGCGCACAAAAGGCAGGTGTCCATGCAAAACTAAACAAAGGTATCCTTTAGGCATAGTTTATCTGGTTTCCCGGGTTACGATTGGTGTAATGGTACGCTCTTCTAATTTATCCGCGGAAGTAGCCTTAACCGGAATTACCTGCTTGCTGTCCGGCAAATAATAGCGCAGGGTAAAAGTACCGTCGGGCCTTAAATTAATCGGCTGGCCCTGGACCGTAACTTTCGCGTCAGGCTCAGTCGCTCCGTAAACGATTAATTCGCAATCTACTTTCATCCAGAAACTTCTCTCTTTAACCGCTTTTCTTACCGGGCTTGAGGATACCCCCGAACTAAACAACCCTTGCTTCAGCCGCTGCTGCCAGGCGCCTCCTACCGGAGAACTTTTGCCTAAGCCAAACCCCATTCCATAAAGCCTGGCAAATACATCTTCGGGGATCATCCACTCCTCGTCGGTAATCCATGACGGCCCATCCAAAGGAGTAGAGACAACATTAGAGCGCAAAATAGTAATAAACCTGCCGTCGGTTAACATCAACCCCAGGTCTACGCACCAGGAACGGCCCGGGCCTGCCGTATCAATATACCAGCTGGTGGCAAAATCATTATACTGGATATCAAAAAAGCTATTAGCGTTGGAGCCGTTAAAAATAATATTAGTGACATCGTAAACTCTTAAAATCTTTTTCGCGCGGTAAAATTCATCGCCCAAAGAACTTTTCAAGCCGTCAATAGTCTGATTTCTTAATTCCCAGTAAGTATGCAGCCAACGCGGGTCGCGGACCTGCAGGACTATCTTATCCTGGTCATAAGAAGCAGGAAGCTCATTAGGCATAGAACTTCTGGGGCGTGTATCTTCCGGATGAGAAAACTTTGTATTAACGGCAATGGTCTCCTGAAACCCGGGTATATCCTTAGTAGTTACGCAAGCCGCCGGGGATTTAGCGGAAGTTTTCTTTTTCTTTGTTTTTAAAGATCCAATCCTGGAAGGGACAATTTTTTTTAACTTATCTTTTATTTTTCTTAGTATTTTCATGACCCACCTCCCTCTAATAAAAAAGGGGGATTATCTCCCCTTTTCACAAAACAATTACTGCGCCATTAAAAACTCCTCTTATCTCATTTTTGAGTTGCCTTTTGCAGCTGATCTTTAAGGCCCTGGCTATCCAACTGCTCCTGCGCTAGAACCTTCTTGGTTTCCTCCAGCGCCAGCCTTGCCTCTTCTGCCTCTTTTTCCTTCGCCTTAACCCTTTCTTCTAAGGCTGATCTTTCTTGGGAGAACTTATTCATTTTCTCTTCCAGCTGAAGGCGCTCGGCCATCTCTTTATCGCGGCCTGCCTTCTGGCGCATCGCGTTATTACATGAGCTAAGCGTACCGAAAAAGAAAACTACAGATATTATCGCCAGTATAATTACTATACGGTCTTTCAAACTATCTTCCCTGCCTTAGGATAACCAGGCATTTTAAAACTATATTTATTTAAGATTCTCTTGAGGCTCTTTAAGCCCGGAAGAATCACTGGAATCGCCTTTAACTTTAGTAACGTTGGGCAAAATCACAATTTCTACCCTGCGGTTCTGTTTGCGTCCGTCGGAAGTCTCGTTAGAATCTACCGGGCGGTACTCCCCATAGCCGATAGCCGATAAACGCTCAGGCGCAATTCCCTGGTCATTAACTAAATAGTGCAAAACACTTAAGGCCCGGGCGGTGGAAAGCTCCCAGTTTGATTTCCATCCGGAGAGCTTAATCGGGACATTATCGGTATGGCCTTCAATACCCACGTTAAACTGGGCCATGTTATCTTTTAATATGCCGGAGACCTTGTCCAACAAAGGATAAGCTTCAGGCCTGATCTTGGATTTTCCGGAATCAAACAAAAGGTCGCCTACTACGGTAATCACCAGGCCCTTTTCCATCATCTGTAGTTTTATCTGTTTATCATTTATCTCCTGCCCGAATTTCTCCTCAAGCATGCTCTTAGAACGCATAAGTTCATCCAGCTGCGCGTTTAACTCCTGGATTCTCTGAGCGTCAGAACGCCTGCCTTTTTGAAAAACAAAACTGCATCCGGACAACCCTAAGATTACGAATAAAATTAACGCGGATTTAAAAAAATTATTCCTCATTTCGCCTCTCCTTGGCCTTCGGCCTATTTACTTGAAATTGAAGTTTAAATATAACATAAGCCCTTACCCTAGTCAAGAGTTTTATCATCAAAAAGGGTGTCTTTTCTCGCGGAACCTATTGAAACCATTGTTATTTTCGCCTTCAGCCGGTTTTGCAACTCCAGCAAATATGCCCGGGCATTAGGATGCAGTTCTTTGAAAGAGTTTGGCTTAACACCTTGATTAGGCCAACCCGGCATTTCCTTATAAACCGGGACAGCTTTACTGAGCACATCAAAATCATGGGGAAATTCCCGGATCAGTTTACCTTTATATTTATAGGCGGTGCAAATCTTAAGCTTATCCAGGCCGTCAAGAATATCCATCTTCATAATTGCCAACTCTGAAATACCATTAAGCATTACAGATTCCCTGGCCATAACAGCGTCAAACCATCCGCATCTGCGCGGCCTTCCGGTAGTGGCGCCGAATTCTTTTCCCTTATCGCGCATAAAATTACCAAAACTTGAAGCATATTCAGTAGGAAACGGACCCTCTCCCACACGGGTAGTATAAGCCTTGCAGACGCCTACGACCTTATTAATCTTAACCGGAGATATACCTGTGCCGATACAAGCCCCGCCGGAGGTTGCTGAAGAAGAGGTGACAAATGGATAAGTTCCAAAATCAATATCCAGAAATGTCCCTTGCGCCCCCTCTAAAAGAATATCCAGCTTATTTTCTATTGCCTCATTCAAAAGCACGGCTGTATTACAGACATAAGGAGCGAATAATTTCCCATAATCAAGGTACTGCCGGTATATCTTCTCAAAACTGAATCCCGGGTGCTGATATACCTTTTTAAAAATCTCATTTTTCTCCTTGAGGTTATCCTTAAGCTTATCCCTGAAGACAGCCGGATTAGCTAAATCAATCATCCGGATACCGCAACGGTTAATCTTATCGGCGTAACAGGGACCGATACCCCTGCCGGTGGTGCCAATTTTATTTTTTCTTTTGCCTTCGCGCAGCTGATCCAGGTTCTTATGATACGGCATAATCAAATGGGCTAAAGAAGATACCTTAAAACGGTTTTTAAAATCAATGCCGTTTTTGCGTAAATCATTCAACTCGCGTAAAAGCACTTCAGGATCAATCACTACTCCGTTACCAATGCAGCAAATTTTACCCGCGTGCAATATGCCTGAAGGAATGAGATGGAAAATGTATTCTTTCTCCCCCACCACCACGGTATGGCCGGCGTTATTGCCGCCCTGGTAACGCACTATATAATCTACTTTTTGGGAAAGGATATCAATTATCTTACCCTTGCCTTCATCCCCCCACTGCATCCCTACAATAACTATATTCATATTCCTCTTTCTTTAGGTTTTACCTATATTCTACCTGCTCTATACTACCTAGCCGCTATAAATATATCATGGTGTCATCGTAAAAATCTTATGCGCGATATCCGGATAGCGGGCGATAAAATCCAGCTCATCGTCCACCAGGGGTTTTTGATTATGGACATTGGCATACCTGACCAACTCCAGTATCCGAGTGGCTTCGCCGTCATCTTTAAAAGCCACCTCCAATTTCTCGTAAACATTGCGGAACCCTTTGATCCCGGAATA
>CAZQGT010000044.1:0-12545 GCA_964593005.1 uncultured Planctomycetales bacterium
CGGCCTTAATGATTCAGGTTTAAAGAACAAAATTGAGATTATTAAGAGATCTCTACTTGTGAATAAGCCGGATTCAACAGACGCGATTGATGTTTTATCCAAGGTGGGCGGATTTGAAATCGCCGGGTTAGCGGGTATAATTTTGGCTGCCGCTTCCCATAAAACCCCGGTAGTTATTGATGGATTTATATCCGGAGCTGCTGCATTAATCGCTTTTAAGATTGAGCCTAAAGTAAAAGACTATATGATTTCCGCGCATAATTCTCAGGAGGCAGGCCATAAGATTATTTTGGAGCATATTGGGTTAAGGCCTTTACTGGATTTAGATTTAAGGCTCGGGGAGGGTACCGGAGGAGCCTTGGGTATAGGACTGGCTGATGCCGCAATCAAGATTCTTACCCAGATGGCTACTTTTAAAAGCGCCAAAGTATCGGAGAAGAAAGAATGAGCAGTTTCTTATTGGCCCTACAGTTTTTGACTGTTTTGCCGTTAAAAGTAAAACAATTTAATGAGGAAAGAATGGCTTGGGCTTTGGTATTTTTCCCGGTTGTAGGTTTATTTTTAGGGTTAATACTTGCAGGTTTGAATACCTTATTTTCCGGTTTAGGAATCCTGCCGGCAGTTATAAACATAATTTTAGTAATTACCCTGGTTATTCTTACCGGCGGCCTGCATATGGACGGCCTTTCTGATACTGCGGATGCTTTTCTAAGCGGCGGTAAAGGCAAAGAAGAAATGCTTAAGATTATGCATGATCCGCATATTGGAGTGATGGGTGTTTTAAGTCTGATCAGCATTATACTTTTGAAGATTGGTTTGCTTTCTTCCATGAGTGTTATAGTTAAGCCGGCGGCTTTAATCTTAATGTGTATTTTAAGCAGATGGGCTGTAGTCATGGTGATGTATCTATTCCCATATGCCCGCCAGGAAGGCAAAGCCAAACTTTTTATGCAGGGTTTGAATCTTAAAGTTCTTCTTGCTTCATTAATTATAGTTCTGGTATTTTCATTTTCTATCTGGGGATTAAAGGGTTGGTTGGTTTTGTTGGTTATTTCCGGCTGCGCTTATTTAATCAACTTGGCTATTGCCAAGAAAATCGGAGGGGTAACCGGGGATACACTGGGAGCGACAATTGAAATAATGGAGGTAGTTATTTTATTAACCGTTTGTATAACACATAAGGTTTAGGTATGGATAAACTAAAAGCAATATCATCTTGGAGCGGGGGAAAGGATAGCTGCCTGGCTTGCTATAGGGCAATGCTGCAAGGCTATGATATAAAACTACTTTTGAATTTTATCTCGCGGGAATCAAAACGCGGATGTTTTCATGGGATAGAAGGAAAGTTGTTGAAGTTTCAGGCGGATTTAATCGGAATACCTTTGGTGCAAAAAGAAGTCAGCCCGGATATGCAGAAGTATGAGGAGGAATTTAAATCTGCGGTAACTGAGTTTAGAGGTAAAGATATTGGTTCAATGGTTTTTGGTGATATTTATCTATTGGAACATGAAAGCTGGATTGAGCGGGTCTGCGCGGATTTGAATATTAATGCTTTAGAACCGCTTTGGAGCAATTCTACGGAAGGTCTTATTGATGAGTTTATCAGGTTAGGGTTTAAGGCAATCATTGTTAGTTGTAAAGCAGATATAATGGGTAAGGAATTTCTTGGCCGTTATATTGATAAAGGTTTAGTTGAAGAGCTGAAGAAAAGAGATATTTGCCCTTGTGGTGAGAAAGGGGAATATCATACTTTGGTGGTTGATGGGCCGATTTTTAAAAGGCCGATTAAAATAGTCGAAGCAGTGCCTGTAATCAAGGAAAGCTTTTGGAAGCACTGGTTTTTAGATATCAGGGAATATGCTTAAGTTTTATTAAATGAAACGACAAAAACTGCCATTTAGAATTGGTACTACGTCATATATCTATCCGGATGATATCTTGCCGAATGTGCATAAATTAAAGGGTAAGGTTGAGGATATAGAGTTGGTTTTATTTGAAGTTAATAACGTGGGAAATATTCCCCAGCAGGCAGATTTGCAGGAACTAAAACGTATAAGCAACAAGTGGAATTTAACCTATACTGTTCATCTGCCTTTAGATATTAATCTTGGCAGCGCAATAGCAGACAAAAGAAAGTGGTCGGTAGAAAAGGCGGGCTTGCTTATTGAGCGTTTAGCTATGCTTAACCCCTACGCGTATATATTACATCTTAATTTATCTAAACGGGCTGAAGGTAATATTAAGCTTTGGCAGGGCAGGATTAACCAGTCGTTAAAGGAGATGGCCGGGTTTAAGTTTGCCCGGCCTCAAGATATAGTTGTTGAAAATCTAAATTATCCTTTTGGCTATGTCGATGCCTTAGTCCTGAAGAACGGCTTTTCAATTTGCGTGGATATAGGGCATCTTATTACAGCGGGGATTGATCCGCTGAAGCACTTAAAAAAATATATCGGTATGACCCGGGTAATTCATCTTCATGGCGTTAACGGATGCCAGGACCATACATCGCTGAGATATTTCGATGCGGCATTAATAAGGCGTATAATTCAATTTCTAAAGCATAATAACTACAATGGCGTACTGACTCTGGAGATGTTCTCACAAACTGATTTTAAAGAATCTATGGATATCATTATAAGGGAAGGAGGTGATAAGAGATAATCAAGGTTTAAAGTGCGGTTAGTGTAGATATAATATTAACAATTTTTTCCAGATAGGCAGAGGAAGTGAAGGTGCGATCCCTTTGGCTGCCCCGCAACGGTAATTTCGGCTCTATAATGGAGCCGGCGAGCCCGGACGATTGCCTATTAAGGGAAGTATTCTCGGAGGAGAAGAACAATGAAAAAGGCAATTTTTAGCTTCATTATTATGGCAATTTTAATTACGGTTAATCAGGCCTGGGCAGATGAAGCTCAAGCCACGGAATCCGCAGACAAAGAAACTGCTGATATTAAATACGATCTGGGCAATGTTATTGTTTCTGCTACAAAAACCGAAACCTACCAGGCTGAAATCGGAAGTTCGACTACTGTGATTACTGCGGAGGATATAAGGAAATCCGGAAAGCGTAGCGTTCAAGAAGTCTTGCGTGACGTACCGGGTCTTACTGTTATTCAGACTGGTACATTAGGGGGGCCAACTTCTGTTTTTATGCGCGGAGCAAATTCTGGGCAGACATTGGTAATGGTCGATGGGATTGAAGTAAATGACCCGATCTCAGACAATCGTTCTTTTAATTTTGCTAATCTGCTGACTGATAATATTGAACGTATTGAAGTAGTGCGCGGCCCGCAGTCAACGCTTTATGGTTCCGATGCGATGGCTGGGGTGATCAATATTATTACTAAGAAAGGAACAGGTAAACCGAAAGTAGAAGGTTCTTTTGAAGGCGGTTCGCATAATACTTTTTCGGAAAATTTCGGGTTAAGCGGTACTGCCCTGGATAAGCTTGATTATTCTTTTTCTGCTACGCGTCTTGATTCTGATGGTATATCTGCGGCAGAAGGCGGTTCAGAAAATGATCCATATCACAATCTCGCTCTTTCTTCAAAAATAGGCTATAAGATTCTTAATAATGCTCAACTAAACCTGTCTGTTAACTATGTTAATGCCAGAACGGGTTCAGATTACAGTTCTAATCAAGATGTATCTAATTATACTTCTTGGTCAAAGGATCTTGCCGCTAAGGTGGCTTTTGACCAAGCAATTAATTCTTACTGGACCCATATTTTATCTTTCTCTTATCACGATATACACCGCAAGGACAGGAAAGATTGGGATCCGGTTTGCTACTACAAAACTATCGCGGACTGGTACAAGGGCAATAATAAGAAAATCGAGTGGCAGCATAATATTTCTCCCATTGGATGGAATACCGTTACCGCGGGCTTTGAATATGAGAAGGAAAGTGGCTCATCTTATTACGAATCGAATGATTATGATTATTACGGCTTTTCTGCAGACAAACAGGATAGGAAAAGCATCGACAACTACGGGTATTACCTGCAGGATCAGCTTAAAGTCTGGGACAGGCTTTTTATTACCCCAGGTTTAAGGGTTGACGATCATGAGATATTTGGTACCAAAGCTACTTATAAATTTTCTACTGCTTATCTGATACCGGAAAGTGGCACTCGTCTGAAGGCGAACTGGGGCACGGGTTTCAAGGCCCCCACGCTTTATCAGCTCTATGATGCTTCTTCCGGAGATCCTAATCTGAGAGCTGAAGAAAGTAGGAGTTACGATTTCGGTTTCGAGCAGAATTTCCTCGGGGACAAGCTGTCACTTGACCTGACGTATTTTCATAATAAATATAAGAATCTGATTGATTGGGTGATGACTGATCTGGTTACATATGAGGGGCACTATTATAATGTCGGTAAGGCGAAAACTAAAGGTTGGGAACTCGGCGCAAAAGTTAGGCCGTTAGATAACCTTATCTTGTCAGCTAACTATACTTATACTTATACCGAAAATGAAGAAAACGGCCTGAAATTGGCGAGACGGCCGGAAAACCAGGTAAATTTCGATGTTGATTGGGGATTTCTGCCCGGCGCCAATCTTAATTTCGGTATGAACTACGTAGGCAGCCGTCGCGATTCAGATTACAATACTGTAAAAGACAAGGCCTACACCATTTTTCGCATGGCCGGCTCTTACGATATAACAAAGAATTTTCAAGTCTTTGCCAGGATAGAAAACCTCTTTGATAAGAATTACCAGGAGGTTTACGGCTATGAAACATTAGGCCGTTCGTTCTATGCAGGGGTTAAGGGAAAATTCTAGCAGCATCCGGAGGGCGGGAGAATTTTCTCCCGCCCTATTCTAAAGAGAGAGGTAAAAGATGTTTGATTTATTTTTAAAAGGCGGCCCCCTGATGTGGCCAATTGCCGCAGGTTCGGTCATCGGTTTTACGATAGTTATAGTAAAGCTCTGGACGTTCCGGCAGATGAGATTAAATGTTTTTGAGTTTGTGCAAAGTATCTTTAAAGATCTAAAGGCAGGCAAGGTGAATAATGCGTTGGAGCTGTGTAATAAATATAATCGTCATCCGTTAGCAGCGGTATTTAAGATAGGCATAGAAAGACGCAATCTCCCATTGGATAGGCTGGAGAAAATTCTGGAGCAGGCCGGCAATAATCAGATTCAGAAAATGGAAAAATATTTGGGGGCATTAGTTTCCATAGTCGGTATTGAGCCTTTGTTGGGATTCTTAGGGACAATTACCGGGTTAATCCGTGCTTTTATGTCCTGGGAAAAGGCAGGAGCAAACATAACGGTGAACGCCCTTGCCGGAGGCATTTATGAAGCGATGATTACCACCGCCGCCGGCTTAAGTGTTGCTATCCCGCTGTATCTCTGCCACAACTATTTTATCAGCCGGATAAAATTTAGCGCAAATGATTTTACCAATCATTGTATCCAGTTATCGGAAGTGATTTCCGGGATGAAGGAGACATCTGCCAAATGAAAATAACTCCCCGGAGAGGTTATATGTTAAGCCTTGAATCAGTGGCAATGACCGACATTGTCCTGAATATGTTTATTTTCTTTTTTATCTCTTTTAGCCTGCTTTACACCTTCACTAAACACCAGGGTATAAAAGTTGCTTTGCCTACGGCAAAGACTGCTGTGCTTCATGATGAAAACATTACTGTATTTATCACTCCGGATAATGAGATTTTTACCGAGGGCAAAAAGGTGGAAATTGATGAATTGGGCGGCATCTTAAAAGAAAGACTGAGCAAAATAGAGGATAGTCAGAAAAGGATCGTGGTCCTTAAATCCGATGAAAAGGTTAATCTCGGCCTGGCGGTAAAAGTTATGGATGTCGCAAAACAGGCGCAAGCCGAAGGGGTAGTTATTTCAACTACAAAAGAAGAAAATGTTAGAAAATAAATTGATAAGCGCGGCTTTTTTAATATCTTTTTCCGGGCATTGCCTGCTTTTGGGTGTTCCCGGGTTTAATCAGCGCTTGCCTCCTGAAATTAAAAAAGCGGAAGATGTGCATGATATTAAAATCAGTTTTGAGAAAAATCGGCCTGCGCTTTTGCCGAAAATTGATATTATGGGGCAGGAAAAGAGGTTTAAGGAAGTCGAGCAGAAGCCGGAATCGCCGAAACCTGAGCTGAAGCCGCAATCCCTGTTGGAACAGGCAATCGTGCAACAGGCCCCTCAGGAGCGGATTGAAGAAAAATTGGAGGCAAACAGCCGCGAGAAAGAAACAATGTTGCGTTACCAGGATATGGTAAAACAAAGGATAGAAGAAGCAAGAAGATATCCTTTGTGGGCGAAAAAACAGGGGCTTGAGGGGATAACGTATTTATATTTTACTATTTTACCTAACGGCATAGGCCGGGATATAAGGGTGGTCAGGTCCTCCGGTTCAAAGATCCTTGATGAAGAAGCTGCCGCTACTGTGAAAAGGGCAAGCCCTTTTCATCCTGTGCCGAAAGAAATCAGCAGCTCTTCTATAAGCATGACAGTCGCAATCGTTTTTTCCTTGAGTACAAACTAGCAGTACCCGCTGTTTCAATTTCTTGCAAGATTATCTCTGCTATGATAAACTAAGTTATGAATTTTGACCGCCTGTTACGCTATACCTTTGCCTTTTCCATTATTTCTCACGGGGCCTTCCTTTTACAGAGCCCCCGGCTGAACCCTCTTGTCCCCGCGCCAAAAGAGCAGACGATAAAAGTGCGTTACCTTAAGAAAGAAGAGCTGCGTCCTAAACCGACTCCCGCGCCGGATTCAATTAAGAAGATATCTAAAGCCGAGCCTTTCTTGAAACTTGATGCTAAAATTATCAAGGCCTCTGCGGATGCCAGAATCCCTCCGCCTTACGTTGAGAAGAATGAAGTTTTTAAAGGTTCCAAGGCATTAGCGAATAAGTCTCCGGAGCTGGCTAAGCCGGCTTTCAACAGCCCTGATATGCTGGCGGTTAAGAAAAAGGTCAACTTGCCTAAAATTGAGATGGCCAGGATCAATAACCCCAGTTATATAAGCTATTATCAGATTGTCAGGGAAAAGATACGCCGCAGCGCATATCAAAATTATACTCATAATGAAACAGGGGAAGTATACCTGTCTTTTGTTATTTCCAATGATGGTTATGTTAAAGATGTGCGCCTGATTGAGGCAAAGACCAGGGCCAGCGATTACTTGAAGAAAATCGCCTCAAGAAGCGTCAGGGATGCCTCGCCGTTCCCCAACTTTCCTAAAGAGCTGGATTATCCTCAGCTTTCTTTCAATATCATTATTTCTTTTGAAATAGAATAGCAGACTCGCAAGCCCGTTATTGACACTTCCCTAAAAGAATGGTATATTACTTGCTTAAATTACACTGAAAGGAGATGATCATATTGTCACAGGTAGAAGTTAAAAAAGATGAATCTTTCGAATCTGCTTTACGCCGTTTTAAGAAAAAGATTGAACAGGACGGCATCCTGCGGGAAGTGCGCGACCGCAAACATTACGAAAAACCCAGCGAGCGCAAAAGAAAAAAAGCTAAATCCAGAAAATAAGCATGAGCTTAGCAATCTCTACCTCTTGGAACGCTTATCGTTTTGATGATGGGGAGAAATTGCTCTTTGAAATAAGCCAACTTGGTTTTAAGGCTATTGAATTGAGTTTCAACCTTAATTCTGAAATGGTAGAACAAATCGCGTGTTCTGCCCGCAGGCTGAATATTGATATTGTCAGCCTGCATAATTATTGCCCTATCCCTGATAAACTCAGCCGGAAACAGGCTTTGCCGGACTGCTATTCAATGGCGTCTTTGGATAAGGAAGAACGTTTTTTAGCAGTGAAATACGCAAAACGCAGTATTGATACTGCCGCCAGATTAGGAGCAAGGGCAGTGGTTTTGCACTGCGGCAGGGTTGAAATCCCTGATTATACCCGGCCGTTGATTAATGCGTATAACCAGGGTAAAAATAACTCGGCAGAGTTTTTTGAGTTAAAGGATAGGATGTTGCATGAGCGTTCTGTTGTATCCGCCAAATTCCTTACTCAGGCATTATTCAGTATTGAAGAATTAAACGCTCACGCGCAGCTAAAAGGTATTTTGCTGGGGGTAGAAACACGGTTTTACTACCGGGAGATCCCCAATATTGATGAAATCGGGGTTATCCTTGATAAATTTAACAACTCCCAGGTTTATTATTGGCATGATACCGGCCATGCCCAATTGATGGAGAATCTAGGGTTGGCAAAGCATAAGGATTTCCTGGATCGTTATGGTCAGCGCCTGATTGGCGCGCATCTTCACGATATTTCAGGCTGTCAGGACCACCTGGCCCCACTGGAGGGTGAGCTGGATTTTACCGTGCTCAAGCCTTACTTAAAAGAAAGTACTTTAAAAGTTATTGAGGCGCATCATCCGGCAACCGCAGAAGCATTAATCAGAAGCCGCAATTTTATATCCCAAATTTATGACGAACCAAACTAATATCCGCAGGCCATGCGTAGCCGGGCAGTTTTACCCGGATGAACCGGATACCCTCTTTGATTTAATTTCTTCTTTTAAGATTATCCCCGGGCAAAAGCAGGATGTCTTAGGCTGTCTTTTGCCGCATGCCGGATATATTTATTCAGGCAGGGTAGCAGCCCAGACTCTCTCAGGGGTTAATATTAAAGACACGCTTATACTTTTAGGGCCAAACCATACCGGTAATGGACCGGCTTTCAGCCTGATGCCGCAGGGTTATTGGCAAACCCCTTTTGGAAATATAGAGGTTGATTTCCGGCTGGCAAATTTATTTCTAAGCAGCTCAAAATACCTGAAAGCCGATACGTTTGCCCATATGGAAGAGCATTCGCTGGAAGTAGAGCTGCCCATATTGCAGTATTTTAAAAAAGATTTCAAAATTGTTCCTATTGCAATCAAGGCTGACCAGTTAGCCATTCTTAAAATAGTCGCGGATGAGCTGGCCGGAGTAATTATTGAACATAATCTAATAAGCTCCACTATGCTTATTGCCAGTTCCGATATGACGCATTATGAGCCGCAGAGAATCGCTGAGAAGAAAGACGCTTTGGCTATAGAGGCAATGATTGCTTTAGATGAAGACAGGCTTGATGCGGCAGTAAAGGAATCAGCTATTTCCATGTGCGGATTTGCCCCGGCAGTTGTTTTGTTGAGGGCCTCCAGGCTTCTCGGGGCAAAAAAGGGGAAGTTAATTAAATATCAAACCAGCGGCGATGCCAGCGGTGATACCAGCAGTGTTGTAGGCTACGCCGGAATCACAATCAGTTAAAAAATGGACGAGATCAAGAAAAAGGTTGATGAGAGTTGGAAGGAAAAAGTAGAGAAAGAGAAGCAGACTCCAAAGGAAGAAGGTAAATTTATTCCGCCTGTGCCGGATTTTAAGTTTTTTATTACTACGCTTGCCCTGCAGGCTTCAATTGCCATGGGGCATATGGCTAATCCGGAGACTAAAGAAACCCAGAAAGACCCTGCGCAGGCAAAGTTTATTATTGATACATTAGGGATGCTGCAGGAGAAAACTAAAGGGAATTTATCTTCCGAGGAATCCCAACTGTTGGAAAACATGCTTTATGAACTAAGGGTAGCTTATCTTGCTTTGGAAAAAGGAGAGGGCACACCCCGCGCTTAACGGAATTGCGCGGGTGTTGTCTTTGTAGACAAAATGATCGATAAAGAACTGTTAGATATATTGGCCTGTCCTGCGTGTAAATCAGATGTGGAACTGAAAGAAAATAAGATTGTTTGTAAAAAATGCGGGAAGAAATATCCTGTACGCGAAGGCATACCGGTTATGTTGATTGATGAGGCGGAATAAGTTGGTAGATAGTATGTAGTATATAGAATACAGGGGGAGACCTTGAAGAAGATACTGGTAATACACGGTCCGAATTTGAACCTTTTAGGAGTCAGGGAGCCGGCGGTCTACGGGCATATAACTTTAGCAAAGATCAACCAGATGCTCAAAGCCCAGGCCAAGAAAGACAAAGTTACTCTGGTTATTAAACAGTCTAACCATGAAGGTGAGATTGTGGATTTAATCGGTTCAGCCGGCAAGAATAAATTCCTGGGTATTTTAATTAATCCCGCGGCCTACACTCATACAAGCGTGGCTGTGCGTGACGCCATAGCTGCTTGTGGGTTAATTGTGGTAGAAGTGCATCTTTCCAATATCTATTCCCGCGAAGAGTTCAGGCACAAGTCTTTGATCAGCCCTGTAGCTAAGGGCACGATTATGGGCTTTGGGGCCAAGAGCTATTCTTTAGGTTTATCTGCCATTCTTGATCTGGTTGAGGCAAAATGAGTCCCCGCTTAAAGTATGTATATTCCCAGCTTAAGCAAAGAAGGCTTGACGGCCTGCTTGTTTCTCTTCCTGCGAATATATCTTATCTTACCGAGTTTCCAAGCCGTGACTCTTATTTATTAGTATCCGAGAAAGGGGATATCTATTTTACTGATTCCCGCTATACTGAAGAAGCTGAAGGCTTTTTAAAAGGGAAGATCAAGCTTAGGGAGTGTAACGGTTCAGTATTTAAACGGATTGCTGAAGAATCTTTGAGCCTGGGTTTAAAAAAGTTAGGATTTGAGGAAAGGTATCTGCCTTTTGCCGAGCATAATAAAATCAAAGAATTTTTTAATGGCCGTCTTGAGCTTATCCCTACTCATAGCATTGTTGAAGACAGGAGGCAGGTTAAAGACAGCGGGGAGATAAAAAAGCTTAAGCAGGCGGTTAAAATTACCGGATTGGCATTTGACCATATTAAGAAGTTCATTGCCTGCGGGGTAAAAGAGGCGGAGGTAGTCGCTGAGTTTGAGCGTTTTATAAGATATCACGGTTGTAATGCCTCCGCTTTTGATATAATCGTAGCTTCTGGGCCTAACTCCAGCCAGCCGCATCATATTTCCGGTCAAAGAAGGTTAAGGGATAATCAGCCTGTGCTCATTGATTTTGGGGTTGATTACCAGGGGTATAAATCCGACTTGACAAGGGTTTTGTTTTTGGGTAAAATAAAAGTTCTTGTGCGCAAGGTTTATGATATTGTGCTCAAGGCCCAGGAATTAGCAATCAAAAGGGTTGTTCCAGGCGCAGAAATGGCTGCAATTGATAAAGTTGCGCGGGAATATATAGCTTCAAAAGGGTATGCGGGATGCTTTACCCATAACCTTGGCCATGGGCTTGGTTTAGAAGTGCATGAGGACCCGCGTATTTCAGGTAACGAGGCCAGCGCTCTTAAGCCGGGGATGGTCTTTACAATAGAGCCGGGTATATACTTGCCCGGCAAGTTCGGAATAAGGGTAGAGGATATGATATTAGTAACCAATAAAGGATGCGAGGTTTTAAGTGGCACTATCAATTAATGAAATCAAATCAGGGGTAACTGTTTTAGTGGATGATATTGTTTATGTCTGTGTTGATGCCCAGCATGTCAAGCCCGGCAAAGGCGCGGCTTTTGTGCGCGCGCGTTTACGCGATATGAAAACTAACAACATTCAGGAGAAAACCTTCCGCGGGGAAGAAAAGATAGAACAGGCTTATGTGGAAGAGCGCAAGCTGCAATATCAATATTCAAGCAGCGGGATGTTCCATTTTATGGACCAGGAAAATTTTGAAGAGATTGCAATAACCGAAGATATTATCGGTGATAAGGCGAAGTTGTTGCAAGATAACCTGGAGATTATGGGGTATTTCTTTAAAGGTGTTGCTTTATCCGTTACCCTTCCTAATTTTATTGAGTTTAAAATAGTTGAAACTGAACCAGGTTTTAAGGGTGATTCATCTAAGAGCGGAACCAAGCCGGCTAAGGTGGATACCGGAGCAACTATACAAGTTCCTTTATTTATTAATGTGGGAGACAGGATTAAGGTAGATACGCGTACCGGCGGTACCTATAGCGAAAGAATTAACTAAGCAAGGAGCTTTTAAATGAACATCAAGGAAATAAAAGAAATGATTAATCTGATGAATGAAAACGGCCTTGTTGAGCTGGAGGTAGAAAAAGATGATATGCGTATCCGGCTCAAAAAGACAGCCAGCGGGATTGAAGGTTTTAACGGCCCGGTAGTCTTTCAGGGGCAGAATATTCCTATGCCTCAAGACAGGTCTCAGGGCACTCCTGCAGCAGAGGAGAAGCCTGTAATTAAGACCGTAGAAATTAAGGCTCCTATGGTAGGGACTTTTTACCGCGCACCCAGCCCTGAATCACCTGCTTATGTTGAAGTCGGTCAGGTTATTGAGCCGGGGCAGGTAATTTGTATTATTGAAGCAATGAAGTTAATGAATGAGATAAAATCGGAGATTAGAGGTAAGATACTCGAAATCTTGGTAGATAACGCTGAGCCAGTAGAATTCGGCCAGTCTTTATTCCTTATTGATCCACTCTAGAGTATTAAAAGATGTTCTCTAAAATTCTCATTGCTAACCGAGGCGAAATCGCCTTAAGAATAATCCGCGCCTGTCATGAGATGGGTATCCGTACTGTAGCCGTCTATTCTCAGGCCGACCGTAACAGTCTGCATGTGCGTTTTGCTGACGAAGCAATCTGCATAGGCCAGGCATCTT
>CAZQGT010000045.1:0-12231 GCA_964593005.1 uncultured Planctomycetales bacterium
GCTTCCGGATAAGCTCTTTTATCTCTTTTTTATATTTAACGATAGAAGGGCCGTTTGCGATAATCAGGAACTTTTTTCCTTTATGCCTGTCTTTTAAGGCAAGCTCGCGCAGCTCAAAACTGTCTTTAGCCGGGATAATCTTTAAATCCCCTTCTATCTCTTTAATTACGCTGCGGGTCTGCGCGGAATTCGGCACATAGAATCTTTCCCCTAGGGCATTCTTAAGCTTTTCCCCGGAGAAAGAAATCGGGCATTTAGCCTTGATTGTTTCCAGGATATTCCAAATCTCTTCAATTGTATAACTGCGGGAATTAAAAAGTTCGTCTACATAATAGGGATGAATATTACTTATCCCGCCAAGAAGCGACTTTAGCGAATATCCCCAGCGGTATTTGTTAAAAAGAGGAATGAAAAAACGTTCAATCACATCAAGATACGGGACAACATTATATTCTCTATGCCCCTGTTTATTTAAATAGCTTAGAAGAGTTTCAATGGGTAAATTACCTGAACCCCTGCCCATGCCATAAATTGAAGCATCCACAAAACTAGCCCCTTCTTTGATAGCATGCATTGTGTTGGCAAACGCCATTTGTAAATTATTATGCGCGTGAAATCCAATCCGCTTGAAACCAAGCTTTTTTAGCTTCTTAATAAACGCGGATATTTCAGCAGGGCCGTAAGCGCCAAAGCTATCAGCGAAATAAACAGCTTCCAGCATTTTCTTGTGCTTCCATTTCTTAAGCACCTCAAGCTCTTTGGCCGACCATTCAGCGCTAGCCATAAGATTAAGAAATACCTCATATCCTTTTCTATGCAATTTCTCAACTAAGCTGATTGCAATCTCTGCTTCATAAGGATACGCCGCAACCCTTACTCCTGAAAAAGGAGTCTTCCCCGCTTTCCGATCAGGGATTTCGTAGCCGGTATATTTTCCAGCATCAAGCATAAATAACAACTTGCAATCTTCGGAGCATTTAAAAAGAGAGGTTATATAACCTTCATCGCAATAACCATACGGCCCAAGCCCGATTTTAGAATAGTCGTTCTTGTAGCCAATCTCAAAATAATCAACGCGGCCTTTTTGGGCGGCAAAATAAGCGGACCTGACTAATCCATCCTCAAAATGCCACTTATTTAAATGCCCGCCATCCCTAAAAGTACAATCAATTATTCTTGTTTTCATATTTATAATGAAGCTACACTTAATTCACTGTAGTTATTCACGGCGTAAGGAGTTTCTTTTTTTAGCTCTTCCAGCGGAACCTGGCCTAAAGCTATCGCGACTGCGGCTTTTAGGCGCGCTTGTTTGGCCATAGTGATATCCATTGAAGTATCTCCTATTGCTATTGCCGCAGCGGGATTAACCCCTAATTGCTCAAGCGCAATAAGCGCGGGGGCACCGCTTACCTTGGGCAGCGGCGTTGCCTCTTTGCCCAGCAACAAATCAAAATACTTATCCAAATTCAGGAATTTAATGATTTCCCTGGTATTTTTAATGCTATCCGTAGTAACAACCGCGGTTTTAACTTTGGTATTTTTGATTCTTTCTAAGAAATCTTTCACCCCTGGCAATATCCGGATATATGAATTTATCTCCTTAAGAAAATCTGAATGCACATCAATAAATAACTTATCTATTTCAGAAAAACTTGCGGATACCCCCTGCCCAACAAGAAAATCCGAAAGTATTTCAATTACCTTCTCCCGGCTAACCAGGGCAATCGGCCCTTCAGGCAAAAGCATCTTCTTCTCAAGTGAAAATCCCATCTTTTTACAAAGCGGGGAATACATTGCATCTCTGAGCTTGAATACTTTAATCAAGGCCTGGCTTCTTTTTTCTATAATTCTGCCCCAATATAGGTGGCTATCTATTAAAGTGCCATCCTTGTCAAAAAGCACAGCCTCTACTTGCTCTATCTTCCAGGAAACAGAGGATAAGCTAATCATAAGTATTTTAGAGATTTATCCACTAACCCCTTTGCGATCTTACAGGTTTGGTTAAATATTTTTTTATTCGTTAAGAAATCATCCCGTTCAATATATTTTCTGATAATTTTACGGGCGTATGAACCAATAGCCACGCCATGCGCCTGGATTCCAAATAACCTGGCCATTCGCGCTGTTTTACTGTTAGTCCCTCCGGAAATAAGCAGAAATATCGGAAGTTTCGCTTTATTCACAATATCCGCGGTAGCCAGGGCCTGTAATGTCGTATTATAACGGTCATCCCCCCCGCTCATCGGCGCTCCATCAGCCTGAATAATCGTGCTGAAATCTTTTCTCTGCCCGCAGAAACGTTTAATACGGCCGATTAATTGCTTATCCCCTAAATGAGAGCGATCCAGGCAAAGGCTCAAAACCCCGGAAAAAACTTTATTCATTACTCCCCATTGCGCGTAAGCCTTATCTTCTTCATCAGTTACCGCATGCAGCTCTAATGAATTCAACCCAAGTTTGATTAATGGCGGCAAAACCTGGTTAAGATCTCTAGTCTCAGTAATAAATATTACCGCTGCTGCCGGACAAACTTTTGCGCAAACTCCACAACCGATACAGCGGGACTTATTTACTAAATACACATTCTTTTCATGCAAGATTGCTTTCTGCGGGCAATTCTTCATACAAAGCCCGCAAGCCTTGCATTTCTGTTCAATAATTAAAGCCTTGCGAATATGTGGATCTCCCGGAATCCCGACACTAACATTAAGGAAATAGTTGCTAAGCCTTCTCTTGGAAACCACCCTTTCAAGTCCGCGCTTAGCAGCTAAAACTACCTCCGGCCTGGCAGACAGGTCAAAGTAATTAGCCCCTGCCTTAGCGTAAACAGCAACTAGTTTCTCCACTTCTAGAGCATCTTCGTTTCCTGCTCCACAAACCAATTTAAAACATTTTCTTTTTCTTAAAACATCAGCTAGGTTCATTTATACATTAATCCTTAAATTATCCCTGCTTATTATAGTAGGTTTAAATATTTTATTTGCTGCAATTCCGGCCTTAATTCGCTGCTTGAGGCCCGGATAAGCCCCCGCGTCAAAATGGACAAGAGCTAATTTTTTAACCTTTGAATCTTTAGCTATTCTAGCAGCCTGCTCTGGATTAAGATGCGGCCAGTTCATATCTATCTTACCTGGCGGCAGAGAGCATTCAGCTATTAGGAGATCTGCATTCTTAGCCAACATATCAACTCCCTTACAAGGCCCGGTATCAGTGCAAAATGCTATTGTTTTATTATCAGCACATAAACGATAACCATAACATTGGGTAGTATGGATAAGCTTCCTGAATTTTATATCAAAAGGGAATCTTGAATCCCCATTAATCTCCGAAACCCTTATCCTGGTTTTAAGCTTATTAATTGGTTTGGAATACGGGGCATTGATTATAAGCCTAAACATCTCTTTTATACCCTTAGGCCCAAATACATTAATCCCCTGGGGAAAATTAAATTTGTTCAAGCCGTGCAAGCCGATAATATGATCCAGATGAAAATGGCTCAAGAATAAATAAATCGGCCGCTTGTCTTTGATATACTTATCCAGCTTGAATAAACCATTTCCCGCGTCAAAAACTATATAGGCCTGTTTGCTTTCAACCAATACGCAAAGCGTGTTGCCTAATTCAGTATCGCACCATCCGTTTGTCCCCAGGAAATATACTTTCATAAATATTATTTTCTAAAATTAGCAGAATACCAATCAGCTGTTTTCTTAAGGCCTTCTTTAATGCTGTATCTTGGTTTCCAACCCAACACCCTCCTGGCCTTTGATGAAGAAAGGTACTGTTTTTTAATTTCATACCTGGCAATATTCATTATCCTGTATTTCAACTTATTCCTGGAAAAACCCAAATTACCTATTTCTTTTAATACCCCCATAACGGTTAACGGCTTCTCATCGCTTAAATTAAACGCTTCACCGCTAAGCTTGCGCTGCCTGAGCAATTCCGCGATCCTGATATAGCCGCTTACAATATCATCAATATAAACGTAATCACGGACAAATTTACCATCACTGCGCACTTTAAGAGTTTTGCCGGACAAAATACATCTTATTGCGTCAGGTATTAGCCGGCTGAAATTGAAATCTCCCGGGCCATAAATATTGCCGCAGCGGGTAATTGCCACAGGCAAACCATAAGTATGAAAGTATGTATTTGCTATTAAATCTGCGCAGCTTTTAGAAACATCATAAGGATGATTGGCAATCAACGGAGCATCTTCCTGATACGGCAGCTTTTTATGGTCACCATAGGCTTTATCGCTTGAAGCAACAACAATAGCCTGCACATCCCCCTTAAGCCTGCTGGCTTCTAATATTTCCCAGGTACCGGTTATATTAGATTTAAACGCGTTTGATGGATCTACCTGGCTGCGGCCGACAATTGCCTCCGCGGCTAAATGAAAGATTATATTAATTGAATGTTTGCGCAGGATGCGCCTGACAAGATTGCGGTTAGCAACACTCCCTTTATAAACAACTATTTTCCGGTAATCTTCAGGACTAAGAAGGGTATCCTTGCGGAAGGTCTTAATATCCAGCCCGATAACCTTTGCCTTTTTATCAAGCAAAGCTTTTACCAGATTAGAACCCAGGAAGCCTTCAAAACCGGTTACAAGGACTTTTTTATTATTCCAAAACCTGCCAGTCGTTTTCATTACCATGCCTTCCAGGGAGCTGTTCCAGACTGCCATATTCTCTCAAAACTTATTTTATCCCTTAGGGTATCCATACACCCCCAGAAACCAGTATGCTTATAAGCGCATAACTTCCCCTGCTGTGACAGTTTTTCAAGAGGCTCTTTCTCCCAAACAACAGTATTAATATTGTCTATATAATTAAAAACCTCCGGCTCAAGGACAAAAAAACCGCCGTTAATCCATCCGCCTTCCCCTTTTGGTTTCTCCAGGAAAGAAGAAACACTTCCCTGCGGATCTATGTCTATTACCCCGAATCTTCCGGCCGTCTGAATAGCGGTTAAAGTTGCTAATTTCTTGCTCTTCTTATGAAATTGAACAATTTTTTCTATATTAATGTCAGCTAATCCATCACCATAAGTTAAAAGAAAAGCCTGGCCTCCAACATATTTCTCCACCCTCTTAAGCCTGCTGCCGGTCATTGTTTCTAACCCGGTATCAACCAGTGTGATCTTCCAGGGCTCCGAGGCTGTAGTATGGATTTTTGTCTCATTCTTAGACAAATCAATAGTTACATCGCTCATATGCATAAAATAATGCGAGAAATATTCTTTTATCATATACCCTCTGTAACCCAGGCAGATAATAAAATCGTTGAAACCATAATAAGAATACAGTTTCATAATATGCCAAATTATCGGCTTGCCCCCGATTTCAATCATTGGCTTTGGCAAAACCTCTGTTTCTTCGCTGATTCTTGTCCCCCTGCCGCCGGCTAGAATGACTACTTTCATATGCGCCCCCCATTATTTAATCTTATTAATCTTAAATGTTTATTATACTTCCACTTGAGGTCAACTTCAATTGATTATTTCCGTATCTTAAGATATTTCTAGAGGAATTCTTCGGAAGACGAAATGAGGTTTCTGCAGCGTAAACTACTGGAAATAAAGCAGTTCTAAACTTTAATTATCCGGTTACACTATATTAGCTTGAGACAAGTTTCTTTTCTTCATAGATTGTATTTACTAACCCATCCTTAAGAGAATATTTAGGTACCCAGCCAAGATTTCCCAGGCGCGAAGTATCAATATTTAATTCCATAACTTCATTCTCCCTATACGGGAGAGCACCGAAATTTAGTTGCGTGCAATCATTGTTTAATAAATTTTTCACTAACAATACAACTTCCCTGATCTCAACCTGTTCACCCGTACCAATCTCAAAATGATGGTAGCCTTTACCCAAAGGCTTTAAATTCTCTAATACTTTTAGAAATCCGCTTACCACGTCGTCAATATAAATAAAGTCTCTTTTTTGCATTCCCGGAGTTAAATCTATTTTGTCTGTTTTACGCATCATCTCATCGATTATAAACGAAATAAACTTTGTTTTATCATCATTCGGGCCATAGAAATGAGTATTCGCGATATTAATGCAAGCCATATCATTGGAATACGTATTCAACCATTCCTTGAAATTGTTTTTTGAAAGGCTGTAATAATTAACCCTCTTATCTAAAATGGTATCGGTATTAATGAAAGCCGATACGCCTGCCCTCCTGCTAAGTTCAAGTAATTTCAATGGCATAATCAAGTTGGCAGTAATTACATCCATGGGATCTTTATCCCTCCTGCCATAATCAGTGGCACAATGCAAAACAACATCAACTTTCTCCCGTTTATATATCTCTTCAACCGGAATTTTATCAATATCGTATAATTTTACATTACTTCTATTCAAAATATTCCCCATTCTTTCCAACCTTGTTAAATCGGAAAAACTTCTTTTCAAGACTACTATATTATACTTATCAACCAGCCCCCTTAAGAGGTTACTCCCTAAAAAACCTGTCCCCCCTGTCATAAGCATACTTTTCATCTATTTTCCTTTTGCGGTATCTATCTATGCTTGATCCAGGCTAGCATATTTCTTATGCCATCAATTTTACTAATTCTTGGATACCAGCCGGTTATACTTTTATATTTTGTTATATCTGCAACGAAGAATTTCTGGTCACTTTTTCTCCACGGAATCTTAGTATAATTCAATTTACAGTCCAGCTCTTTTTCCAACAAATCAAATAATTCAAGCAGGGAAAGGCTGTTTTCCATACTGCCCCCGATATTAAAGACATTGCCCTTGATTATGTCAATTGATCCAACTGCCAAAAAATAAAGCTTTACCGCATCTTCAGCATAAAGCACGTCCCTTACTTGCTTGCCATCTCCAGAGATTGTAAATGGATCTTTAAGAGCGCCTCTCTTTGCCTCTGCTGCTTTCTGGCAAAACCAGCCAATCCACCCCTGATCATAAGTTGAGAATTGCCTCTCGCCATATATCGACGAATGCCTGAATACCACAGTTTTAAGGCCATAGGTTTTTGAGAAATCAAGTACATATTGGTCTGCTGCCCCTTTCGAACAACCATAAGGAGAACTAAAATCAAGCGGGATATTTTCAGGAAGGCCGTTTAAATAAGCCGGAACAATATACCTCTTTTCTGATTCACGATACTCCAGCCACTTAAGATCCCCATACACTTTATTCGTAGAAGAATATACGACGATGCTTTCCGGAGAATATTTCCTTACGCTATCTAAGATATTAAAAGTCCCTAAAACATTTACTTCAAAATCAAGCTGGGGGTCATTGATTGAAGTCGTCATAGCAACTTGGCCGGCTAAGTGAAAAACAACATCCGGGTTAATATTGCGGATAATCTTTTCAACCCTGCTTTTAGCTGTTATGTCTAAATTATAAAATTTAAATTTACCTTTTGATTTCAGCCATTTAAGGTTTTCTCTACTGCCTTCTCTATAAAAATTATCTATTATAAAAAGCTCATTTTCACTCTTAAGCAGGGCCTCTTCTGCCAGATTAGAACCAAGAAAACCGCAACCTCCGGTAATAAGTATTTTCATTAATTCGAACCCCCGCTGTTTTTTAAGTCTAGCTTAACCACTACCATTGTTAACCCCAGCATATACCAAAATAACACCACAAGCTGAAGAGAATAAAGATGATTATCAAAAAAAGCGTGTGCTAAAAACGCCAGGATCCCGGATAAAAGTCCCAAAACCAGATAATCTTTACTCCGGTTAAAATAGTCTATACCAGTCTTAAAAAATACAAACAAAACCCAAAAAAATGCAAACAAGCCGGATAAACCAGTCTCCGCTGCCATCTGAAGATAAGAATTATGGGGATAAGTTCCACCTTCAGCGAAACTCTTATAATCACGGGCAACTATAGAATAGGTATTTAATCCACAACCAACAATATAATAGTCTTTTATCATCCTTAAGCTCTCTTTCCAAAAATTAAGCCTAATCAAAATAGCGCCTTCCTCCATATTTAATGTTGATTTTAAACGCTCATTTAATGTTAGGCCAACTTTAAAATCAATTCTCCCTATAGATTTGACCCTCTCCTTAATCGGCTGGGGTAAAAAGAGAAACAAAGATAATAAACCCAGAACAACAAAAAGGCTTAATAGCTTTATTTTCAAAGTAAACTTTTTAAAAACAAACCCTGACATAAAAGAAATGCCCGCTATAAAACCTATCCATCCTCCCCGGGAATAGGTTAATATTAAACAAGCTACGAGAGGTAAAATTAAAATTGAAACTAAAATTCTTAAATTTCTGCCAATATTTCTTCCTGCGGCTGATAAACCTAAGAATAAAGGAATAAACACAATTAACCAGGCTGCATAACAATTTGCAGTGATAAAAGAAGCCCTAAGCCTTGCCCAGTCATATCCCCTGAGAAAGTCTACACCCCTAAAATACTGCACCGCTGAATCAACCAATATCAAAATTACCGAAAGAAAGATAGTAGATAGAAAAACTTTCAATCTTTTCCTGCTACTAATCACTTCCACTAGCATGAAATATATCATCAGGAATTTCAGCTCTTTTCCAAAAAATGCCCTTAAGGATAGCCCTAAGTTGGTGCTAAAAACCACAGATAAAGCATTAATCGCGATAAATATACCCAGGGCCTTATTTAACCCTGTCTTAGGAAGCAAGCCCAAAAAAGCATTACCTCTGTATCCTAATACTCTTTTTAATAAAAAAATGAAAATCGCAGGCCAAACAAAACTCTCAATTCCCGCCTTAGAAAACGGCAGGCAGAAAATTGAAAGGCACAGAAAGACAACTATCGTACGATCCAGGAATATAAAGACTTCTTCTTTTTTCATAGTAATTTAATAATTATACGATGTTTACGAATTATTACAGCCTATTCAGAGATAAAAACAAGGATAAGGAAATGACGCCCAAAATAAAAGTCAGTAAATAAAATATCCCCACAGTCTTCGGTTGATTAAAGCCTTTTTTTATAAAATAATGATGTACGTGTGAAGCGTCTCCTATAAATATATTCTTTTTCTTGAGGATCCTCCTTATTATAGCCAGCGTGGTATCTAAAATAGGCAAAAAAAGTATTATTAAAGTAGGAATAAAATAAGGATTGTCCTGGCGGGAATTTGGCTGATAAACTGCTAAACAAGCAACAATTAAACCCAGGAAAAGGCTGCCGGTATCCCCCATAAATATCTTTGCCGGGTAGAAATTGTATTTAAGAAAGGCGAGGCTTGCTCCGGCTAAAGCTAAAGACACATAAATAATAAAGTTATCTCCTAAGGTTAACCCGAAGATACAAATAAAAAATGCGGCGATTCCAATAACTCCTGCGGCTAAACCATCCAAACCATCCATCAAATTAACCGCGTTAGTTATTCCAACCAGCCAAAACAAGGTTAACAGCACGCTGAATTCTCCAAATTCAATACAAAATAAACCGGGGATAGAAATACTCTTCAGAAGAAAACCTGATTTTATAATTAAAAGGGAAATAATTATCTGAATTACGAGTTTAAGCAAAGCACTGCTTCCTTGGAGATCGTCATAAATCCCCAAAATTAGCATAAGCGTCACGCCAATTAGCAAACCTAAAATCGTAAAATAATAACTGGCGAAGAAACCCGGGTCAAGGACTGCTATAGTAATAAAACCGCCTAATGCCCCCAAATAAATGGCCAAACCACCAAGTTTGGTTACTACCTTTTTATGTATTTTCCGGTACCCTGTTTTATCAATAACATAAAACTTTAAAGCAAGGTAGCGGATAACCGGAGTAATTAAGAAAACGATAGTAAATGAAACAGCAACTATAAAGAAATAGGGCATTTTGACCTCTCTAATTTAATTATAATCAGTAGCATACCACTAAATATACCAAGAATACAAAACAAACACAAGCCAATATAATCTCAAGATCTATTTTTTAAGCATCTTCTTATAAACATTCATTGTATCTTTAACAAAGATCTCCTCCGAGAATTCGGCCTTGGCAATTTCACGTCCGGATATTCCCATTTTTGACCTCAGCAATGGATCTCCAATCAGCCCCCTAAGAGCATCAGCCAATGCTTTCGGATCATCACGAGGAATCAATAATCCATTTTTGTTATTTACAACAATCTCTCTGCAGCCGGGAACATCCGTAGCTACAATAGGCCGGCCGCAAGAAGCAGCTTCAATCAATACCCTGGGAACACCCTCGCCATAAGTCGTAGGCAACACTACTATGTTTGATTGCGCAAACACCTCCAGTATATCTTCCCTATATCCCCACCATTCAATTATACCTTCACTTGCCCAGCTACGAAGGGTTTCTTCTGGGATAGATTTTGGGTTACCCGGATCAGGCCGGCCTGCTAAGGCCATACGGCAAACTACCCCGCTATTTTTAAGTATGCGGGCTGCTTCTACAAAACTCCCAACCCCCTTATCCCAAATCAACCTCGCCGCTAACACTAAAACAGGTATGCCTTTCGGTTCAGGTAAATATCGAAAAAAAGTTGTATTAACTCCAGAGCCCCGAATCAGGAAAGTTTGTTCTTTTTTCAGGATTTTTGCGCTAACAAATAAGCTCAAATCCTCTGGATTTTGAAATATCCCAACAGTATTCTTAGGGGAAAATGCTAAGCGGTAAGAAAAAATAATAAAATTCCTTAGTATAGCCGCCTTTTTTCCCGGTGTAGCAAATATAGAGCCCAATCCAGCTACAGCATTTACTACCGCGGGAATACCCGTAATCCAGGCCGCCAATGATCCATATAAAACAGGCTTAACAGACACATGATGAACAACGTCGGGCTTTTCCTTATGGTAAATTCTCGCGATTTCTAAGACACTAAGAATTCCCTTAAGAATATTCCTGCTTTTTCTATTTAAGTTGATTTGAATTAATTTAAAACCTTCATTTTCAATACGCTCTTTATGCTTGTCAACCCTGGTAGCAATCAATACTTCAAAACCGGCATCCCGCGCTGCCCGCGCAATAGACAAACGATGGCTCCAGAAATACCAATCCTCATTTATAAAAAATAACAGACGTGGTTTCATTTAAATATTTGGGCAGTTTAGTTTCTTTTGGGTGTATTAAAAATGTCTATATTTATTGCCGTTAACAACATTTGAAACGATATTACCATCGGCAATGCTACCAACATAATTGTACCCGCTGACCTAGGAATCCCTGTCAGGCAAGAATCTCTCCACTGCCAAATTCCAAATAAAAAACTTAAAATTAAAATAGGAAGGCCTGAAACGATATAAACTGATGCCATATTAAAATCATAAATAAAATATTTTAAGAACACTCTCTTTATTAAACCTTTAAACATTTTTATCGGGAATTTAATCATTACATTGGGAATTTTCAATGAACTAACTTCATTTCCATATTGAGCGGGCAATGAAACATCCATTACTACAGCATTAATTATATTAAGTTCAATTAACATATTAATTTCAAAGAAATAGTCATTACTTATTCTACTGAGATTAATCTGCTCCAAAACCTTTCTGTGTATTGCTGTATAGCCATTAGTAGGATCCATAATATCCCAATACCCGGAAACAAACTTTACAACAAAAGATAAAAAGCTGTTTCCCAATAACCTCACCTTTGGCATAACCCTCAACACATTTGCATCATTAAACCTGTTTCCTTTAACATAATCCGCCTTATCTTTTAACAAAGGATCTATTAATTCACTAACATAAACGGGATTCATTTGCCCATCTCCGTCCAATTTAATTATTATATCACAACCCAATTCCAAGGCTTTGCGGTACCCGGATATCACCGCTCCCCCCACTCCTTTGTTTTTCTCATGAAAAATAACTATAAACTTATCTTTATTCAACCCCTTAATTAATTGCCCTGAATTATCCGGGCACATATCGTCAATAATTATGACATAATCAATCAAGTCCTGCGGGATTTTAGACAAAACATCCAATAAGGTGTCTCCTGCTCTATAGCAGGGAATAACAATAGCTTTTTTCATCTTTCACGGCCCCCTCTTAATCTTTTGCAGCTTGTCTGCCAATTAATTTATTTTTTAAAGCTGCTATTCCCAGAACCCCATAATAGTAAAGTACCGGCTGAAAAGGCAAATTATAGCGGTCTTGTGAGGCTCCTAGAAATACAGGCAAAAAATAGAATAAGAACAATACTCGATGGCGTTTATCACCTTTTAAAAGCAAATAAATAAATCCTGGCAGTAAAATTAA
>CAZQGT010000046.1:0-12096 GCA_964593005.1 uncultured Planctomycetales bacterium
GCTGCCTAATCTTTACGGTGATATTATTTCTGATCTTTGCGCCGGCCTGGTTGGAGGCTTGGGGGTTGCTCCCGGGGCCAATATCGGTACTGATAGCGCGGTTTTTGAAGCGGTGCATGGATCCGCTCCGAAATATAAAGGGCAAAATAAAGTTAATCCTATGGCAATGATTTTGTCAGGGGTCCTGATGCTCCGCCATATTAAAGAGGATAAGGCTGCAGAGGCTCTGGAGAATGCCGTAAAAGAAGTCCTTGCTGAAGGAAAATCGCTGACCTACGATTTAAAAGCTGATCCGCTTGATCCAACTGCTGTAGGTACTAAAGAAATGGCAGATGCGGTTATCAAGAAAGTGAAGCGTTAGTTTAAGGAAGGTGTATGGTGAAAATTTCAGTTATTGGCGCGGGGAATGTGGGAAGTTTAACTGCAATGCGCATCGCCGGAGAAGGCTTAGGCGATGTTTTACTTATTGATGTGGTAAAAGGTTTGGCGCACGGTAAGGCATTAGATTTGGAAGATGCCCGGCCTTTGTTAAAACACAACTATAATATTAAGGGCAGCGATGATATCAGGCAGGTTAAAGGTTCGGATATTGTGGTAGTTACCGCCGGGCTTGCGCGCAAACCCGGAATGAGCCGTGAAGAATTATTAGCCAAGAATGCCCAGATCCTAAAAGATGTATGTTTAAATATAAAAGAATTGGCTGCTAATGCCATCGTCATAATAGTAACTAATCCTTTGGATATCATGACGTTCTATGCTTTAAAAGTGACTGGTTTTAAGCCCCAAAAGCTTTTTGGTATGGGGATTAGTTTAGACTCCGCGCGTTTTGCTAATTTAATTGCTCAGGATTTAGGGCTTATGTGTACTGATATTGAGGCATTGGTGATTGGCGCTCATGGCCAGGATATGATGCCATTGCCAGGATTTACAAAAGTCAAAGGCGTCTCTCTTGATGAATTTATGGATGAGGGTAAGATTAAATCTTTAGTAGAACACACAATCGGCCGGGGAGCAGAGATTGTTGCTAACCTTGGTACAGGAAGCGCGTTTTTTGCTCCTTCAGCGGCGATTGCCGCGATTGTTAAGGCTATAGTAAAAGATGAAAAACGTATTATCGGTTTATGCAGTTATTTAAACGGGGAGTACGGTATCAAAGATACGTGTATTGGTGTCCCTTGTCGCCTGGGCAAGGATGGCATAGAAAAGGTTGTTGAATTAGAACTTTCGCAGGAAGAAAAAGAAGGCTTAAGCAAATCAGCTGAGTCTATCGCCCAGGCAGCAGCGCAACTATTATTAGCTTAAATCCCGTGCCTATGTATGATTTAGCGGTTATCGGAGCAGGTTGGGCAGGTTTTAACGCTGCTTTAAAAGCAAAAGATTCAGGTTTAAGGGTCTGCCTCCTTGAAAGCGGCTCAATCGGCGGGACTTGTTTAAACCGCGGCTGTGTACCTACCAAAGCATTAATCGCTTCTGCAAAAATATACTCTCTTACAAAGAAATCCTCTAACTTCGGTATTGATTTAGATAACCCTCGTTTTAACTTTACTAAAATCCAGGAAAGAAAGAACAAGTTAGTTTGGGACCTCGCTCAAGGAATGCAAAGCAGGCTTAAGGATATTGATTTTATTAAATCAAGCGCGCGGATCATTTCGGCCAACGAAATAAAGATTGATGAAAGAACGCTTTCAGCAAAGTTTATGCTTATTTCTACTGGAAGCCGTCCTGTTGAGCTGCCTCAGCTGAAATTTGACGGTTTAAGAATTATGTCCAGCGATGATATCCTGATGTTGACTTCTCTGCCGCGTTCCTTGTTAATTATCGGAGGCGGGGTTATCGGATGCGAATTCGCCAGTTTATTCTCTACTTTAGGGGTTGAGGTTTCTATCCTTGAAAAATTGCCTATGCTTTTACCCGGTGAGGATAAAGAAGTAGCCAGGAAGATTGAGGTTGCTTTTAAAAAGAAAGGGGTCAAGGTTTATACTAATACTGACCTTTCATCTGTTGATTTAAATGTTTATGAGAAAATATTAGTTTGCGTAGGCAGGGAGCCTAATATATCCGGTTTAGGGCTGGAAGAATTAGGGATAAAACTGAATAAAGGCTGCATAGCAGTTGATGATTATCTTAAGACTAACCTGGCTAATATATATGCGGCAGGTGATTGTACGGGAAAAGTTATGCTTGCCCACTACGCGGCTTATCAGGGTATTGCTGCGGTTGAGAATATGACCTCTGGCAATAAAAACAAGGTGGATAATTCTGTTGTGCCTGCCTGTGTATTTTGCGACCCTGAAATTGCCAGCGTCGGCTTAAGCGAGGAGAAGGCTATTGCCGCGGGGTTGCCGGTTAAATTATTCAAGTTTGATTTTCGCGCTTCGGCTATGGCCCGGATTATTGACGAAGCGGAAGGTTTTATTAAGATTGTTGTTAACCAGGCCACTGAAGAGGTAATTGGAGGATGCATAATCGGGCCTAAGGCCACAGAGCTGATTTCTATTTTAACTATGGCTGTTTCATTGCGCCTGAAAGTCAGCCAGGTCCGTTCGGTTATTTTCGCGCATCCTACGCTTTCAGAGTCTTTGCGCGAATCAATCGCCTAAAACAGGATAATCTAAAAGGAGAAGATTATGGTAAAGGTTGTTTTGCCGGAATTAGGAGAAGGTATTTCTAAGGCCACTGTATCATATTGGTTTGTCAAGGATGGCGAGAAGATAAAAGCAAATGATGATTTGGTAGAGCTTGTTACTGATAAGGCTACTTTTAATTTGCCCAGCCCTTGCACAGGGGTAATTTCCGAGATAATGTACCGCGAAGGGGACAATGTAGATGTCGGCCAGATCCTGGCCGTTATTAACGAAGAATAAAATTTTCTTTCGACGGTTCAAAAGACCGTGCCTGCCTTGACAATCCCCGGTTTTTCTTGTAAAGTATAACTGCCTAAGCAAAGATCCCCGCCGTTATACACTCGTAGTACTTTGGCGCGGTGCGCCAAAATACTACTCGTAACGTCAGGGATTAATTCGGCCAAACAACTTATGTTCGCTGTCACTCCATAAGTTGTGGCCTCATTAAATTTAAAATATGGCTATTGATTATAAGAAAGAACTCCAAAACGCAGCTAAGAATATGATCTTTGTCCATGATCCTGATCTTTTAATCAGGATGATGGTGCGGATGATGGTCACTAAGGCAAAAATAGCCCACGCCAGTTTTTTTCTACAGGATAAGGTAAAAGAAGGTTATGCGCTTACTGTTTCCAAGGGGTCATTGAGCAAGAAAATACCTTTAGACTTAATCCGTATTGATAAAGATGATGTGCTAATCCGTTTTTTCAAGTCCCATATGAGCCGTCTGGTTTTCGGCAGGGAAGCGCTGCTTTTCAGTGAAGCGAAGTCCGCGCTTAAAAGCTCCAAGATAAAACCGGAGGCCAAACAGCAATTAGCCCATGTTTTATATCAAATGGAACTTTTAGAGTCTGTGGTTTGTATTCCCAGTTATTTCCGGGATGAGCTGCTGGGTTTGTTATTACTAGGGAAGAAAAACAATGGAAAGAATTTTGCTGACGAGGAACTGGATTTCTTTATCGCCCTTAATTCAAATGTAACAATGGCGGTGAGGAATGCCCAGTTGTTTAAGGAATTGGGTATTGAACTGGACCGCAAACACCAGTTGTTTGTGCGTACTACCATAGCCTTGGCCGCGGCTATTGAGGCTAAGGATCATTATACCCATGGCCATACCACCCGGGTAACTAATTTAAGCCTTGAAATAGCCCGCAGAATCGGCCAAAAGAATAAGAAGGATTTTGATTCTAAATTCCTGGAGAACCTGCATATTGGCAGCCTTTTGCATGATATCGGAAAGATCGGAGTCCCGGAGCATATCTTAAATAAAAGGCATGAACTTACCGTTGGCGAACGCAACCGTATTAAAGAACACCCTATGATTGGGGTTAACATACTTAAACCGATTAAAGAATTGGAAGGTTCGATGATGGGGGTCAGGTATCATCATGAGCGTTTTGATGGCAGGGGTTACCCTGATGGGTTAAAGGGGGACCAGATACCTTTGATGCTTCAATAATCTCCGTAGCCGATTCTTTTGACGCTATGAGTACTGACCGTCCATATCGCCTGGCTCTGCCCAAGGAAGATGCTGTTAATGAGATCAGGAATTTAAGCGGCAGGCAGTTCTGCCCGAGGATTACTGATACCTTTCTGGAACTTTGCGAAGAAGGAAGAATTTAATTATTACCATGTTGCCCAAACGTATAATCTTAATGTATATATCCGAAGTTTCCGGACATCGCAGCGCCACTATGGCTATTGAGAAGGCGCTTAAGGCGCTTTCGCCAAAGTGCGAGATTTTAAACATAAATGCCTTTAATTATACCAATCCTATATCAGAGAAAGTAATTAACCGGCTTTATATGGAGGTGATTAAATATACCCCTAAACTTTGGGATTATCTTTATGATAATCCCAGCGTAGTTAAGGGATTAGATAAAATTAAGAAGAGCGTGCATAAATCAAATTCTCCTAAACTTAAAAAACTTTTTGATAATTTTAACCCGGATCTGGTGGTTTGTACCCAGGCATTCCCCTGCGGGATGGTCGCCGATTACAAGAAGGCTTATGGGGTCAACCTGCCGCTGGTGGCGGTACTTACCGATTACATTCCGCACTCCTACTGGGTTTATGATAATGTGGATTATTATATAACTCCCTCGGAAGATGTTTCAGAGCGCCTGGCAAAGAAAGGGGTAAGTGCTTCCAAGATTAAGTCTTTTGGAATACCTTTTGACCATAAATTCAACCAGAAACAAAACAGCGACGATATTTTTTATAAATTAAACCTTAATCCTCATAAACCGGTAGTATTGATAATGGGAGGCGGGCAGGGGTTGGGCCCGATTAAGACTATTGTCAAATCTCTCGAAGAGTCTAGGCACGATATCCAGGAGTTGATTGTTACCGGTACAAATAAGAAATTGTATAATTCGCTTAAACGTAAGATTAAACATTATAAGAAAGATATTCATCTTTTTGGTTTTGTGCAGAATATCCATGAACTGATGCATATCTCTAAAGTGATTATTTCCAAGCCCGGAGGGGTAACTACTGCTGAAGTTTTAAGCGCCAGGCTCCCCATGGTTATTGTTAAGCCTATTCCCGGCCAGGAGGTTAATAATACTAACTTTCTGACGCATAAAGGCGCGGCAATCAAAGTTGATGAGCCCAAGGAAGTGTATAAAGTTATTGATGAGTTGTTGGCGGATAAGGTAAAATCAGAACATCTAAAGCTGGCTGCTTCGGAGATTGCCAAGCCTAATGCCAGTATGGATATTGCTAAGCTTCTTTTGAGTATATAAGCCGGAGGGCAATGGTTTGCCTTCCGTTGGGCAAAGCCATAAATCGTGTTAAATTATTATATCTATCGCTTCGGTCAATTTATCGCACTGAACCTGCCTTTAAAGCTTGTTTATGGAATCGCTGTTTTTTTAGCCGACCTGCATTATTTTTTAGCTTTCCGCGACAGGAGATTTGTAAAAGCTAACCTGAAGGTTATTTTTCCGGAAAAAGAGAATAAAGAGCTGCGAAAAATCAGCAAGATGGTTTTCAGGAATTTCGCGAAATACCTGGCAGATTTCTTCCGTTTTGAAAAGCTCAACCGCTCCTATATTGATAAAAACATAAAATTAGAGAATCTGCATTATTTTGACCAGGCGCTTGCCTCTGGCAAAGGCGTAGTTGTCTTAACCGCGCATCTTGGCAATTGGGAGTTAGGCGGTGTAGTTCTGGCTCAGCTGGGGTATCCGTTTTGGGCGGTTGCTTTATCGCACAAGAATAAAAAAGTTAATGATTTTTTTGTTTCCCAGAGGGCCGGTAAAGGGGTCAATGTTATTGCTATGGGCAAGGCAGTGAGAAGTTGTATTTCAGAGATCAGGAATAATCATATGGTGGCTTTAGTCGGAGACCGTGATTTTACCGAGAAAGGAATTGTTATAGATTTTTTTAACAAGCCTATGCATTTTCCTGAAGGCCCGGCAGCCTTAAGCCTGATGACCGGAGCCAGTATTATCCCCGGTTTTATGCTTAGGAATCCTGATGATAGTTTTACTTTAAGGATAGAGAAGCCGGTTGAGTTTAAACCTTGTGGGGATAAAAAGAAAGATTTGGCGGATCTGATCAAGGTTTATAAGAATATAATCGAGGATTATATACGTAAATATCCCGATCAATGGTATGTTTTTCGCAGGTTTTGGGTGGAATAAATATGCGCATTTGCGTGATTATCCCAACTTATAATGAAGCCAAGGCAATCGCCGGACTGATTAATCAAATACAGGTTCTAGGCTTAAAAGCAATTATTATTGATGATGGTTCAAGTGATGATACCGCCAAGATTGCCCAGGATGCCGGTTCAGAAGTTTTACGTAACCTGGAGAATTCCGGAAAAGGCGCAGCCTTAATAAAGGGGTATGCCTTTGCCCTCTCGGAGGGTTTTGACGCTGTGCTCAGTATGGATGGGGACGGCCAGCATTCAACCGATGATATCAAGGCATTTATTCAAAAAGCGGAATCATCGGATTGCGGGATCATCGCGGGAAACCGTATGGCAATGACTAAAGGAATGCCGTTTTTGCGGGTTATAACAAATTGTTTTATGTCCTGGATAATTTCATCAGCCGCTAAACAGAACATACCTGATACCCAATGCGGGTTTCGCCTGATTAAGAAAGAGGTCCTTCAGAAAATTGATTTATGCACGTCTAAATATGAGACTGAATCTGAAATTTTGATGAAGGCAGCCCGTTTAGGCTTTAAGATTGAGTCAGTGCCGGTTAAAACTATTTATTCAGGTCAAAAGAGTCAGATTAATCCTTTTATTGATACCTTAAGATTTATCCGTTTTATGGCTCTGGAATTTATCAGAGGTTTTAAACGTGCTTGATCCCGTTTTAAATTACTTAAAAGATTTGCCCAAAGATTACATAGTAATGATTGTGGCGGCCTTGCCCGTGTCAGAGTTAAGGGGGGCAATACCCTTAGCTTTGTCGTTTGGGATGAGTTTGGCAAAAGCCTTTTGGCTTTCCGTGCTGGGGAATTGTATTATTGTAGCTCCGGCGCTTTTTCTTTTTAAGCCGATTACGAATGCCTTAAGGAAATTTAAGTTTTGGTCGCGGTTTTTTGACTGGCTCTTTGAGCGCACCAGGAGAAATTCGGATGCCGTGCAGAAATACGAGGCCTTGGGGCTGGCTATTTTTGTGGCTATACCGTTTCCTGTGACCGGAGCTTGGAGCGGGGTGATCGCGGCGTCTTTATTTAAAATACGTTTTCGTTATGCTTTTATTTCTATAATTTCCGGTATTATCTGCGCCGGGCTTATTGTTACATCTCTTTGTGCTTTAGGTTTATTAAGTTGGAAGGCGGTAACCGGATGATCCAGGTTTATACAGGTAATGGTAAAGGTAAAACCACTGCGGCAATCGGCCTGGCCCTCAGGGCTGCCGGTGCTGGGTTAAATGTTTATATCGCGCAGTTTGCCAAGGGGCGCTGTTGCAGCGAACATAAAGCCCTAAAGAAGATAAAGAATATAAAGATAGAGCAGTTCGGCAGGGATTGTTTTATCAGACGTAAGCCTCAACAGATTGACTTAGAATTAACCCGCCAGGGATGGGAAAAGGTGAAGAAAGTTATCTCTAGCAGGAAATACCGCGTAATTATTTTGGATGAAATTAATGTTATTTTAAAACTTAAGCTCCTGTCTTTTAAGGATATGCTTTCTTTGATCAAATGTACCCCTGAGTGTATTGAACTGGTTCTTACCGGTCGTGGCGCTCCCGCGCAGCTTATTAAGCACGCGGATTTGGTTAGTCGGATAAATGAGGTTAAACATTATTATCGACGTGGAATTAAAGCAAGAAAAGGCATTGAATTTTAATAAATGAATCTTATTGACAAATTGTTATCAGGTGTTAAAGTAGAGAGGAAAATTTAGTAAAATAAATTATAGGTTAAGGGAAATCCGTAAAATCGGATGCGGTCCCGCCGCTGTAAAGGTTGACGAAAGCTGCAAAAGCCACTGTGCTGACGAAAGTCAGAATGGGAAGGCGCAGCAAGTAGGATGAGACTTGAGCCAGAAGACCTGCCTATAAAATGAATGAGTGCCTCGTGGATCGGGTTAATAAATTATTGGGTGAAGCCCGATTTAAGTACAAAAGTACTAGGTCGGGCATTTTTATTTGTATGAAGAAAATAATCATTGCAAGTATGTTTATCGGTTTATTTTTCGGTTGTGTTGCCGCAGCAGAGCCACGCTATATCAGCTTGGCGCCGTCAACCACTGAGATACTTTTTGCCTTGGGGTTAGATAATGAGATTGTGGGGGTGAGCGCTTATTGTAATTATCCGGAGCAGGCAAAGAATAAAACTAAGGCGGGGTCTTTTAGCAACCCAAGCATAGAGCGAATAATTTCTTTGAACCCCGATTATATTTTCTGTACCGGGCTTGAGCAGGCTCCGGTTGTTACGCAGTTAAGGCAGCTTGGTTTCAAGGTTTATGTTGCTGATCCCGTAAGCGTGGAAGAATTGTTTAAGACAATTGAAGAAATAGGGCAAATTACTCATAAAACTAAAGAAGCTTCACTGCTGATTGAAAAAATGAAAAGCGAGATTGAGGAAGTGACTTTTAAAGCAAAACTTATCCCACGGGAAGAGAAAGTTAAAGTTTTTATCGAGATCTGGCATGAACCGTTGATGACCGCTGCCAAAGGTTCTTTTGTGGATGAGTTAATTACTTTAGCAGGAGGAACTAATATCGCGCATAATCTTATCAGGCCTTATTGTAATTTCAGTGCGGAGAAAGTAATTAGTCTTAACCCGCAATGTATTATTCTGGCGTATATGGATAGGGAAGCTCCTCTGAAATTAATCCAGCAACGTTTTGGCTGGGATAAGATAGATGCAGTAAAAAACGGTCGGGTTTTTAATGATATTGATCCGGATACCTTGCTCAGGCCTGGCCCAAGAATAACCAGGGCCCTGGCAGAGACTTATAAAAGATTATACCCTAAAAAATAAAATGCATTTAAAAAGAAACCTCTTAATATTATTGTTGTTGCTTTGTGTTGTTGCAATTCTTGGTCTGTTAAAAGGCGCGGTAAATATTCCGGCAGCTAATCTTCTGCTTGAAGATAATCAGGCAATTTTTAATTTACGTCTATTGCGTATCATTGCGGGAGTTCTGGTAGGCAGTGGTTTGGCGGTTTCTGGCATAGCTCTTCAGGCAATATTAAGGAATCCATTGGCTGAACCGTATTTACTGGGGACTTCAAGCGGCGCCGGTTTAGCGGCGGTAAGCGCAGTGATATTGGGAGTTTCAAGAATTTATATGCCCCTGGCGGCATTTTTGGGCGCAGTGCTTAGTATTATCATAGTTTATAATTTATCCCGGGAAAAAGGGGCAATCGCGGACAAATCATTAATTCTCTCTGGGGTAATTATTTCAGTGGCTTTTTCTTCATTGATAGTATTTTTGGTATCCTTGTTTGGAAATGAGGCAATGCATGAGATGAACTGGTGGTTATGGGGAAGTTTGCAAGTCTATGATTATAAACTTCTCATCCTGGTTGCTTTACCCGTTATTTTGGGGATATGTGTGATATATCTGTTTGCTCAGGATCTCAACGCGATTAGTATAGGAGAAGAAGAAGCCGTTCATTTGGGTATAGATACGCAGAATATAAAGAAAATAATTATTCTCGTTACTGCTTTAATAACCGCCAGCCTGATTTGTATTTGCGGGATAATTGGATTTGTGGGCTTGATTGTACCGCATATGATGCGTTTGATTGTGGGCCCGAACCACAAAATTCTTATTCCTACCACTTGTTTGGCCGCTTCAGTGTTTATAATTCTCTGTGATCTTTTTTCGCGCACGCTTTTTTCACCTATTGAAATTCCCATTGGCGTTCTTACCGCGATAATCGGGGCTCCGGTATTTATTATCCTTCTAAAAAAAGGAAAAAGGATATCATGAGTGTTTTATTAAAGATTAACCATTTAAGTGGAGGATATTATAAAGAAGATGTTATCAGGGGATTATCTCTGGATGTAAACCAGGGTGATTTTTTAGGGATTATCGGGCCTAATGGCTCAGGAAAGACTACGCTTCTGCGCCTGGTAACGCGGGTGCTTCCTGTAAGAAAGGGAGAAATCTTCTATAAGGACGAGAATATCGCGCAGATGAATTTAAAGGAATTTTGCCGCAAGGTAGCTTTTGTTTCTCAGGATATCTCAACCAGTTTTTCTTTTACGGTTATGGAGCTGGTTTTAATGGGCAGGATCCCGCATTTAAAGCGGCTGCAGTATGAGACTAAAAAAGATATTGAGATTGCAAGTGAAAAGCTTAGTTTAACTGATACCTTGAGCCTAAAAGATAAACGGATTGATGAATTAAGCGCTGGCGAGCGCCAGCGGGTAGTGATTGCCCGGGCTTTGGCGCAGGAGCCGGAGCTTTTGTTTTTGGATGAGCCGACCTCGCATCTGGATATCGGACATCAGGTGCAGGCCCTGGATTTATTAAAAAAACTTAACCGAAGAAATGACCTTACGATCGTAATGATCCTGCATGATTTGAATCTAGCCAGTGCGTATTCTAATCGCATTGTCCTTATGGATAAAGGTATTATTTTTAAGGAGGGCAGGCCGGAAGAAGTCTTAACTTATAAAAATATTGAAACGGTTTATAAGACTCTTGTCTTGGTAAATGATAATTCGGTTACAGGTAAACCTAACGTAGTCTTAGTTCCGGGAGAGAGGTAAATGATGAATAAAATAACTTTAATTCTCGGTGGGGCGCGCAGCGGTAAGAGCAGCTATGCTCTTTGCTTGGCTAAAAAATATAAAAAAGTCGCTTTTATTGCCACCTGCCTTGGTTTAGATAAGGAGATGCAAGAGCGCATCAGGTTGCATAAAGAATCAAGGCCGAAACACTGGAAAACCTTTGAGGAGCCTAAGGATCTGTCAAGATTAATTGGGAAGTTAGATAATGGTTTTGATTGTATTCTTATTGATTGCTTGACTCTTCTGGTTTCAAATCTTATTCTTTCCAAGAATACCCAAGAGCAAATCTTGGAAAAGATTGAAGAACTGTTAGCTGTTTTAAGTAAGAAGAAAGCAAGGGTAATTTTGGTCTCTAATGAAGTAGGCTTAGGGTTGGTTCCTGTGAATAAACTGGGCAGGGATTTTCGTGATATTGCGGGAAGAGTGAACCAGATGGCCGCCAGGAATGCTGATAAGGTATTTTTTGTTGTTGCGGGAATACCTCTAAAGATAAAAGCCTGCCTCCCGGCAGGCAGGGAGGATAAATAAGTGGAGAGGATAAATAAAGTAACTAAAAATATTTCAGGAATTGACCATGAAATCATAAAGAAGACCCAGGAAAGATTGGATAATTTAACCAAGCCATTAGGCAGCTTAGGAAGATTAGAGGAGCTGGCAAAACAAATCTGCGGAATTACCGGAAATCTCAGCCCGACATTAGAAAAAAAAGTTATTTTTACTTTAGCCGCAGACCACGGCGTAACAGATGAAGGGGTAAGCGTTTATCCTAAAGAAGTTACTATTCAGATGGTTTATAATTTTATTGCCGGAGGAGCAGGTATAAATGTTTTGGCAAAACATGTTGGTGCAAAGGTGGTGGTTGTGGATATGGGTGTTGCAAGCGACCTGAAACCCAGTCCAGAATTACGGGTTAAGAAAATAAATTATGGGACAAAGAATATGGCTAAAGGCCCGGCGATGGGCAGGGATGAGGCAATAAAAGCGATTTGCGCGGGAATAGAGATTTTTGAGGAAGAACTAAAACTAGGTATTAATATTGTTGGGACCGGTGAGATGGGCATAGGTAATACTACTGCTGCCAGCGCAATTACCGCTGCTTTTACTGCTAAATCAGTTGAAGAGGTAGCCGGCAGAGGGGCCGGCCTTAATGATTCAGGTTTAAAGAACAAAATTGAGATTATTAAGAGATCTCTTCTTGTGAATAAGCCTGACTCAACAGACGCGATTGATGTTTTATCCAAAGTGGGCG
>CAZQGT010000047.1:0-12068 GCA_964593005.1 uncultured Planctomycetales bacterium
ATCACTAGAGATGGGGAAGTCATGGAGATCCCCTTAATTAAAATAAACAAGGCAAAACTGGTTTTCTAAAATAACGGAGAATTGAAATGAGTCATGAACTTTTAGCGATTATCGAACAAATTGAACGTGAGAAGGGAATTAAGAAAGAGGTTATGCTTGAGGCAGTGGAAAGCGCTATGCTCAGCGCTGCCAAGAGGGTGATTGATTTAAAGCCTGATGAGGAGTTTAAGGTTGAGATTGACCGTTCCTCAGGCGAGATCCGCGCCTTCCGCAATAATGAAAAAGTAACTAATATTGATTTTGGTAGGATTGCCGCTTCTACCGCCCGGCAGGTAATTATCCAGAAGATGCGCGAGGCGGAAAAGGATGTGGTTTTCGGCGAGTTCCAGAGCCGGGTAGGGGAGATTGTCAGCGGGACAGTTTATCGTTTTGAAAAAGGCAATGTGGTAGTTGACCTGCTTGGCAAGGCCGAAGGGATTTTGCTTAAACGCGAGCAGTCTCCTAAGGAGGAATTTAAACAGGGCCAGCGTATCCGGGCTTATGTTGTTGAAGTAAAGAAAGATGTTAAAGGTCCGCAGATTATCTTATCGCGCGCGCATCCCAACCTGGTCAAGGAATTATTTGAGTTAGAGGTGCCTGAGATTTACGAAGGCATCGTAGAGATAAAAGCAATCTCCCGTCAGGCTGGCGAGCGCACCAAGATATCGGTCTGCTCAAAGAATGACAAGGTTGATTCGGTAGGCGCCTGCGTAGGAATGCGCGGTAACCGGGTAAGGAATATTGTTAATGAGCTGCAGGGTGAGAAGATTGATATCGTGCGTTTTAATGACGATGTGCGTGAATATATCAAAGCCGCTCTTTCTCCTGCCAAGGTTTCTGAAATAAAATTAGACAGGGAGAAGATGAAGGCAGAGGTTATTGTGGATGACGATCAGCTTTCTTTGAGTATCGGCAAACACGGCCAGAATGTGCGCCTTGCTTCCAGGCTTGTAGGCTGGGAGCTGGATATCCGCACTAAGAGCATGATTGCTGCTGAAGCTTTAGGCGGCAAGGCAGAAGATAAAGCTGCCCAGGCAGATGAGAAAGCCGCCCAGGAAGAGCCTAAGGCAAAGAAGGCTAAAAAAGAAACAAAGAAAGAAACTAAGAAGGAAGCTAAAAAAGAAGCCAAAAAAGAAACTAAGAAAACGGCCAAGAAAGAAGGGGCCGGCCTGGAAGATCTTTCCGGTGTAGGCGATAAGATTATAGAAAGCCTGAAAGAGGCGGGCGTTAAAAGTATTGAAGATATAATCAAGATTAAAGAAGAGGGCTTGGTAAAGATTAAGGGTATCGGAGAGAAGAAGGCCCAAAAGATATTCGCGGAGGCAAAAAAATTAGCCTAGTTTTTAATATAAAAGCCTGCCTATTGCAGGCAGTTTAGGGAGAGAGATTATGCCCACCAAGGTAAAAAAAGAAAAAACAGCAGTAAAAAAAACAGTTAAACCTAAGGCGCAAACAAAGGATAAAAAAGCTGTTTCCAAACCTCATATTTCAAAACCTAAGGTTGCAGCTAAGCCCAAGGTTGCCGTTAAAAAGAAGAAAGAAGAAGTACATCCGGTAATTAAGCCTGCGGTAAAACATGAGCCAAAGGTTGAGGCAAAGATAGAAGTTAAACCTGCGCAGAAGCGCGCGGAGCGCGTACCGATTCATCCAATTGAATCGGGTGCAGTGCACAAGCATGTACCGTCTCATCCGGTAGAGACGGGTGCAGCGCAGAAAGTAGAAGTAAAGCATGAAGTAAAGGCAGAGTCTGTTGTTGAGACTAAGGTTGAAGTTGCCCCGAGTAAAACAATTGAGATTGAGCTTCCGATTACGCTTAAAGATTTAGCGATTAAGTTACAGGAAAAATCAAGCGTGCTCATAAAGCATTTTATGAGTATGGGCATAATGGCTGGGATTAACCAGGCCCTGGATGAAGCAGCCGTAAGCAAATTGTGTTTAAAATATAACTGCGCGATTAAAAAAGCACTTAATGCCGAAGAGGTAGCTTTACAAGAGCATAATGAAAAAGATAAGCCCGCAGAGCTTAAGAAACGTTCGCCCATAGTTACATTTATGGGGCATGTTGACCACGGTAAGACTTCTCTCTTGGATGCTATACGTAAAACCAAGGTGGCCGAAGGCGAGCATGGAGGAATCACTCAGCATATCGGAGCTTACCGGGTCAGCCTTCCCGGAGGAGAAATTACCTTTTTAGATACGCCCGGCCATGAAGCATTCACTGCTATGCGTGCCAGAGGGGCGAGGATTACCGATATTGTTGTCCTGGTGGTTGCTGCTGACGACGGGATTATGCCGCAGACCCAGGAGGCGATTGACCATGCGCTTGCCGCCGGAGTAACTATTATCGTTGCCATAAATAAAATAGATAAACCGCAGGCAGATATTGATATGGTTAAGAAGCAATTATCAAAAGTCGGTTTGAACGCGGAAGATTGGGGAGGAAAGACTATTACTGTGCCTGTTTCTGCCAAGACCGGAGAAGGCATAGATAATTTGCTTGAAATGATCCTGCTGCAAGCTGAGATTATGGAACTAAAGGCTAATCCTAGCCGGCCGGCAAATGGAGTGGTTGTTGAGGCAAGGATGGCTAAGGGCAGGGGCCCGGTAGCCACGCTCCTCGTGCAAAACGGCACATTACACCTTAACCAGAATATAATCGTGGGTAATTTATACGGTAAAATCCGGGCAATGCTTAATGACCGGGCCCAGTCTGTGACTGCGGTCGGGCCTGCTTCTCCGGTAGAGATATTGGGGATAAGCGGGATTCCTCAGGTAGGCGAGCAGTTCTTTGTGATTGAAGATGAAAGGCAGGCAAAAGATTTAGTCCAGGCCCGTCTGGAAAAAGAAAGGCAGCAGCAGATAAAGATCGTCAAAAGAGTAAGCCTGGAAGACTTGCATGCCCAAATTGCCGAAGGCAATATCAAAGAGTTAAAATTAATTATTAAATCCGATGTCCAGGGATCGCTTGAGGCAATTAGGGATACTTTGGATAAGTTGAATGTCTCCGAGATAAAAATTGAAGTAATCCATGCCGGAGTAGGAAATATCAATAACTCGGATGTAATCCTGGCAGTGGCTTCCGATGCCTTAATTGTTGGCTTTAATGTTAACGCGGATGATTTGGCTAAGGAGATGATCTCTAAAGAAGGCATTGAGGTTAAGATATATAATATAATTTATGAATTGGCCAATGATATAAAAGCCGCTGTAGAGGGTATGCTTGATCCAAAGCTTAAGAGAGTGTTTTTAGGCAAAGCCGAGGTTAAGAAAATGTTTAAGCTTTCGCGTTCAGGCCTGATCGCCGGATGTATTGTGATTAAGGGAAAGATTAACCGCAACAGTATGGTTACGGTGGTGCGTAACGGCCAGGTTGCTTTTGAAGGCAAGCTCTCAAGCCTGAAGCGTTTTAAGGACGATGTACGTGATGTCGCCGAAGGTTTTGAATGTGGGATAGCTGTCGGAGGTTTTGACCAGCTTATGGAAGGCGATGTTATTGAGGCTTATGATATAGAGAAGATTGCCAGAAAACTGTAATAAAAAATATGAATAAAAAGCGTATATTAAGCGGGATGCGCCCCACGGGTAAATTGCACCTCGGCCATTTGGTCGGCGCCTTAGACAACTGGACAAAACTGCAGAGCGAGTACAGTTGTTTTTTTATGGTCGCGGATTGGCATGCGCTTATGTCGGAATATGAAAACCCGGAGAAGCTCAGCGAAAATATACTGGATAATGTTGTAGATTGGCTCTCTTGCGGAATAGATCCTGAGAAATCAACAATTTTTGTGCAGTCGCAGGTAGCTGAACACCTGGAACTTTTCTTTATCCTCTCTCTGATTACTCCGCTCGGCCTGCTTGAACGCTGCCCGACTTATAAGGAACAGTTGCGTGAAATAACCAATCGTGATTTAAGCACCTATGCCTTTTTGGGTTACCCTGTGCTGCAGGCAGCGGATATACTGCTTTATAAAGCGGATGCTGTCCCTGTGGGAGAGGATCAGCTGCCGCATTTGGAGTTGACCCGCCAGATTGTGCGTAAATTCAATCATATCTATAAGTCAGCCTGTTTTGCCGAACCAAAAGCCCTGCTTACCGAAACCACCCGGCTTTTAGGATTAGACGGCCGCAAGATGAGTAAAAGCTATAATAATTATATCGCTTTATCCGAGGAGCCGGAGGTAATCCGCAAGAAAGTGCAAAATATGATTACCGACCCCCAGCGCATACGCTTAAGCGACCCCGGCCATCCGCATAAATGCAATGTTTTCAGTTATTATTCTGTATTTTTTCCTGAATGCGGGCAGGAGGCGGAGCAACGTTGCGTTAAATCTTTAATTGGCTGCACTGTTTGTAAAAAGGAACTGGCGGATAAGATACTTAATTTACTCGCCCCTATCCAGGAAAAAAGGCGCCAGCTGCTCAAAGATAAGAAACATATCCAGGATATTCTATCGGAAGGCAGGATTAAGGCGTCAAATTTCGCCAAGAAAACAGTTGCTGAAGTAAGGGGTTTGCTTAAATTATAATATGAACTATAAAATACGTTTAGATATGTTTGAGGGCCCTCTGGACCTGTTGTTATACCTGGTAAAAAAAGACCACCTGAATATTTACGATATCCCAATAGCTAAAGTTACCGAGCAATATTTAGAGTATATTAATTTTATGCAGCTTTTGGACTTAAACGTTGTGGGGGAATTCCTGGTTATGGCGGCGACCCTTATGCAGATAAAATCAAAGATGCTTCTTCCGGCAAGCGAGACTCCGGCAGAGGAAGAGCAGGAGGATCCGCGGGCTGAATTGGTGAAGAGGCTCCTGGAGTATGAGAAATTCAAGCAAATCGCCGAGAATTTGAGGGAAAAAGAACTCGTCCAGCAGGATGTCTTTAAGCGCCCGAAAACAGAGCAGGCTCAAGAGGCGCAGGATAAATTAAAACAAGAGGATAGTAAATATTTTGAGGCCAGCATATTTGATTTAATCAATGCTTTTTCCCAGGCTTTAAAAGATATCCCCAAAGAGGTTTTTTACGAAGTAATTAAAGACCAGTTTACGGTTGAGCAGAAGGTGCATGATATTTTACATCTTTTGCTGGTTGAAACAGAAGTAAGGCTTTCAACTTTGTTCAGCAAGTCAAAAGACAAGCTGGAAATAATCGTGATATTCCTGGCGATTCTGGAATTGGCAAAGATGAAGGAGATTGTTGCCCATCAGGATTCGGCATTTGAAGATATAATCATATCAAGGAATAAGGAAAACATTATACCCTATGAGCGAAGAGACCAGGAAGACCCTGCTTAAAGCCAACCCGATTATCGCTGATATCAAGGAATCCGAGGAGGATGTGGTTTTAAACATATCCTTGAGACCGAAGAAGTTTGCTGAGTTTGTCGGCCACAAAGATATTGTGGATAACTTGAAAATAGCGATACAGGCAGCTAAGCAGAGAAAGGAGCCGTTAGAGCACGTTCTTTTAAGCGGCCCTCCGGGCTTAGGCAAGACTTCTTTATCGCATATTATTTCGCATGAAATGGGCGCAAAGATTACCGCTACCAGCGGCCCGGCCATTGAGCGCGCCGGAGACCTGATCGGCATCCTCACAAATCTGGAAGCTGGAGACATACTTTTTATTGATGAAATACACCGGATGTCCAAGGTGGTTGAAGAATTCCTCTATCCGGCTATGGAAAATTTCCAGATTGATTTTGTAATTGATAAAGGGCCGTATGCTAAAACTATAAAATTTAACCTTAAGCCTTTTACATTAATCGGAGCGACTACCCGCACAGGGCTCTTGGCCGCTCCCTTAAGGGGAAGGTTCGGTATATTTTACAGCCTTGATTTTTACAAAATAGAAGAATTAGCCAGGATTATAAAGAACTCAAGCTCGCTATTGGCGGTGCAGGTTGATGAAGGCGCCTGCCTTGAGATTGCCCGCCGCGCAAGAGGCACTCCGCGGATTGCTAACCGCCTTTTACGCAGGGTGCGCGATTATGCCCAGGTGTTGAAAATCAAACAGGTGGATCAGCTTGAGGCTTCCAAGATTCTTGATGAGCTGGGCATAGACCAGGCGGGGTTTGATGATTTAGACCGCAAAGTTTTAAAGCTTATCCTGGAATCTTTCGGCGGAGGTCCTGTGGGCATAGAGTCCCTGGCAGCCAGCTTGAATGAAGAAGTTGATACTGTTGCCGATACGGTTGAGCCGTATCTTTTAAAAGCAGGTTATTTGAAACGCACCTCCAGGGGGAGGCTGGCCACAAAGAAGGCATTTGAACATTTTGGAGTCAAGTTTAATAAAGAACAACAGGAAGAAATCTTTTAGTTTTTCTTGAAATGAAAATCCTACTGCATATCTGCTGCGGCCCGTGCCTGATTTATCCTTTGAAAAGGCTAAATGCCCAGGGCCTTAAGGCAAAAGGATTTTTTTATAATCCGAATATCCATCCTCTTAGTGAATACAGCAGGCGTAAAGAGGCGGTTGCAGTTTTAGGGAACAGCCTGCAATTTGAGGTAGAATATCCTGAATACCTGCCTTCAGAATTTTCCCAGGCGATTGGGAGTGATTTGAGCGCCCCGCAGCGCTGTATGCATTGCTGGAAATTACGTTTAAATAGAACAGCCGCTTACGCTAAAGAGAACGGCTTTGACGCCTTTACTTCAACTCTATTAGTCAGCCCGTATCAGAGCCAGGAATCGCTTAAGCAGTTGGGGTTTGACGCGGCTAAACAGGTAGGAGTGGATTTTTATTATGAAGATTTTCGTCCGGGTTTTAGGCAGGCGCATACCGAGGCAAAGAATAAAGGGATATATTGCCAGAGATATTGCGGATGCAGCTATTCTGAAGCCGAACGTAACATTAAGGTAAAAAAATGAAAAAAAATATATTAATTTTATTATCAATATGTTGTCTGTTTGGTTTAAGCCTGGCTTTTGCTCAGGATAAAGAAGCCCCGGCTAAAGAAACGCCTGCCAGGGGTGTCTGGGTTTCGGTGTTCTCAAGTAAAGATGTGCTTTACGCAAAGGACGGGGTAAATAACCTGATCGCCCGGTGTAAAAAAGCAAAGATCAATGAAATTTACCTGCAGTTTTTCCAGTCGGGAAATGCCTATTATGATTCCAAGGTTTGCGACAGGACTAAATATGATGAGATGGTCAAGGTAACCGGGGTAGATAGGCTGGATTTATTGCTCAGGGAGGCGCAAGAAAATAATATAAAAGTTTTTGCATGGGTGAATGTTTTAAGCCTGGGCAAGAATGAAAAAGCGGATATCCTAAAGAAGTATGGCAATTCTATCCTGACCCGGGACCAGTATCAGAGGGGCTCAAAGATTGACTCTAAGACTGAGCTGGATAAGTATTACCTGAGAGAAGACCAGATTTTCCTGGAGGCAGGAGACCCCCGCATTGAAGAGTATATCCTGACAGTGGTTAATGAAATTATCAACCGCTATCCTTTAATCAGCGGGGTGCATTTAGATTATATCCGTTACCCCTCGCCGGTGCCGTTTATCCCGGGCTCAAGATTTAAGAAATTCGGCTTAGCTTATGGCTATGGGCAGAAGAATATAGAACGTTTTATAAATAAGACCGGGATTGACCCGTCAGGTACAATGAATAATGAAGCAGAATACTTGGCCTGGGATAACTGGAAGCGCCAGCAGGTGACCGGGTTGGTGCGGAAGATTTCAAGTTTAGTCAAAGTTAAATCTCCGGACTTGGCGGTTTCCTGCGCGGTAATCCCGTTGACCGAGCGCGCCTATGCCAATGCTTTTCAGGATTGGTCAGCCTGGCTTGAAGAGGGGATTGTTGATTATGTTGTTTTGATGTCTTACACCAAAGATAACCAGTTTATCAAAGAGGTAGTTAAATGCAGTGCCGGCCATCGGGCCAAGGGAAAGATTTATATCGGTATCGGCCTGTTCCTGATGAAAAATACCCCTGATCTATTCTTTAACCAGTACAAGATTGTTAGCGAACTGGCTCCGGATGGAATAGTCTTTTTCTCAATTGATGATTTAACCGATCAGGTAATTGGCTACCTGAATTAACAAGCGCATTTTAAATCTTATTTCTTACCCAATCCCTTATATAAATTATGCTTAAGCTTTCTGAATTTGATTATCCGCTTCCCAAAGAATTGATTGCCCAGCATCCGCTAGAGAATAGAGAGGATGCCCGGCTTCTGGTTGTAGACCGTAAAAACTCTAAGATTACCCACGATGTATTTAAAAATATCCAGGGTTTCTTTAAGCAAAAAGATTTATTAGCCTTGAATGATACTAAGGTTTTACATTGCCGTTTAATGGGCAATAAAACAACCGGGGGCAGGGTTGAGATTTTGCTTACCCGCCGCCTGAACGGCTCAACATTTTCCTGCCTGGTTCAGCCGAGTCGCACGAAAATAGGCGAGAAGATCCTTTTTGCGAATGGCAAGATTTCCGGGCATTTAAGCGCTCGCGGACAAATCAGTTTCAAACAGGAGGATGCGGACGAAATTTATAATTACGGGGTTGTGCCCCTGCCTCCGTATATAAAACGCGAGCCGGTTGATTCAGATAAGGTTTATTATCAGACGGTATATGCTAAAAATGAGGGGGCGCTTGCTTCCCCGACTGCCGGCCTGCATTTTACTGAAAAACTGCTTGAGGAGATTAATGCTCAGGGGGTAAAGATAGCTTATGTAACTTTGCATGTGGGCTTAGGGACATTCAGGCCGGTTAGATGCGAGAATATTCTTGAGCATAAGATGGATCCGGAGCATTTTCTTGTGCCTGATGAAACTGTTGCCAAACTTAATCAAACTAAGGCTGATAAAGGCCGGGTTATTGCTGTCGGCACTACCGCCTTAAGGACGCTTGAGACTTATGCTGATGGTCGCAAAGAAGGCAATACCGATTTGTTTATTTATCCTGGATATAAGTTTAAATTAGTGGATTGCCTGTTAACCAACTTTCATCTTCCGATGACTACGCTTTTTATGCTTGTTTGCGCTTTTGGCGGAGAAAAGCTGATGAAGCAGGCGTATCAGGAAGCAGTAGATATGAAATACAGGTTTTACAGTTACGGCGACGCAATGCTGATTATTTGAAATGACCTTGTCAAGTTTCTCGCTCAGGTCGATTTCTTCACGCCAATGATCTTTCGTATTTCGGTGGCTGCGGAACTCGTGGTTTTTGTTCTAACAAAAACCACTCAAACATCCTCGCCATCCCCGTTTTGTCGCTTCGCTCCACGGGGATACCCGGAATACTCAAGCTCCATTGGCTAAAATCGACATTCGCTCCAAACTTATCAATGTCATTTCAATAGAAGATTAATTAATATAAAAAATATGAATATTTTATATAAATATTGTGATTGTTTAGGGAGTATAAAGATATTGGCTTCCTTGGAATTAAAATTACCTTTTGCCTCAGACATTAATGATCCTTATGACGTAAGACCTTATTATTATTGTGGACAAGAAGAGGATAAAATTGTTAGAAGGGTACGGTTAGCGTTACAAAGACATAATATTTCGATGCCAGATGATTCAGATCAAGCAATATTAGATATTTATAAAGAGAAAGGCATGGGAGATTCAATTATAGATACAGCAAAGAAATTTCAATCTGATTACAATAAGAAGAGTGGCCTTTTATCTGTATCAAAGAATAGTCGGAATACAGTGATGTGGGCACATTATGCAGATAAGCATCAAGGAATAGTAATTGGGATTGATTTTGAATCCTTATTTCTTGAAAACGATAAAGCTTGGGGTATTAAAATGTATCCTGTTGAATATTCCTCTGAGCGTTTAAGAGTAGATGTTTTGGATGAATATGAGAAATATGCTGAGAAAGTTTTGTTTACTAAATCTGATAATTGGAAATATGAAAATGAATTTCGGGCTTTTTTTGCTGAGAAGCTAGAAAATGGAGGATTAGACTTGGAGAGTTTAAAATTTAGAAGGTTGGCATTGTTCAAGGATTTTTGTGGTAAGAAAACATGGTTTTTGCGATTAAATCCTCAATCTATAAGGGAAGTTATTTTTGGTATATATACTGATGAAAGTTTGAAACTAGCGATTAAGAAATTAGCGTTCGATTTACCGAATGTTAAATTATATCAAGCGTGTGAATCAGAAACCTACGAATTAAATTTAACCGAAATATAGTTGCGAAGTAGTTTAAATAAATTTGGCTATTTGTGTTTTTGTTTATTGAGGGGTGACGCGGAAGAGGGGCATCTCCGTTCCGAGGGAAGATTTACCCCGAAGGAATGGGGAAACTTCAGCGGCAGGACCCCGAGGAGTAATAAAGGGAAAATATGTTTACAGTAATTCATCAAGATAAAAATAGTAAGGCACGGTTGGGGAAGCTGGTTACTCCTCATGGAGAAATAGAGACGCCGGCATTTATGCCTGTGGGAACTCACGCCACGATTAAAGGGCTGATGTATAAGGATGTGGAGGAGGCAGGCGCTCAGATAATCCTCTCAAATGCCTATCATGTATTTTTGCGGCCGGGAATTGAGACAATTAAGAAAGCAGGCGGCCTGCATAAATTTATGGGCTGGAATAAACCCATACTTACGGATAGCGGAGGGTATCAGATATTCAGCCTTGCTCTTTTCCGCAAAATGAATGACCAGGGAGTTGAGTTTCAGTCGCATATAGACGGGATGAGGCATTTTCTTACTCCCGAAGATGTGGTTAAGATTCAGGAGGATTTAGGTTCAGATATTATTATGCCGCTTGATGAATGCGTGCATTATCCCTGTACCCGGGACCATGCAAAGTTAGCTATGGACAGGACAATCTCCTGGGCAAAAAGATCACAGGAGGCGCATAAAAAAGAAAATCAGGTTTTATTCGGGATTGTCCAGGGCGCTACTTATGAAGAATTGCGCAAAGAGTGCGCTAAGATTATGGTGGATATGGATTTTGACGGCTATTCCATTGGCGGAGTTTCTGTTGGTGAGTCCAGTAATTTAATATATAATATCCTTGAGTTGGTCGCGGGAATCCTGCCGGAGAATAAGCCGCGTTACGCTATGGGTATTGGCTATCCTTTTGATATAGTAGAGGCGGTTGACCGGGGGGTGGATATGTTTGATTGCGTAATCCCCACGCGTTACGGCAGAAACGGCACAGCCTTTACCAGCTGCGGCAAAGTAGTTATCCGCAATGGCGCTTATGCGGAAGATTTCCGTCCGCTGGACGCCAAATGCGGATGTTATGTCTGTCAGAATTTTTCGCGGGCGTACTTAAGGCATTTATTTAATGCCAAAGAAATGCTCGGGTTAATTTTGCTCAGCCTGCATAATGTTTATTTTTTCCTGGATTTAGCGCGCCAGATCCGTCAGGCGATAAAAGAGGATAAATTCAGCCAGTTTAAACAAATGTTTTTAAGCGATTACAATAACCAGATATGCGCATAGATATAATTACAATTTTTCCGGGTATGTTTTCCGCTGTGCTTGATGAGTCGATTGTCAAGCGTGCCCAGCAAAAGGGGAAGGTAAAAATCTTTGTTCATGACCTGCGCAAATTTTCTTTAGATAAACATCATAAAGTTGATGACCGTCCGTTTGGCGGCGGTTCAGGAATGCTTTTGCAGGCAGAGCCGATCTTCCGGGCTGTGCAGGCGATTAAGAAAAAGATTAAAGGCAAGTGCAGGGTAATCTTGTTGTGCCCCCAGGGGAAGAGTTTTAACCAGGCCTATGCCAAGAAATTATCTAAATATGGTAACTTGATATTTATCTGCGGCCATTATGAAGGGGTAGATGAGAGGGTCAGGCAGCATCTGGTTGATGAAGAGATATCAATCGGGGATTATGTTTTAACCGGAGGTGAGCTGCCGGCTATGGTTTTGGTGGATAGCATAGTCAGGTTGATCCCGGGGGTACTCGGGGATAAAAATTCCTTGAATTTTGAGTCATTCGAAGGTAATCTATTAGAATATCCTCATTACACCAGGCCAGCAGAATTTCGTAATATTACTGTTCCGCAAGTGCTTTTATCAGGTAATCATAAGAAAATCGAAGAGTGG
>CAZQGT010000048.1:0-11721 GCA_964593005.1 uncultured Planctomycetales bacterium
GAAGAACCGATCGCCGCGGCAATCGGGGTAGGTTTGCCTATTCAGGAACCGGTTGGCAATATGATTATTGATATCGGCGGCGGGACTACGGAGCTGGCGGTAATTTCGCTTGCCGGAACGGTTTTTTCTAAATCTATCCGCATCGGCGGCGACGAAATGAATGAAGCGATTATTGAGTATCTTAAGAAAACATACAACCTTTTGGTCGGCGAGCGGACTGCTGAAGATATTAAAATGAAGATCGGTTCGGCTTATCCGCTGGAAGAAGAGATGAGCATGGAAGTTAAGGGCAGGGACCTGGTAGCCGGCTTGCCAAAAATCGTAACTATTACCAGCGAAGAGATCCGTGAATCTCTGCAGGAGCCGTTGCGGGCCATAGTTGAGGTTACCAAAATATCTTTAGAAAGGACTCCTCCGGAATTAGCCGCGGACCTTATTGAGCATGGCATTGTTATGGCAGGCGGCGGTTCGTTATTAAGAGGGCTGGATAAATTGATTTCCGAAGAAACCGGGCTGCCTGTGCATATAACTGATGATCCGGTCACTGCTGTGGCTAACGGCACAGGCCGGGTACTTAGCGAAATTGCGTATCTTAAGAAAGTAACTGTTTCGGTTAAAACCGAATCGCGTAATTGATCTTTTTTAGTTATTGAAGAAGTAGTTTTCTAACCTAAATGTGTTTAAGTTATCCCGCAAAACCATAACCAGTCTTTTACTTATTGCTTGCTTAGTTTTACTGGTTTCTATTTTCTCCCCTTTTTTCAAGAATTCAGCCCAGAAAACTTTTAAACCCCATCTTAGCCTTATCGGCCTGCTTAAGCGTGAGTGCGCGGGGATTATTTTTTATCACCGGAATATGCTTGATTTAGGCAGGTTAAAATATGAAACAGAGGTGCTCCGGCGTAAATTATTTGACTTGCGGGAGATAGAGCATGAGAACTTGCGGCTTAAGAACCTGCTAAGCTTTAAGCAAAAATCTCCTTTCCGGCTGGTTGCCGCCAGGGTGATTGCCCGTTCCCCTGACAGCTGGTCAAGCAGCGTAACTATTGATAAAGGCAGGTATAGCGGCATCAGGCGCGGCATGGCAGTAATTAATACTATGGGGCTGCTTGGCAGGGTGGTAGAGAGCTCTGAAACCATCAGCAAGGTCCTCTTAATTAACGACCCCAGCCAGGGTGTTTCCAGTATTGTTCAGCGCAGCCGGCAGGAAGGATTAGTCAACGGTTCTCTCGGCTCAAATTTAATTATGCGTTATCTTCCTGACGATGCGCAGATTATGATCGGGGATATAATAATTACTTCGGAGTTAAGCCAGGTTTACCCTAAGGGGCTGCTCATAGGCAAGGTAGTAAATATAGGAAAAGAATTCTCCGGCCTCAGCCGTTATGCGGTAATTAAGCCAGCGGCGGACCTCTCCAGCATTGAAGAGGTATTGGTTATTATTCCATGAAAAAGCTTTCCATCTTTTTTTCTTTGATTATCCTGGCCACCTTGCAATTAAGCTGGCCTTCTGCCCTGGCCGTCTTCAATATCAAACCCGACCTGCTGCTGATTTTTGCCGTCTCATCGGTTTTTTATTTTAATTTCAAAGTTGCCCTGGCGGTTGCTATTTTTGCCGGCCTGCTTAAAGATGCTTTTCTTCCGTCGGGAACCGCAATAAATACGCTCCTTTTTAGTATCTGGAGTTACCTGGCATTCCGCTTGTCTTCTCAAATTTCCACCGAGAATAATTATATCCGCCTGGCAATAGTTTTGATATTGGCCCTGTTAAATAATGCTGTATTGGGGATTCAAAGCCTGAATTCCGGGAATTTTATCCCGGCGGGGATTTTCCTGCGCAGCCTGTTTATTTCTTCGCTCTATACCGGTGCGGTATCTCCTTTGATCTTTAAGCTTAATAGAAAATTGTCCGCGTAATATTTACTATGGAAAGAAAAATTATTTTAAAGTTCCTGATTATTTTAATGTTTATTACCCTGTTTATCGGGCTATCCAACCTTGATTTATTGCAAGGTTCAAAATTTCGCAGGCTCAGCGACAGCAATTGCATCCGGTTGATATCCCAGTCGGGAGCCAGGGGCAATATACTTGACCGTAATGGCGATATTATTGTTGAGAGCAGGATTTCTTATGATGTTATGATCCTGCCGCAGGAGTTGGATCAGCTTGAGCGTATACTTGGCGGCCTGGCCCGTATATTAGGCGTTGAGTCTAAAGAGCTGAAAGCGGTTTTCAGGAAGAATTATTTTTCTTCAAGTTTGCCGGTAACCGTGGCCAGCAATATTGACCTTAAGAAAGCGATTCTCATAGGCGAATATAAACTGGAGGAGCCGAGCATTATAATCCAGCCAAATCCTTTAAGGCATTATCCTTATGCTTCGCTGGCCTGCCATGTTGTCGGTTATGTGAACGAGATTGACCGTTGGCGTCTGACCAAGCTTGAGGATTACGGTTATAAGACCAAGGATATCGTAGGTTTTGGCGGAGTGGAAGAGAAGTATGATTATTATTTACGCCAGGAAGAAGGAGGGTTGTCCGTTGAAGTAAACCATCGCGGCAAATTTATGCGGGTTTTGGGCTTTGAGCCTCCGCGCAACGGCAAGGATGTCCAGTTGACCCTGGATCTTAAGATCCAGAAAATAGCGGAAGAAAGCCTCTCCAACAAGAAGGGGAGCGTAATTTTGATGGATCCCCAGAGCGGCGAGATTTTGGCAATGGCAAGCTATCCGAATTTTAACCCTTCGGTTTTTGTAAATAAGCGCACCAGGCTTATCGCCGGGTTATTTAATAACCCCGGCTCCCCGTTGATTAACCGGGCAATTTCATCAAGTTATCCGCCTGCTTCTATTTTTAAGTTAGCCGTAGCCAGTGCCGCCCTGGAACTGAAAAAAATAAACCTTTCTACCAGTTTTATTTGCCGCGGTTCAACCATGGTGGGTTCCAGAAGGTTTTCCTGCTGGGATGTCCACGGCGTGCAGGATATTATCGCGGCTATCGCGCATTCCTGCGACATATTTTTTTACAAGACAGGCCTGCTTTTAGGCGCGCAGAATATCCATGATTACGCATTGAAATTAGGCTTAGGCAGGAACGCGGGGTTTGAACTGCCCTATGAAACCAGCGGTTTTATCCCGTCTCCCCTATGGAGGAAAATAAATAAATTCCAGAATTGGTACGACGGGGACACCGCGAATTTAAGTATCGGCCAGGGTGATTGTTTGGTTACTCCTCTGCAGGCGGCTAATATGACGGCTGTGTTCGCTAACGGAGGTTATCTGCCAAGTCCGTATATTATTAAATCAGTCGGGGATATGGAGCTTTCGGCAAGAAAAAAGAAGATGTACCGGGTACCTTTTAAGAAGAGCACTTTTGAGGTTGTCCGTAGGGGAATGCGGGCGGTGGTTTCTGACAGTAAGGGGACAGGAAATGTTTTATCCGGGCTTAGCGTTTCAGTAGCCGGTAAAACCGGGACTGCCCAGGTATCCCGGGGCTCTACCCATGCCTGGTTTATCGGGTTTTTCCCGTACGATAAGCCGAGGTTCGTGATTTGTGTATTTTTAGAAAACGGCGGGCCGGGGCATGCGGCCAGCGTGGTTGCCAAACAGATTATAGAAGCAATGAACAAACAGGGCCTAATATGAGGAATTCACTTATCAGGATTTTAATTCTGGCTTTAATTATCGCTGGCTTAGGGATTTTGTCTATCTATAGCAGTACTTATCAAAAAGAAGGGGTCTGGCAGGATATACACCAACGGCAGATTTTATGGGTGGTAATCGGGCTGGCTTGCTTCTTTGTTATGTCTCAGGTCAACTACCGCAAGCTCTGGGATGCTAACTATTTAATTTACGGGGTGGCTTTATTTTTTCTCTTCCTGGTTTTCGCCCTCGGGATTATCAGGCTTGGGGCGCAGCGCTGGCTGAGGTTCGCCTGGTTTAATTTTCAGCCGTCCGAGTTCGCAAAACTAGCGGTAATTATATTTATGGCCCGTTATTTCAGCCGGAAATCGGTCGATGATATATCGTTGTTATCCGGTAAATTCGGGATTTTCCGGGGAATAATCCTGCCGTTTGTTTTTGTGGCCGTGCCGATGTTTTTGATTATTGAACAGCCTGACCTGGGCAGCGGGCTGATGCTGCTTCTGGTTTTTGTCTGCCTGCTTTATCTGACAAACGTCCGGCTGAAATATATTCTTACATTGATCTTTGTCCTGATCGTCCCTTTGCCTTTTTTCTGGCATTTTCTGCGCGATTATCAAAAACAGAGGCTGCTTGTATTTTTGAACCCGAACATTGACCCTCTGGGCGCAGGTTATACGGTAATCCAATCGCGCATAGCTATAGGTTCCGGAGGCCTCTTCGGCAGGGGCTGGTTATCCGGCACCCAGAGCCAATTGTATTTTCTCCCGGAATCGCATACAGATTTTATTTTCGCTACTTTTTCCGAGCAGTGGGGTTTTCTGGGCAGCAGCCTGCTTTTACTGATGTATTATTTGATTATCCGCCAGGGCTTTATTATCGCTCAAAGGACGCAGGATTCTTTCGGAAGGCTGCTGGCTTATGGTATATCGCTTTTATTGGCTCTGCAGGTATTTATTAATATCGCGATGAATATGGGCTTAGCCCCGGTGGTCGGCCTGCCCTTGCCCTTAATGAGTTACGGCGGTTCAAGTATACTGGTTACTTTTATCGCCTTGGGTATTTTAGTAAATATTGACCGCACCAGAAGCGTATTTTAAAAAATGAATGAAGATTTATTATTAAGCGTGCACCGCCCAGGCCAATACCTGGGGAATGAATGGAATGCCTGTAAAAAGGAGAATCCTTTATCCGCGATAAGCTTCGCCCTGGGGTTCCCGGATTTATATGAGATAGGGATGAGTAACCTGGGCTTGCGGATTATCTACGGAGCCTTAAACAATATCCCGGATGTTGCCTGCGAAAGGTTTTTCGCTCCCGAGGCGGATATGGGGGATGCTTTGAGAAATAGCGGCAGGCGCCTTTTTTCCTGGGAGTCAAACCAGGAGCTTATTGGTTTTGATTTCCTGGGTTTTTCGCTCGGCTCTGAATTAAATTATACCAATGTTTTAAGTATATTGGATCTCTCCGGAATTCCTTTGCAGTCTTCTTTGCGCGATGAGCGTTATCCTTTAGTTATCGCCGGAGGGCCTTGCAGCCTTAACCCTGAGCCGATGGCTGATTTTTTTGACTTGTTTATTATCGGAGAAGCCGAAGAAGCCGCTGTAGAGCTGCTGGATTTATACCGTAAATATAAACAGGAGTATAAGAGCGGCAAGCTGAAAAAAGCGGATCTTTTACTTGAATTTTCCCGCCTGGAGGGGGTATATGTGCCTTCGCTCTATACCCCGCAATTAAAGGTCAGCAAACGGGTAGTCGCGGATCTTGAGGCTGCTTATTTCCCCTGCAACTGGATGGTTCCTTATGTCCAGACCGTCCACGACAGGATTACTTTGGAAATTATGCGCGGCTGCCCTAACCGCTGCCGTTTTTGCCAGGCAAGGAGCCAGTATTATCCGTTAAGGATACGCAGTAAAGAGAAAATTGTCGCATTGGCAAATTCAGCTTATGCCTCCAGCGGTTACGAGGAATTATCTTTGGCCGGCTTGTCGGTAGGAGACTACCCCGGCATAGAAAAACTCGTTTCTGATTTGACTTCAACTTTTAAAGAACAGGCGGTTAATTTGTCCTTGCCTTCCCTGAAAGCCAAGGCTTTGTTAGGAAACGTATCAACGCTGATTGCTAAAATAAAAAAGACCGGCTTAACATTTGCCCCGGAGGCAGGATCAGCCAGGCTGCGAGAGGCGCTGGCTAAAGATTTCTCCGAGGAGGATTTCTTTAAAGCTATAGCCGAAGCTTACTCTGCGGGTTACCAGCATTTAAAATTATATTTTCTTATCGGTTTGCCCGGCGAGAGAGAAGAAGACCTGGACGGAATAATTAATTTTGCCCAGGCAGCGTCGGATCTTAAGAAAAAGGTGCAGGGAGGATCCGCCCAGATTAATATCAGCATAAACCCTTTAATCCCCAAGCCGCATACGCCTTTACAGTGGTTGAAGATGGAGCCTATCGCTGTAATTAAAGAGAAGCAGAATTATTTGAGGAGCCGTTGCAGGAACAAGAGGCTTAAATTCAGTTTTCATAATTTTGAAATGGGTTTTATAGAAGGCGTGCTTTCCCGGGGGGACAGGAAATTAGGGCCGGTTATCTTAGCCGCTTATAAAAAAGGCGCCAGGTTTGATGCCTGGCCGAGTTCTTTTGCGTTTTCCGTTTGGCAGGAGGCATTTTCTGAAATTGGGATCAACCCTCAGGATTATCTGGCGGAAAAATCAACAACAGAAATACTCCCCTGGGATTTTATTGATACCGGGGTTAAAAAAGAAGATTTGCTCTCAGAGTATAACAAATCTATTGTCATCTAATTGGTTAAGGGGTATAATTAATTTCATAAAAGCAGCAAAAAAACAAAACCTATGTCAGTTAAAAGAATTAATAATAAACAATTAGGCGAGCTTTTACTTGAGCAGGGGATCATCAGCAAGGATCAGCTTTTCCGGGCCTTGAGCGCGCAGAAGGACAAGGGCGGATTAATCGGAGAGACCCTGGTTGAGCTGGGTTATGTCAAAGAGGATGATATCGCCCAGTCGCTGACCGCGCAATACGGCTTTCCTTTCCTGACCCTTAAAAATTATGATGTAAGCCCGGAGATTACCAGCATTATCCCTTCCGGGCTGGCCCGCCAGTATTTACTTGTGCCGGTAGATAAAATCGGGAGCAATCTTAGCTTAGCTATGTCCAATCCTTTAAATATGCAGGCTATCAGCGACGTGGAGCTGCTTAGCGGATGCAGCGTGCAGGCTTTTGTTTCCACCTCCTCGGATATTAAAATGGCAATTAATAAATACTATAAGAATAAAGAATAGGGCAGGTAGTATTCCTTATGCTATCATTAAAGGACCGCCTTTGCGAAATCCTGATTAATAATAAACTAATTACCAGGGCCCAGCTTGAACAGGCGCTTAAGTCACAGGCGGATAGAGGGGGTAACCTCAGCGATATAATTACGGGGCTCGGCTTTATTGATTACAGTCAGCTTTCGGATGCCCTAAACAAAGGCCTGAATATGCCTTTGTTTGATTTGAAATATTTTGAGATTGACGCAAACACGGTAAAAATAATCCCTCTTGATACTGCCCGCCGATATCAGGTTATCCTTTTATCCAAATCAACAGATACTTTCAGCCTGGCAATGGCTGACCCTTTAAATATATTTGCCATTGAGAATTTTCCTCAATTCCGGGGGATGAAAATTAACCCCGTAATTACTTCCTCCCACGATATCAAAAACGCCATTGAACTTTATTATCCGGCTGTCTTTAAGGCAAACATTGATGATTTGCTTAAAGAATCAGAATTCCCGGTTGAGATAACCATCCCGGAAAAAGATGTATTATTCAGCAGCCCGGAACTTGAAAGGATAAGCCGCGAGGTTTCTACAATAAGAGCGGCTAACGCGGTTTTGGATGGAGTAATCAAGAAAAAGGCATCTGAAGTATTAATTGAGCCGCTTGAAAATAAACTGCGCGTACGTTTCCGGATTGGCAGGCTGTTTAAGGATGAGGATTTATTGCCTAAAGATATGCATGCTTCAATAATTGCCCGGCTTAAGGTTATTTCAGAACTGGATATAAATGAACATAATATTCCCCAGGAGGGCCGTTTTAAAGCGAATTTCTCCGGAGGCCAGCTTGATTTTGGCGTTTCCATACTTCCGACTGTATTGGGAGAAAAAGCAGTCTTACGCGTATTGGATAAAACGCAGGCAGGCATGGAGATTAATGACCTGGGCTTGAGCAGTTATGCCGCCGGCGTATTAACCAAAGCCTCCCGGCTTACTCATGGGATGGTTCTGGTTTGTGGACCGTCGGACAGCGGAAAAACCACTACCCTTTATGCGCTATTAAAATCATTAAATAGTTTGGATAAGAATATTGTTACCCTGGAGGACCCTGTTGAGTTTCATCTTGAGGGGGTAAATCAGGTTTCTATCAAGCCCGGTATCGGGTTCACTTTTGCCGCCGGATTACGTTCCATACTCCTGCAGGATCCCAATATCATTATGATCGGCGAAATCCGCGATTATGAAACTTTGGATATAGCTATTAAAAGCGCGCTTACCGGGCATTTAGTTTTTGCGTCGCTTAATTCCTCTACGGCGTCCGGGGCGGTGGCACAGCTTGCGAATATGGGCGTGGAGCCTTATTTAATTAATTCTTCTTTAGTTTGCGTAATTGCCCAACGATTATTAAGGACTCTCTGTTCGCATTGTAAAGAGGCTTATATCCCCGGTAAAGAGGTAATCAGCGGGCTGGGAATTAATCCGCATAAGGCTGCTAAAGCGCAATTTTATAAAGCTAAGGGATGTCCGCATTGTTTTAATAGCGGTTACCTGGGCAGGGCATTAATTGCCGAAGTCCTGCAGCTTGGCCCAAAAATACACAGCTTGATTTTAAGCAACGCCGATCAGCGGCTTATCAAACAGCAGGCCTGCCTTGAAGGAATGCAAACTTTACGCCAGGCGGGATTTGACGCTGTTTTAAAAGGCCAGACTACGATTGAAGAGGCCCTGCGCGTATCCGCGCCGGAGGCATAAATGAATTCATTAAAAGAGCAGTTTTTTAAAAATACGCATACGACTGAAGACCAGATAGGCCGCCTTTTAGCTATCCAGAAAAAGAAGGGGCTTTCTTTAAGAAAAATCCTGGTTGATGAAGGGGTGCTCAGCGAAGATTCCCTGGTTTCTTTATTTTCGGGCCGCTTTTATATGCCGGCTGTAAGTTTGTCTAATTTTAAATTCGACCGTGGGCTTATTGATTTATTCCCGGAGTATATCTCCAGGATATATAGTGCCGTGCCCTTGTTTAAAACACCCAACACACTGGTTGTCGCTACTTCCGAGCCTTTGAATATCCTTGCTTTAGATGATTTAAAAGATTTCTGCAGGTGTAATGTTGCCCTTGTTCTGAGCAATCAAAATGAAATTGCTTTTGCTATTGAAGGCCTTTATGGAAAAGGCAATGATGACAAATACAATAAAGCTGATGCCCCTGTTCCTTACAAGATGATCAGCGGGCCTGTTGATAAGCTGGTAGATATCCTATTGGCACACGCCTTGAAGAAAAGGGCTTCGGATATACACATAGAGCCGGAGCTGGACTGCCTGCGTATCAGGTACCGGGTGGATGGTTTATTACAGGATGTTTTAAAGGCCCCGAAGATAAACCAGAATCCTATTTTAGCCAGGTTGAAAATGATTTCTGGGATTGATATCAGCGAAAACCGTATTCCCCAGGATGGTAAGTTTAAAGTCAAGTCCGGCGGCCAGGAATTTGAGTTTAGGGTTTCCAGCCTGCCTACTGCTTTTGGGCAGAAATTTGTCCTGCATATAGTGGATAAGAGAATACTCTACGAAGGGCTCAGAGAGCTGGGTTTTTCTGAGGCCAATACCAGGAATATTGAATCAGCGTCGGCAAAATTATCCGGTTTGATATTAATCGGCGGCCCGGTTGGTTCAGGCAAGACCACCACGCTTTATTCCATATTAAATCAGCTGAATAGCTCGGCTAAACATATTGTTACTATTGAAGACCCCGTAGAGTACCGCCTAGGTGGAATTACCCAGGTTCAGGCGCGGCCGGATGCGGGTTTGGATTTTTCAAGCGGCCTGCGTTCTATTATACGGCAGAATCCGGATGTGATTATGATTGACCAGCTCAGGGATTCAGAGTCCGCGGAGGCAGCGGTTAAAGCTGCTTTATCCGGAAAGCTTGTTCTTTCAACTGTGCAATCTGAAGGCGCAATTTCAGGTATCAGCAGGCTTATTGAAATGGGAGTGGAGCCTTTTTTAGCCGCATCCAGCCTGATCATGATTTGTTCGCAGCGGCTGGCCCGCAAAAATTGCCTGAAATGCCGCAAGCCGGTTGATGCCCCAAAAGATTTATCGGAAAAGGCTGGCTTGCACGGCAAGGCCAGGTTCTATGCCGCTAAAGGCTGTGATTATTGCAATCACACTGGTTTCTTCGGAAGGGTAGCGGTGTCAGAAACACTATTGATTGATGATGCTATAAGAGATATAATCATAAATAGGAAGCCGTATGAAGAAATCCGGAAGTACGCGCTTAAGCGCCTGGAATTTAAATCGTTGCGCGATGACGCGTTTCTTAAAGCCGGGGAAGGCTTGATTAGTTTTGATGAGGCATTAAGGGTTTCTAGCGAGGAATAATTATGGCTGTTTTCGGAAAGATACTTTTTATCTGCGATGACAAGGCTTATGCTAACGAAATAGAAGAGCAGTTAGCCGGCCTCGGCGAGTATAAATTAATTACTGAAACCACATCCCAGGCAGGGGTGATCAGCCTGCAGCACAGCATATGCGATTTGGTGATTATCAGGTATGCTATGCAGGACCTGGATATTTTGGCTACGATAGGCGAGCTTAAAAAGGTTGACCCCGATTGCGTAATAGTGATATTGCTGGAAGTGGAAGACCAGGGTAAGGGAAACCAGTTTGTCGACGTAGGTATTTATGAAGTTCTGGGCTGGCCGCTTAATATTGATAAACTTAAATTTGTGGTGGAAAAAGGGATCAGGCTGCATTCATCGCTGGCTGCCGGCCGCAAGACAGTGCTGGGCTTAAAAGAAAGCAACCAGGCCTTAGAAAAACAGAATACGCTTTTAGCCAAAAGAATTGAAGATTCCACAAGCAACTTAAGCAGGCTTTATGAAGATTTGCGTTCTACGTATATGCGTACAATCAGGGTGCTGGCCCAGGCGATTGACGCGCGGGATCATTATACTCACAGCCATTCAGAGAATGTCGCCCGTTACGCGGTAGCCATTGCTAACCAGCTCAAGCTTCCGGCTAAGGAGGTGGAGTTGGTGCGCCAGGCTGCCGAACTGCATGATTTAGGAAAAATAGGCATCAGTGACAGCATATTACTTAAGCCTTCTTCGCTTACCCCTCCGGAATGGGAGGAGATTAAAAAGCATCCTACTATCGGCGCTCAAATTCTTGAGCCGTTAACTTTTTTAAATGGTGTCGTTGATTTAGTCAGGCAGCATCATGAGCATTATGACGGCACCGGTTACCCCGAAGGCAGGAAAGGGGATGACATACTCCTTGGGGCGCGGATAATCCACGTTGCTGATTCTTATGAAGCTATGCGTTCGGCGCGTTCTTACAGGAAAATACCTTTGATGAAAGAGGAGGCAATCCTGGAGATTAAGTTAAACAGCGGCTCGCAATTTGACCCCAAAATCGTGGATGCCTTTTTGAAGGTAGTGGATAATTTATAAAGCAAAAATATTATAAAAAAGTTCTTGACAAAAACGGGTTTTGTAATAGAATAAGCTTCCCTTCCAAAAGGGGCATATTATTGTGAGAATTAAAAATAATAAAAGCCGGTACATCCGGTTGACAATTTCCGTTAGTTAATCACGAAACGACAAATAGGGCGAGATTATAAATTTAGCGCCCCAACATTTGTTGGGGCGTATTTTTTTGTCGCAGAAAGCGACACACCGGCCACTTCTTTTTAGGCCGGGTGTAATTGTTCTTTTGATAATTGAATTGCCAAGCGAGGCCAAGGTAATTCCGTAAGGAATTATTAAGGTCAATTTCATGAGGTTAGAAATTAAATAAATC
>CAZQGT010000049.1:0-11597 GCA_964593005.1 uncultured Planctomycetales bacterium
CCGGATAGAATACCTGCTAAAGCGCTCGGGATCTCTGGCAAACATATCACGCATTTCTAGATTTTTAATAAGTTCAAATAATGCCTGAAGTTTTTTCCAGGCTGGGGTCGTAGTAGGATTGACTTTGGGGAGGAAAGCTGCAGCTTTATTTATAGTGTCATCCGGCAAAATTCCTCCCACTAAATCATCTTGTGTTAACTGGCCCTCTACATCAGATAACGGTACGTAGCTTTCTTCTGCAACAATTACAAATTCCCTTTCCGCTACTTGATCTAATAAATCCAAGGTAGAAAAAGAAATAGCAGCATCATTTAATATCGATAACCCTAGTCCCCTGACGGTTTTTATAAATGATTTCCCTTGAGGCCCCCCTAAATTCTGCAATAGATTCTCTCGCAACGCTATATTTCTGGACAATGCTGAATTTATATCGGCTGCTGAATTTTCTACAAGAGCAGTGGCTAAATCCAGTAGTTGTTGATCTAAATCCGTTACTTCGGAAGGAACGCCGCCATTAACGTAAAGAGCTGCATCCAAAGGCATCTCTAAATCATTTGAAATCCCAACAGATGGAACTTCTGTATTTCCATTAATCATGCGATACCAGACTGTTCTATCAATATGTTCAAATAATCTAGATATTATCGCAGTGATTATATGGTAGGACTCACTGTAGATTCGTACATAATAATTGCTACCATTCTCCAATCTTATACTGTTTGTGATAAAACAACGGGCAATTATATCCACTAACATCCTCTGATAATCCGACTGCGGCTGTTCAGTTAACGCCTGCGGTTTTAGCTCAGCAGGAGCAGGAATGGCATGCCATAATCTATATCTGCTGGCCATCTTAATAAGTTTCACATAAATGCGTTCGGAATCTAAATTAAATTTTTGTTTCGCAACTTCCAGAGCTAAAGCAAGCTGCATAAAAAATCTACCATCAATCAATCGGCCAGGAACTTTTCCTTCAAAACAATCAACAATATCTCTTGAAGTTATTTCTTTGTCTAATATTCGTGATACCGAACTTATAAAGTAGAGCCGAGGCAAAAACCATAATTTCTTAACCTGTTTTCGGCCAATTACCGCTGGTATATTGTTGCAGAAAAACAGGATTGGAAAAGGATCTACTATAATTCCGGAAGCAATTCCTTGTTTTCTATGCTGATCAAGCTCGTATTCGATCAGAGACCTCTTATCTGTGCCGTCCATTACACGCCAAGAATCTTCTGTTAGTTGAACTGCCTTTGCGAAATAGCCAAAAAACTCCTCAAGATACCGAATAGTCTTATCAGAATAATTATAGATATCAATATGCAAGTGCGGATCATTGACCCCATCTTTAGTAAGATAGCCTATTATATCGCCTTGTTTGATGGTATCACCTTCTTGTATGGAAACCTGGTCTATATGCCCATACAAACAAAGCATGCCATTGCCATGATCCAAAACTACTGACCTAGCTAAATGCAACAAGCGGTATACTTTTCCATCAGCTATTGCCCTTACCGGAGTACCGAAAGATAAAGCCCTTATTTCATTGCGGGAAGTCTTATAGTATCCAAAGTCTAACCCTGAATGCCAATAACCAAAATCAACCTCTGGCATAAAGGCATTCATTTGGTTTACAGGAAAAGTTCCTAAGCTATAAGGATCGCCAGTCCAAACAGTATGCGCCTTAAACTGCGCTCCTTCAGGAAAAACCCAACATTCAAAATCAGCATTTACATCATGGCCATTTATAGGGAGAATAACTTGGACAGGTGCCCTGTTAAATAAACCGATAGTTGAATTAAGCTGCGCCAGCCAATCTTCGTTAGCATTTAAGCTAATTAAATTGTGACTTAAGAATTCAATATGGCTTAATAAGAGGTTATGTTCAGAGAGATAACGGATAGTGGTAAGGCGCGCTTGGTCTTCATTTAAGCCAAGTAAGTGGAATAATTCATGTCCTTCAAAGATCACTCTTAATTGCTCTGGAGGGCCGCGTAATGTGTTGGGATTGATATAGAGTATGCCATCCCTTACTTCTGCTGGAGCGGCTAAAGCCGGACTGATGATGACATTGGTATTATCTAAGTTAAGACCTCTAGCAGCCAAGGCATCTTGTCCGCCAAAGGCAGTGAAAACTATATCTAGTTCTTCAGGTGTAGGAATACGGTCAGGTTCATTGGTAGTGGGCATGCAGGCGGGATAGGAGGATTTTTTCTCTTCAACATCTAACGCCACAGCCCAAATCTTTGTTTGCATTTCCCTAGTTTCTCCCGGGGCCAAAATAATCATATTCGCTTCCTTAATGCCGCGGCCGCTCATCCTAAACATATCCACAGAAGAGGTTTGCGGTTCAATCCAGACATTCTGGTCTTTTTCAGAAACGAACAATACTGTATTCTTGTATATTGGGTCTGCCTGAACGTGAATCTCGAGTCCGGCATCCGGGTTCCGAATCACAGACGTGTAAGGCTCTTCAGAGCCCACGTAGAATACATGATCATAATATTGCCCCTTACTCAATCTTCTCCCTTGCCTAAAATCAAACCTACCCTTTAATGTGAGGAATCTACCAGATGGGAATCTGTTGCGTGCATACCAAAGTAATCTTGCGGGGATCTCGATTACGCAGTTATCACGACCTGCACCGGAAGTTAAGTTGGTTCTAAATCCGTAGTGAGGACATTCAGCAACAGCAATTTGATGGTCGCCTTCGTTGCTGATATTCACCTGCCTAGTCAACTTCCCGTCTTTTAATATATAGGTGATACGATAAACCAGCCCCTGATAATATGCCGGTACCAAAACGTAATCGCTTAAGCGTATCTCTCCGGTGGCATAAATACCCCTCTCATCTTTGCCTTGCTCAATAACCCTGAAAGATAAGTTGCGTATAAGGCCATGACGTATACTTCTCTCATCGTTCTTGGTCACCAGCTTCGCATCAATAAGCTCCTGGGTAAGCAGCTTTAAACGGTGATTTCTACCTTTTGCATCCGTCCATTTGAAATTACGTACGTTGCCTTTCTTGGTGGTACGAATACGGTTAGCAAAAGGGAAAAGATTAGGTGTCTTATCCAGCAAGTTATATTCTATTCCGTCAACGATCACATAAAAGGCGACTGGATTGAAGCCATGGGCAACATCAACTAATATGCGAGCACCAGAATCTTTTTCCTGCAGTTGCCAGATATCCTCCTGAGAAGTAAGAGTAAAAACAGATGTTTCCAATGCCCACCACTCTCTATACTCCACTAAATCCGGGGCCACTCCTTTAGCAATATTCTTGTCCTTGGCATCTATGACTAAAGCATAGTGATTGGCTTCCAGCCAATCCAGGACTACGCCGGCGATAGAGATCTTTCTATTGTGCAAAGATTCTGCATCAGCTAACTCCCCTGCCATAAAAGGCGCCTCATAGGAGCAGACGAATGTCGGGTCATTGGAGGAAGCACGGAAGACGAACCTGCCGGCAAAAATTCCATTCACTTCAAATACTATATCGGCAAATCTAAATAATCCTCCTTCATCTTGCGGATCCTGGTAAGCATTAAACTCTCTAACGGTGAGTTGACCTGCGGGCGTATTGTAGGTTTTCCCAAGAGTAAATTCTCCAGCCAAAGCCCTGATTACCATATCCTTACCTAAGCCGATTATCTTCTGAGGAGGTTTAGTAGTTGAGGCAAGCGCATAACTCCAGCCGGTATCATTGCGAGGATCGCTAGACAAAAGCACTAAAAGTTCAGGAGCAAAATCAGGCTGGAACCGGGGCGATTGTGAATAAGGAATATTTTTCTCGTTAAAAGTATCCAGGACCGGATTCTCTGAGGCAGTCAGATCATCATGGTATTTTTCATGCTTAACCATCACCGCAAAAAGCACGGCTACGGCAATAGGATTTTCAATCTCACCGGTAACATCCAGCCAGCAGTGGCCAGAGCGCTCCCCGTAAACAGGAATAACGTAACCTTGCTCTAATAACTTAGAGCGTAAGGCTTTTAAGAAGACATATCCGGCATCGGTCTGGAAGGCCTCAATGTTTAATCTCTCAGCAATATTGTTGACCCCGAAGGTCCCTAAGACATCGCGGATAACCCCGACCTTACGTCCGGTAGCATTGGAATCATAGCCCCATTTTTCAATCAAGTAGGACAAGAGAGCGACGATGATGTTATCCGGGGATAAGGTTTCAAAAGAAGATACCTTGCCTTTAATTCTTAGAGGAACGACAATAGCACCTCTATCGCCGTCTAAGTCAAAGGCAATACCAAAATCGGCGTTTTCTTTTTCAATAGCCTGCCTTAATTCTTCCAGATTAGCGCCTACTGATGGGTCAGCCTTATGTTCACCTTCTACTTCCTGGATATCGCCGTTTAAGAGAACTACTTCTGCACCTAGTTCGCTAAAGGTATCGCTAGCTAATCTTCCACTGGGAGTATGCGCAGCTTCTACGACTACCTTCATGCCTTTCAGGGATTGGCTTGAGCCAAATCTTTTCTCCCAAGCAGTTAATACTTCTAAAGGATTATCGGAAGATTGTATTTCTCTAGCCAGGGCATAAAGCGTATCAGTTCTATCTTGCCGGCTAGCTATTCTGCCGATTAAAGAATTCATGCGCACGCAATTTATCTCGATACGGGCAGTGCTATAGCTACCCTGACGCTGGCTCTTGAGTACTTCTATATTCTCAGGATGCGTAATAAGATCTATAATTCTAGTTAAAGAGACCTGTTTAATTTCCTTGGTAGATAAACTTTGTAAGGTACCGCCTTTTCTATTGAGCATAGCTACTTTAAAACCACGCACGATAATATCCCTAGGCTTAGAGAGATGGCTGGCGGTAATAAAGATACCCATTAAAGGCTTGTATTCCTGCGCTGCCCAAGAGTAAGAAGTCACAACATTAGGGCTATCTTGAGCGACATAAATTACATCTAAGCCCATATATCTTAAGGCAGCGGATAAGGCTTGGACTATTTCCGGCTCGATCTTGCGTGCGTCGCGGGCAATGATTACCCTGCGGTTATCTGTGATGCCGGCAGCCTTTGCTTTTTCCAAGACCATAGCTGCCCAGACCAGGCCTAAACGGAAGATCATCTCAGGTTTGATCGGCTTATTGCTGGTTGAACGATAGTCATAGTCGCGGAACATATCTTGGTTGAGGTCGGCTAAGGAGACGGGAACCAAGTAACAAGAAGATATGTCATCAACAGAGCGAGAAACAAGAAACTCATGTTCGCGCGCTACATTTTCTTCATGAGTAAGCTTGAATTTAAGAGTAGCACCGATTTCATGAACTAAAGAAGCGCCTCGCTCTAAAGTAGTGTTGTATCCGGAGTAGTTAGTGCTTAAAGCAATACCCTCTTGACCCTGGGCGTTAATAGTATAAGGGGCAGCTAAGAATCCTTCAAATGGCCCAGCCCGGATTAAACCGGCTTTGGCTAGGTATTCTAAATAATCCGCCATATGATTTTCACCAATTGACCTTAAATAAGAGGCGGCTAATTTAACTTCCGCAGCATCAACAGCTAATGCCTGCGCATTATCCCAACCGAATCTATTTACCTCGGCATTGACCTCTGCCTGCGAAGGCATTGGCTCACCGGGAACAGTACGAGCAGAATCAGACACTAAATACCAATCTTCTCCTCGAAGATCAATAAACCCGTGAATTTTATCTTGCGTCCTACGATCGTATAATTCATAAGAAGGAACCAAAGCCATGCCATAGAAGACAATCTGCATATCGGCGTCATTAGGGCTTAGTTTCCTTGAGCGTATTTGAAAACGTGCTTCGGTTCTATCCGGGGCATCATGCAAACGGTAGCGTAAATCATAATATCCCTGTAAAAATTCTGCATTGGCATACTTACCTTCTAAAATTATTACTGTTCCCCTCCTCAAATTAAATTCTCTAAGACCAGTGGTCTTAGTCTGCTGATCGTAGGCATTAGGAATAATCAAGGTATGCTCTTCTTCGGACCTCCTAAACTTAGCAATCTCAATAAGCATATCTAAAATCGCGGCTTGATCAAAAAATAATTCCTCATCAACATAAGGGCGCCTAGCTTGAATATGGTTTACTAAATTCCCCACCAAAGATTTTTCTTTATTACTAAGCTCTTTACCGGTAACCAACTTCTGCACTGCCATACGCCAGGCCCTATCTTTCAAAAAGATGTCTAGGCCAATAATCAAAGTATCCAGGTCCTGCTCTTTAAGATACTTGGCTATCTCTTCAGCTATTGTGGTTTTGCCTGAGCCTGAACCGCCATCAAGAGAAACCAAGATTGTGCTACCAAGAGCATTACCATCCACAGCAATTATCTGATTTGCTATTTCCCTGGCTACCGGCTCCAGGCGCATCCTAAAATATTCCTCCCGGCTGTCGGTAACCGGCAAGCCGGTTAAAGGATCAATCGGAGGGTGGCCGTAATATCCTTTAGCCTGGGCATACTCATGTACTATTTTAGGCACAAACGCTCCGTCCTGCGTAGTCCGGTAGTAGGTAGAAGAAACATTCAAATCAATATCCGGGTCTTTAATTAAAGAGATATCCAGCGGCTTATACCACTTCACTTCTTCTTGGGTCGCTTTGGCAATCGCCTGTAAATCTTCTAAAGTAACGGTAGCGCCATAGGCCCCGCGCTGAATAACTCCAAAATTAATATGATGCTGCAAATCTCTTGCATCATAAAACCTTCTGAGCATTTCATACTGCTGCCGCATATATTTCCACATCCTGGCCTCATTCTCTGCGCCTAAAAGATAATATATTTCGATACCCCGATCTTTATTCATCGCTAAAAAACGATGCATTTCTTCTGTGCCTTCACATTCATTATTCTCTTCGCTACCCAAATCAGTATAACGTAAAAGTGGATAAAGGCCCTTAATCGCTTCCTTAACTACAAGATGCCTATCCGCAACCGGTACTCGCTCGCATGCCAGGAGATTCTTGTAAGAAATCTCTCCCTGCACGCGAATAACTACTGTATCCAATTCCAGGGCATTCAGGCTCATCAAAGCAACAAGTAAATGCCCCCAATTAAGCGGATTGCCGGTGATAGTTAAGAACCCAACACGTAATGCTCTCTTAGGATCATGTAGACGTTCATCTTCTATCTCCGGTGAATACTGCATAGTGCTCAGATTAACTAAAGGATCAATCTTACCATCCCTAACCTTAACAGTAATTTCTTCAAAAGTCCTAAAAGCAGCGTGATAGAAACGGGCAAGGAAAGACTCTTTCTTCAAAGCAACTTCAGTGTCAAACCCTTCAATATTACCCTTCAGGCACTCCCAGGCGCTCTCTACTGCGCGCACTGCTATTCCTCTTTCCTGCGCCTGCTGAGAACCGTCACGGTCAAACACGAAGTCAAGAGGATAATTCCAGTTATTAAGGTTTTCTCTCTGATTACGAATAGTCTCGACTATCTCTGCTGGCCGATAAATAACCATCCCTGAAATATATTCTCCCCCAACCCCATCTAATCTACGAAATTCTTTGGATTCAGAGATAGCCCTTGTTTGTAAAATCCTAAAGATAATTTCTTTTTCTCCGCCAAAACAACAATAAGCAGGTTTTCTTAAACCAATCAGAAATACATTCAGGGTCGGCTCCTGCGCATCAGCCAGATAACGTAAGGCTTCCTGATCATTATTTTCTTTAAGCTCTGCAATTAAATCCAGGAAGAGCTGAATATTTTCTGGCTTAAGCTCCAGGCCAGAAATATTACGGTTTGCAACTTCAATACCTTCACGAATAACCTGCTGCGTATAAACAACCCCGCGCATCCACAAGCGCAACAATTGTTCTGCATCGGAGGTAAAACCAAGGAAGTCCGGTATGCCATCAGCGCTGACCCAGCGCTGATTCTTAGGATAAATATTTAGCAACACATTATCTTCTAACGATATCGAAATCGGCCGTTGTACAAATATTCTTGCGTCTACCGCAGGATAACCCAAGTAGAGGCCAAAGGCAAAACTCTTTGCCCCGCAATGCATAGTAGTTCTCACGCTCTCTACCATTACCTGCTCCAATTCAGAATAACTGATAAAAGGCATAATACTGGAATCACCGGAGTAAAAATCTTTTTCCCTTCTTTGATTCTCTTCATGAGTAAGATTAAATTTAGGGGTAGCGCCGATTTCATGGACTAAAGAAGCGCCTCGTTCTAAAGTAGTATTGTATTCGGAGTAGTTAGTACTTAAAACAATTCCTTCCTGATAAGGGGCAGCTAAGAATCCCTCAAATGGGCCAGCTCGAATTAATCCGGCCTCAGCAAGGTATTCTAAATATTTAGCCATATCTTCCCTGCCACTGTTTCTTAAATAGGCGGCGGCGATAATTACCGCAGGATCATAACGCTTTATAACCTGAGCTTTATCCCAACCGAATCTATTTACCTCGGCATTGACCTCTGCCTGCGAAGGCATCGGCTCACCGGGAACAGTGCGGGCAGGATCGAGTTTTCTATCTAACCAATTTTCAATCTCTCGGGCATTTCTAAACCTTATAGTATAGGTATTGAGTTTTAACCCGTATTGTGCTAATAATCCGGCGCGCTCTTTAAGTGTAGCCAGGCTGTAGCGCAATAAACTTAAAGGAATGTTTCCATTGTAGCTGACCAAAATGCTTTGTTCTCTTAAGCTAACTAAATAATCTACCTTCTGTTTAAGAAGTTCAGCATTCATTCTAAGCAGACGCGCAAAAGTCTTAGTGGTAGGGTTTGCTTGCAAAGAAGCAAGCAATACTACATTAATTTCTTGGCCTGATTGTGCTCCGATGAACTCTAAAGAAAACGCTTCTAACAATAATTTATTAAACTCCAGGTCTTGCCATAAATTATTACTGATTACCAGATCGTAGGAGAACGCACCGCTCTGAGCAGCCCTTAAAAGCGCCAAGCCTTCATCAAGGCGTTTATCCATCTCTGCAGTAGTCATTCCGCCTCTGCTCTCTAAGCGTACTTTCATAATATCCCTGAGCTCTTCGTCTCCAAGTTGAGCCATCTCTCCCAGAGAACTCGGCATAAATAAAACTACTTTGACCTGCGAGAAATTCTCTCTAATTAGAGCTAAGCTGCTCACAGATGAAGTATCCAGAATAATCGCTTCAGCACCTGTCTGCAGGCAACGATCAAGTTCATCCTGGCTTAAACCATACCAGTTAGCCTGCTGGGCATCGCCATGGCTCTGTCTTACCATAAGCAGTTTTCCGCTGGCATCAAGTTCCTTAAAAACAGCCTCATCTACGATGATTCTGTCCTCATCAGCAACAATACCATGACGAGACTCCCTGGTTGTGATCAAACGAGGATAACCAAACCTCTTATTCTGAAGAAGATGGCTAATAAAGCGTGTTTTACCTATAGCAGAAGGGCCAATGATAACAATCACAGGAATATTTTTATTGATAACAACTGATTCGGAAGATTCCTCCTTATCTACCCCCATCAATATCCTGCCGACATTTTGGAGCGAAACGACCTGAGGCAGGGCGGTTTCTACTGCCTGAGCAAGAGTCATTTCATAAGTAAACTCTACCACGGCCTCAGCATAAATCCGGGCAGCCGGTTCAGTACCTGAAGGACGCATCAAGAGCCATGAACCGTTGGCAAATACGATCTTAACACCGTCAACGGTGACAATCTCAACCACCTGCATACCGCTTAGCCTCTGGGAATCCTGAACAATATCCATTGAAGCAAGAATAGCCGGATCAGATACGCGATTAGCAGTAGCTTCAGCGATTTCTTTGGCAGAAGGAATTAAGGCTTTGGTCAGATTATCCTTTAATTCCGGAGTAAGCGGAACAGCAATTTCACCATACTCCCAATGACGTTTTAGTTCCTTCTCCACCATTTCAAGTATCTGAGCCGGGGCCTTACCGTCATAGGTAACTACCATCCAAGTGGTTAAGACTGAAAGGGCAAAGGCATCATCCCAGGAATCTTTGGTCGGCTTAGCACCGACGTGGGCGCTTGACTCACCGGCTACTACGACTTTGCCTTCATTAAGGATGCCTACGGTATTCTTAAATCCGATACCGCCTTCATAAGTTTCTATACCCAAGAGCATGGCTACGGCATCGACCAGGCTGGTGGTCCCGACTGTTTTCCAGACATCACCCTCAACACCCTGCTTGTGCAAGAAGTAGGTTAAAAGCGCAATCAGCTGGCCGGAATTAATCCCGGTAGCCACAAATCTATCGGAGTCGCCGTCTGCGGCTAAACCAATATAATTTTTCCCCTCTGCACTGGCTCTTGCAACTGCATCTTCTTGATCTTTGGCCCATTCTGCTAAAGTTGGATTAGGTGAACCGACTTCATTACCATCATTAAAATTAGGGTTAACATGATCGTGTAAAAGAAGTTTTAGTATATCCAATCCTTCAGGCCCGAATATATCATGAAAATATTCTATGGCTGTACCATACATAGCATCACAGATGACGCCAAATTCAGGGTGAACCTGGGAATATGCTTCAATCTCCCGGAAGGCCTGCGGTAAAACTTTTTTTAAATAGGCAAGGTATGCCGCTCGGCGATTAACCATAACCACCAGACCGGCTTCTATAGCCTCAGTTAAAGGCATAATATTATAGCCGGTGAGGCTATTAGCAATAGCTCCTATGGCATCAGTAATATCTTTAGGCGCAGCGCCACCGTGAGAGGGTGAAAACTTGAGGCCGATATCAAAAGCAGGATTATGGCTGGCGGTAATAATGACTGTGCCGGCGCAACCTAATTCCACTACTGCCTGGGCAGCTACTGGGGTAGGCATCGGCTCTTCGCTTAACAAAACCTGTATGCCATTTTTAGCCAGGACTGCGGCAACGAAAGCTGCAAACTCAGGGGCCAGGAATCTGCAATCAGGGGCAACCACTATTACTCCCTGCAATTTTCTTTCATGGTAATAGTCAGCGACAGCTTGGGCAAGCCTAGATACGTGTTCATAGTTGAATTTATCAGCCTGTATGCCACGATCACCACTAGTACCAAAGTTAACGACCTTTGCTTTTGTAGCCTTGGCTTCCAGATCTTCTGCTGAAGGCGGCTCTGAAGGAATGGGCAAGCTGCTTGTTTTAGAGAGAGTATCGTCGAGAAACTTCTGCATCGGATAATAGAAGTAAATTCTATCTTTTATATAATTATCCCGCTTTACCCAAAGCCGGCCCTCTAAGATTAATCTGATAGCGTCGGATATAGAGAAAACCGGGCTTACATCATCTAACTCTAAAGATTCACTTACGTAACCGTAGACTTCACATTGAACCCTGTTAGCACCGTTGATAAACATATTTAAGAGTACTATGACTGCTTCTTTATCGGTAAGGGAGTTAGTGAGTAAAAAGTTTGGCCTAAGTATCGATGAATTTATAGAAGCAGCTTCGCGATCATACTGAATATGCCCTAGAATAAAATCAGCAATAACCTCTAACTTCCAAGAATAAAAATCAGTAGGAATATCTTTAATGCCTAAGTTGGAGACTAAATATTCCAATGCGTTATTTTCTACTGCTTTCCTTATAACTCTTTCATACCTATCCGGATTAACCAGCATATCCAGGTAATCAGGATGATTGCGGATGT
>CAZQGT010000050.1:0-11349 GCA_964593005.1 uncultured Planctomycetales bacterium
GGAGTCGGACCAGCAACCCGCGGCTTCGTAGGCCGTTACTCTATACAATTGAGCTACAGGCGCAAGAATTGATATTTTACCACGTTTAGGAGATAAATCTATACGGTTTTTACTTGATTTTCCAAATAAGGCTCTTGTATTGGTCAAGCATACGATAGGTATTAAACTGCGCCGCAACACAAATACATTCAATCATCATATCTACCCACGCGGAAGACGCGTCTAATTTACCACGCTGGTTAGTTTTATAATACAAGCGCACCAGGCCGCTTAAAGTACTATATAGCTCTTCAGAATCTTCATTCATATGCAAATCAAATTCATTGCCTACGCTGCCTTCGCTATTTTTGTATCCAAAAAATGCGCCGATCGGCCTGTCTGCCGCTTCCGCTACCCAGCCGTCAACCGTGCTCATCTGGAGCACTCCGTTTAAGATCGCCTTCATCCCGCTTGTGCCGGAAGCCTCAAAAGGCGGCAGGGGGTTATTTAACCAGACATCAACGCTTGAGGTAAGCAATTTTCCCAGGGATATATCATAATTCTCCAGGACAATAATTTTCAGCTTATCGTAATCTTCATTTAGTCTATCCACCTTATCCAACATTTCATTAATATAGGTAAAACCTAAGTTGTCGTTGGGGTGCGCTTTGCCGGCCAGTATAATCTGTAAAGGCCCGATTTCTTCCGCGATACGTATAAGCCTGCCGATATCATGCAGAATAAGGCTTGGCCTCTTATACGCAGCCACCCTCCTAGCCCAGCAAATCGTAAAAATATCTTTATCCAGCTTCCATTTATCCAGGAATTTACACAAATCAGCCTTGTTGGATTGGTGCGCCTGCCATAATCGGAGGCGAAAATCAGCATCCGCTCTAAGCTCCGCTGCTTTTGATAAAATCATAGGGTTGCTTTTAAAATCATGGAAAACAGCGGAAAACTGTTCAAAAATCTCCTGGAATTTCTGCGACATCCAGGTGTAGGGATGGACCCCATTAGTAACATATTGTATTTGATCCCTGTATTTGGGAAATTGAATATGCATTACTTTTTGATGGTTATGAGAGACCGCGTTTATCGCCGAAGAAATATTCATGGAAAGTAAAGTAAGGTTGGCTAATCCCGGACGTTCCTTACCGAACCTTTCAATAATATCAGTATCTTCTTTTTTAAGCACTTTATTTAAATCATCAAAAGAGAACCTGTCATGGCCGGCTTCCACGGGGGTATGGCAGGTATAAACAAACTTGCCTCTAAGTTTCTCTATCTCATCATTCTCTAACCCCCTGGCTTTGGCAACAAAGGCAAACACGGCATGCCCTTCATTAAGGTGGTATGTATCAATATTATACCCCAGCTCGCTTAAAGCGCTTATCCCGCCAAAACCGAGGATTACTCTTTGCAGTAACTTCAAGAAAACATTATCGCTGCGATAAAGTTGATCGGTCAAATTCCTGGCCTGTTCGCTGTTAGGCTCAATATTTGAATCCAATAATACCAGCGGGATAACAGCATCGTGTTTATGGCTATAGACATAATACTTCCAAAGCCTAAGATAAACATCCTCCTGCTTAAGAGAAATCTTAATCCTGTTTTTTAAGGGGATTAAACCGGGATAAGTATACGGATCCCAGCGCATCTTTTCAGGGGCCTGGCCGTATTTAAACCAGAACTTCTGCCTGAAATAACCGGAATTCCAAAGTATCCCGATTGCCGCTGCCGGCAGTTTATAATCTGCCATGGTCTTTACTGTGTCCCCTGCCAAGACGCCCAGGCCTCCGCTATAAATAGGCAGATCTATGATATTATCGGCGCGGAGCACAAAAAAATAATCCGCTACGCGGAAATTTGAGAAAACAGCATTTTCCGGCAGCCTGTTGCTTTCTTTTAAAGGCAGCCGGCTGGAGAATTTATTATAACAACTCGTAGCCAGGCCATATTCCATAGAAAAATAGGCAATACCCCTCTCTGCGGATGAACGTAAGCGTTTTTCAGCAGCAATAATGCTTTCCAGGGGCATGCCGAAATAACCATTATCATTTATATCTTTAGCGTAATGGCCGTCGTAATCATCTACCTGAACAAGAGAATAAAATTCATCAATAAGATTTTTCCTTGTCATAAGCTTTCCTACTTCCACCTAAAATGTAAATAAATCCTTCCCCAGCCCTTATCGGTCTTTTCTAACCTTGAGTAAAGCTGGCGGATTTCTTTTTTATTTAAAAAATTAAGGATACGTTTTTTAACACTATCCGCGGCCGTTCCATAAGCAATCTCAACTATGCTGGCCTTGCCATCCACTGCCTTCTGGATGATAGCAGCCATTTTTTCTTCCATATCCGGAACCACCGGAAAAAGATTAAGCTTTAATTTCATTTTTTGTGCTTAGCTAAACCCTCTCTTCTCGGATGAGGCTGTCGCAAGCTACTACTTTTACGCCAAGGCTTAGCAGCGCCTTCAGCTTTCTTCCATGGTTTTGATTGACTGCCTTCGGTTTTCTCCCAGGGTTTAGGTTCGCCTTGGGCTTTCTGAGAAGAAACAGCCCATCTTGGTTTCTTGCGCCAGCGCATAGGATTAGGCTTATATTTACGCTCAGGAAGAGGAGCAGTAAGTCCGCGTTTTTTCATATAACTGATTGTGCGCCTGCCCTCTTTGTATTTTCCCGTTCTCTTAAAAGAATGCTCCTGCCGGCTGTCAATCTCAGTTTGCGGCTGAGAGTTTTCTCTTTCGTGGACATACTCGCTTTTCGGTTTCTTAGACAAAGCAGCCATGACATTAATCGGCCGGCCTAATATTTCCTTCCCGTGTAAAACAGCAACCGCGGATAGGGCCTCCTGCTCATCCGGCATCTCAACAAATCCAAACCCGCGGGATTTCTTGCCCTTTTTCTCCATTACAATCGCTACATTAGCAACCGCACCGAAGCCCGCAAAGGCTTTGTAGACATCTTCTTCTTTAGCAGAAAAGGCTAAATTACCTACAAATATATTCATTTATTCCCCGTTCCTTATGATCAAATAATTTAAGCTGTTAACTACCATATCATAACTCCTTATCCAGCTCAAGCATTTTAACCTCTTTTACTTTGCATGCTTAAGCTTATTAAATGAGCCAGCGAAATAAGATATTGCCTTATCCCAGCCTTGCTGCCTCCTTTTTTACGCTCCGCAAATACATAAGGAACTTCAGCTAGCTTTTTATAGTCTCCCTTTACCAAAACCTCAAGCAGGATTTTGTATCCCCGGGGATTCAATTCTTTGTTATTAATTACTTCCTTGCGTAAAATAAAGAAGCCTGACATCGGGTCGCTTACCTGCGCAAGTGTTCTCGGTAACAAGAGCCTGCTGGCAAAAGCGCCCGAATTTGAAACAAAACTCCTCCAAATACTCCGGCTGGATGCAGCTTCGCCTTTTATATGCCTGCTGGCAATTACAATATCTGCCGGAACTTCTCCGTTCAGCTTATTCAATAGGAACGGGATTGTCGCGGGAGGCTGCTGCAAATCGCCATCCATAACCCCTAGGATATCTCCCCGGGCACATTTCCATCCGGCAATAACCGCTGTTGCCAAACCTTTTTCACCGCAGCGGCGGATCACTCTTATCCTTTGATCTTTTTCAGAGATTCCCTGGACAATCTTCCAGGTGCCATCAGGGCTGTTATCATCAACTACAATAATCTCAAAATCAATGTTGTTTCCGGATAATTCGTCCGACAATAATCTACATAATTCTTCTATGTTGGCCGCTTCATTATACGTGGGGATAACCAAAGTTAATTTCTGATCGGTTTTATTCATACCTTAATGCTTCGATGGGGTTAAGCTTGGAGGCCTGCCGGGCGGGCCAGATTCCGAAGACTATCCCGACTATTAAAGAAAAAACCGTAGCCAGGATCACTGAAGATAAAGAAATCTTGACTGACCAACCGGCTATAAGAGATACCAATATGGCCGCGCCGCTGCCAAGGATAACCCCTGCCAGTCCGCCGATAAGCGACATTAATACTGCCTCGATAAGAAATTGTACCATAATATCTTTATTATTAGCGCCTATGGCTTTACGTAACCCTATCTCACGGGTGCGCTCGGTTACCGAAACAAGCATAATGTTCATAATCCCTATTCCTCCTACCAAAAGCGAAATAGCGGCAATCGCCCCCAACAAAAGAGACATTGTCTCGGTAGTAGCTTGAAGGGTTTTCTTGATATCAGCCATATTCCGGATACGAAATGAATCCTTCTGGGCGTCGGTAATCAAACGGTGCTGTTTTATTATAAGCCTGCTTATCGCCTCCTCTGCGGCGTCAATCGTATCCGGGCTGTTTGCCTCCACATAGATAGAATCTATATATTGCTTGCCGAGAACTCTATACATGGCGGTATTTATAGGAATAAGCACAATGTCATCCTGATCCTGCGGCCCGCTTGAACCCTTTGCCGGTAAAATACCGATTACTTTAAAGTTAATCAAGTTTATTTTGATCGTCTCTCCGATTGGGTTGGACTCACCGAAGAGCTCCTTTATTACGGTTGTACCAAGCAAAGCTACCTTGCTCCTCATCCTCACCTCTTCTTCGCTGAAGAATCTGCCAATTGTCGGAGTGGCTGAACGTAACTGCTCATATTCAACCCCAATCCCCTCGATTTTCGTGTTCCAATTGTTATTCCCATAAACTATCTGGCCTCTCTCCGACACCGAGGGGCTGACCTTGCTGACATAATCACTGATTTTTGCGATCTCTTCGGCATCAGAAAGAGTGAACCGGGTGGTTACCCCGGATTGCAGGGAAACTCCGCCGGACCGGGCTGCCCCGGGGCTGACAATAAGAAGGTTTGAACCAAGAGAGGCCAGCTGTTTTTCAATGGATTCTTTCGAACCCTGGCCGATAGCTAACATCGCGATGACCGCGCCAACGCCGATAAGTATGCCCAGGATAGACAAAAACGCGCGCATCTTATGCGAGACCATGGCAGAAATTGCCTGACGCAAATAATCCAGAAATTCCATCCCCTGCCGGACCGCGCCGCCGGATTCAGATAAAACATTTTTGACCAAATTATCCGGAGCCGCGAAGGCTGCCGCCGGGGATTTTATTTCAGAAGGCGTGGTTTCATCGGAGATAATCCTGCCATCACGCATAGTAATAACCCGCTTGGCGTGGGCGGCGATCTCATTTTCATGGGTAACGATGACAATAGTTTTTCCTTTATTGTTAAGCTCTTTTAAGATACTGATTATTTCTATTTTGCTTTTTGAATCCAGGTTTCCGGTAGGCTCATCCGCGAAGATTATCGGAGGCTGACAAACCAGGCTTCTGGCAATCGCCACTCTCTGCTGCTGGCCGCCGCTCATCTCATTGGGCTTATGAAACATCCTTTCCTTTAAACCCACCCCCTCAATCTCTTGCATAGCCCTTTCTTTTAAATGCCTTTTGCCGGCATATATTAAAGGAAGCTCCGCGTTTTCTAAAGCCGACATTCTCGGCAATAAATGAAACTGCTGAAAAACAAAACCCACCAGTTGGCTCCTGACCAGAGCCAGGTCTTTATCGGTTAGCCTGGTGACATCCTCGCCTCCTAAAAAATATTCCCCGGAGTCAGGCCGGTCCAATAAACCCAGCACATGCATTAGCGTCGACTTTCCAGAACCGGATGCCCCCATAATCGCGACAAACTCTCCCGAGGATATCTTTAAAGATACATCCTGCAAAGCAACAACCTTGATATCGCCCATCTGATAAGTTTTGTATAAATTCTTTGCTTCAATCATTTTTACATCGGGCCCCCGGTATTTTTCTTCTGTTTAGACATCTTCGGCAGAAAAGGATTGCTGCCTGTGCTGGCTTCAGTTAATACATATTTCTTTGTCGTAACCAGAACAGTGTCATTTGAGCCTAATCCGGAAAGAACCTCATAATTCTTATCATCCGTAATACCTATCTCGACAAACTGTTTTGAAGGAGAATCGCTATTTTCCAGGACTAATAAAACATAACTTTTGTTATTTTCCTTGCGCACCGCCCCTACCGGCAACAACATGGCCTTGTCCCTGTTTTCAACAAGAAAATCAATCGTGGCATTCATTCCCGAGCGGAAAAACTCAGGGGTCTCCTCCAAAACAAGATCAACCTTATATATGGTTACGTTATTGACAGTCTCCGACTCATAATATATATGGTCAACAGAAGCATTGATTTTAGCGTCGGGGTAAGCGTCTAAGGTTATGTAAGACTGCTGTTTAACCTTGATTTTACCTATGTCGGTTTCATCAACCTGCGCCCGGACAATCAGCTTGTCGGACAATACAACTACCGCGATACTAGTGGTAACAGTAGCTCCCGGCTGAGTGGTAGCCACTATGACTTCTCCGTCAATCGGGGCTAATAAGGCTATAGGCTTATAAACTTTTTTCCAGTATTCCAAAACCTCTTCTCCCTGGCCTTGAGCGGCATCAAGAAGTGCGGCCCGTTCAGTAGAACTCATCCAGGCCAAAACCTGGCCGGTTTTTACCTTATCCCCTTCTTTAATCAGGATGCTTTCTATACGGCCGCCGACCGGCGGCATAACCTCAAGGCGATTCTTAGGATAGACTGTCCCGGTCGTAGAAATATATGTCTGGATTGCTCCTATGGAAGGACGGACCTTTTCAATGATTTCGTTGCTTTGGCCCTTGCCTTTAAATTTTATGAAGATAAACAAAAGGACAGCTAATAAAACCAATACCCAAATAAATATTTTCGTTTTATTTTTGCGCATATTCCAATACCTCTCCTTTCGCCTGAATCCAATTTGCTTCAGCCAACAGGGCATTAGCCTGGGCATTTAAATAATCGGTCTTGGCGCTGACCAGATTATCTTCAATAATCGTCCAGTTATCATAAGTAGTAAAACCCGTAGCGTATTCTGCTTCGGAAATCTTTGAACGCTCTTCGGTGGCAACCAGCATCTTATACTTAACACCTACTGTTTCAAGGGCATCCTGCAATAATGCCCAGGTTTGCTCCAAAGCAACAACCAGGCTGTCTTTGGCGCTTCTTGTGTTTTCCTTTAACTGGTTTAAGTAGGCTTCGGCTTTAGAGACCTGAGCCACCTTTAGCCCGCCTTCAAATATAGGCACAGAAAGGATGAGCCCAAGATTCCAGTTATCCCCCCTGGGAGTCCAGTGGCTTCCTGCTTTGCTTGCTCCGGCAGAACCGGACAGCGTAGGGGAAAATTCGGCATACGCGGACTTCAGACTAAATTCTGCCGCGTTTTTCTGGGAGACAAGCTGTTGCAAATAGGGGTTATTTTTAACCAAAGAATCAAAATCCGGTTTCTCTTTTGCTGAATCCACGACCGTAAAATCTGACTTTACGCCCATCGGAATAAAATCTTTTCTTCCCATTTCTTTAGTCAACTGCCTTTGACCAAGCGCAATATCCCTTTTTGCCTGGGAAAGCTCAAGATGAGCCGCCGCTAAATTTGCCTCTGCGTTTAACAAAGCGCCCTTGTGCTCAAGGCCGGATTCATAACGCAAAGTTATAAGTTCATAATTTTCTTTTCTTATTGCGACAATCTCTTCGGCAACCTTGATTAACTCCTGGGCTTTCAATAAATTGATGAAGGCGGTGCGCAGGTTAAGCCTTACTTGAGTCGAGGTATATTTATAGTTCTCTTGGAAGGCCTTAATACTTTCTGAAGCAGCCCGGACGTCTTGAAGAGTTTTGGTACCGTCAAATATTAACTGCGTTCCGGTTACTCCGTAAGAGTAGCTGTCCGCGGTTATCCCGGGGGCGCCGTCAGAAGCAGTCCTTGCAGTCGAGGCGTTTAAATTAGCATTTACCTGGGGATAAAGAGTGCTAGCGGTTATTTTTTTGTCTGCCTCGGATTGTTTCACCTCTTGAACCGCTGCAATTAAATCAGGATGGTTTTTCGCCGCCTCCCGAACGCAATCCTGCCAGCTAAGCGTTTCTTCAGCAAACGCCCTGGCTGAACATATTGACGCGGATAAGATTAATATTGAAAAAACCCTGAAATATTTAACCATTCTAATGGCTGCCTGAGCCTTATCTTACCTGGAGACTGCTTTCTTTAAATTAGTTACGTGCTCTTCAAAAAATTTCAAGAACTTGCCAAATTCTTCCTCGGGAATTATGCTGACCATTTTCTTTTCATGCGGCGGCCCGGACATAATAATCAAATTCCCCCCAGGTTTAATGTTCATCATCCTCCTTACCTCAACAGGAATAACAATCTGCCCTTTTGTCCCCACTGAAACTTTTCCGTAAAACTTTGGAAAATCGCTCATTTTTATGTCCTTTCTTAAATTAACCTGCCTCAAAATAATTCGTAGTATTACTTGTATGAAAAGTATTACTTTCTATACAAAGCATACCATAAGATCTTTTATTGTCAAGCTAAACCTGAGGCTTTATTGGGATTAAATTAATACGGCCACTTCCAGTCGCGGATTTCCGGCATATCCTCGCCGTGGGCAACAATATACTGCTTATGTTCAATCAGTTTATTATGCAGCCAGTCTTTAATATGCGCGGCCTGGTTCTGAAGGCGGGGTAAACGGTCAATAACATCATCTGCGAGATTAAAACGATCGAGTTCATTTAATACTGTCATATCAAACGGCGTAGTAGTGGTTCCCTCTTCCTTATAACCCCGCACATGCACATTTTTATGGTTTGTCCTTCGATAAAGAAGACGATGGATAAGCCAGGGGTAACCATGAAAAGCAAAGATAACAGGTTTATCCGCGGTAAAGAGGCTATCAAAATCTTTATCTGAAAGCCCATGAGGATGCTCGCTCTGCGGCTGAAGAGTCATTAAATCCACAACATTTATAACTCTTACTTTCAAATCCGGGAATTTCTGCCTTAAGATATCAACTGCTGCCAAAGTTTCCAGTGTAGGCACATCTCCAGCGCAGGCCATAACCACGTCCGGTTCCCCTCCATGATCATTACTTGCCCAATCCCATATACCGATACCTTTAGTACAATGTTGTATAGCCGCATCCATACCCAAATACTGCAAGCCTGGATGCTTGCCGGCAATTATAACATTTACATAGTGCCGGCTGCGCAGGCAGTGGTCAGTCACAGAAAGCAAGGTGTTAGTATCGGGAGGAAGATAGACGCGGATAATCTCCGCCTTTTTATTCACCACATGATCTATGAAACCCGGATCCTGATGCGAGGATCCGTTATGGTCCTGCCGCCAGACATGAGAAGTTAAAAGATAATTGAGCGAAGCGATTGGCCGGCGCCAGGATATACGCCGCGAAGTCTTTAACCATTTCGCATGCTGGTTAAACATGGAATCCACAATGTGGATAAATGCTTCATAGCAGGAAAAAAATCCATGGCGGCCGGTAAGAAGGTAACCCTCCAGCCAACCCTGGCAGGTATGTTCACTTAAAATCTCCATTACCCTGCCGTCTACGGCTAAATGGTCATCCTCAGGCAAAATTTTTGCCATCCAGGTACGATCAGTAGCGTCCAAGACGGCCCCCAGGCGGTTAGAAGTAGTTTCATCAGGACCAAATAGCCGGAAGTTTTTAGTTTTCTGATTTAACTTCATAACATCGCGCAAAAAATACCCCATAATCTTCGTTGGTTCTGATTCAACAATCCCGGGCTTATCAACATTTACGGCGTATCTGCGAAAATCAGGCAACCTTAAATCACGTAATAACAACCCTCCGTTAGTATGGGGGTTATCGCTCATACGCAGCTTTCCTTTTGGCGCAAGGCCAGCAAGGACAGGGATCAGACGGCCATATTTATCAAAAAGTTCCTCGGGCTTATAACTTTTCATCCAATGATCAAGAGCACGGATATGCTCGGGCTTTTCGGCCATTTCCGCAAACGGTACCTGATGCGAACGCCAGTAACCCTCTGTCTTCAAACCATCAATACTTTTTGGACCGGTCCATCCTTTGGGGGTATTTAAAACAATCATCGGCCATCTCGGACGAATAACTGATTTTTTGCTTTTACGGGCCTTGGACTGGATAGATTTGATTTCTTTTACCGCTATTTCCAGCGTCCTAGCCATAAGCTGGTGCATTTTTTTAGGGTCAGAACCCTCAACAAAATACGGCTTATACCCGGAACCTATAAAAAATTGTTTAAGTTCATTCTTACTAATCCGGGCCAACACAGTGGGATTTGATATCTTGTAACCATTTAGGTGTAAAATCGGCAGCACTGCCCCGTCAATCTTAGGATTCAGGAATTTATTGGAATGCCAGGCGGTAGCTAAGGGCCCGGTCTCTGCTTCACCATCACCAACCACGCAGGCCACGATTAAATCAGGATTATCAAATGCTGCGCCAAAGGCGTGTGAAAGCGAATACCCTAATTCACCACCCTCATGCATAGAACCGGGGGTTTCCGCGCCGACATGGCTGGGGATTCCTCCGGGAAAAGAGAACTGCCTAAAAAGTTTTTTCATCCCTTCTTCATCCTGGGAAACATCCGGATAGTATTCGCTATATGAGCCTTCTAAATAAGCATTAGCAACCAACCCCGGTCCGCCATGGCCGGGCCCGGTTATATATATCATATTCAAATCATATTTCTTTATCAGCCGGTTAAGATGCACATAGATAAAATTCAAACCGGGTGTTGTACCCCAGTGCCCCAGGAGGCGGGGTTTAATGTGCTTAAGCGTCAGAGGAGCTTTTAATAACGGATTATCCAGAAGGTAAATTTGGCCTACGGAAAGATAATTTGCCGCGCGCCAATACGCGTCAATTTTTTGCAGTTCTTTGATTGGCATGTTTTTAGGATTAGCATTCTTCATATCGCTTTTAATTATATCACTTCCGCTTAAAGATAGTAAAGAGTTAATATAATTAAAGACAAGCTTTGGCTTCCGTAACTAGTTCGGAGATTAATTCCTTAACTGAAACTATTTTGTTAATCCGGTATGCGTTGCTGCCGCACATAGCAAAACCTTTATCCAAGTCTCCCCGGTAAGCATTCAATAGCGCTTTGGCAATGCAATAATTAACTTTATTAGCATCACAAGTATATAAACATTTATACTCGCAGCCGAAAGGAACTTGCGCCCCCTCGGTAACCTTCTTTACAAATTCATTGCGGATTACCCTTCCCGGCATCCCCACCGGACTTTTAATAACTATGATGTCTTCTTTTTTGGCCGCAATATATGCCTCTTTATATTCAATGGAAACATCGCACTCGTGCGTGCAGACAAAACGCGTGGCCATTTGCACGCCGCTGGCGCCCAGGCGCATAACCCTGGCAATATCCCGGCCGTCAAATATCCCTCCGGCGGCGATTACGGGAATAGGCGGCCCCTCGTTTTCAAAAGCAGCCGTAACCGTAAGG
>CAZQGT010000051.1:0-10912 GCA_964593005.1 uncultured Planctomycetales bacterium
TAGGGATGGTCTTTATCTACCGGCTGGCAGGCAAAATGTATCCCTAGAAGCCCGATGAGATTTGAGGTCCCGTCTGAGAGTGAATGGAAACCGTCGGCAGTCATACTTGAACAACGGCTGCTTATGCCGTAAATAATCTTGGCCAGGGCTACAAACCAGTTTAAGGCAAGTATAACCAGTAGGATTTTCCTGATTTTTTGATAGTGTTTTTGCATATCGGCTACCATAAAAGCATTGTATAACAAGCTTAATTTTTTGCAAACCTTTTCATTAATAAAGAGCCTTTTCCGGCTTTCGGCAAAATATGCATTACCTTGACTAATTTTAGCTAAATGATAGAATACCCTATGCGTAAATTCAGGTTATTAATTGTTTTATTATTTTTTCTTTCCGCAGGGTGCGCCAGTATAGAGAAACCCGATCTGGCATACTGGTCGCAAATGCCTATCCAGGAAGAATTTAAAGAAGGAGAACGGGTGTTGATTTTAGCCCCGCATCCTGATGACGAGGCGATTGCCTGCGCAGGGGTTATCCAGCAGGCGCTCAAGGCAGGTTCAAAACTGAAGGTGGTTTATCTGACCAACGGCGACCACAATGAGCTGGCATTTATTGTTTACGAAAAAAGGATAACTATACGCCAGGGTGAATTTGTGCATATGGGCCAGGTGCGCCAGCAAGAGTCAATAAAGGCAATGAAATTTCTTGGGTTATCTGAGGATGACCTGGTGTTTTTAGGGTATCCGGATTATGGGACCTTTAATATATTCAGCCGGTATTGGCAGGTTAAGAAGCCGTTCCGCGACCGCTTAACCCGTATATCCAGTGTCCCTTACAAGGACAACCCTTCTTATGGGGCAGCCTATTGCGGCGAGAGCATCTTGAACGACCTGACCAAACAGATTTTAGATTATAAACCGGATAAAATATTCGTTTCTCATCCGGCGGATGTTAATGTTGACCATAAATCATTATATTTATTTCTCCAGGTAGCCTTGAGCGACTTGGAAGGCCGGATTAATGCTCCCAGGGTTTATCCGTATTTAGTGCATTGTGTAGGCTGGCCAAAACCCAGGCATTACCACCCGGAGCTGGAACTTTATCCTCCTAATAAATTTATTGGTTCCGATATTAGCTGGGCCAGATTAAACCTGGGATTTGATGAATTGGATAAAAAATACCAGTCTATACTTTTTTATAGAAGCCAGACGGAATCCAGCGCTTTTTATTTATTCTCGTTCGCCAGAGAAAATGAATTATTCGGGGATTACCCTGTTTTAGAGTTAGACCCCCAGCAAGCAAAAGGCAAGGCTGTATTTTATTACGGTGCTTCCAAGATGTTTAAAGAAGTTGAAACTGAGACTGCCGGCTCCCCGGGGCAGGAAAGTTTACTGGAAAGCCAGGGCCAGGTCAGTTACGCGCAGGAGGACGGGAATTTTATTGTGCGCGTGGATAAACCTAAAAAACTCAGCAATAGATTCGGTGTTTTACTTTATGCATTCGGCTACAGCAGGAATACGGCTTTTGCCGCGATGCCCAAAATACGCGTTATTACCGCGGGGAAGAAAATAAGGGTATTTAACGGCCAAAAGAGAGTGCTTAATGCCGGGGTAACCCTTGAATTGAGCAGGAATTATTTAATTTTAAAAATCCCGCTCGAACTTCTAGGAGCTCCGGAATATATACTCACTGCCCTTAAAGCTTTTCATGGCAATCTGCCTATTGACGTCGTAGGTTTCCGAAAGATTAAGATTAATAAGTAAAAGGGGGTGCTATGCTGGAAATAAAGGCGGTAAAGATAGATAAGCCCGATGATTTAAATTTTATTTTAGGCCAAAGCCATTTTATTAAGACAGTAGAGGACCTCTATGAGGCGTTAGCCAATGTCCCGGGCGCTAAATTCGGCCTTGCTTTCAGCGAGGCATCCGGCGCCTGTAAAGTACGCTGTGAAGGCAATGACCCGGCGCTTAAAGAACTTGCCTCCAAGAACGCGCTTGAGATTGCCTGCGGGCATAGTTTTATCATTTTTATTAAAGATGCTTATCCGGTTAATGTTTTGAATGCTATTAAGGACATCCCTGAGGTTTGTAATATATACTGCGCTACAGCTAATCCTACAGAAGTAATTATTGCCCAGAGCCAGAGCGGCCGCGGAATATTAGGGGTAATTGATGGTTTAATCCCGAAAGGCGCTGAAGGGCCAGACGATGTTTCCTGGCGCAAGGGTTTATTGCGCAAGATCGGGTATAAGCTCTAATTTCTATTTGCAAAACAGGCGCAGTTTGTTATAATTGTTTAACTTAAATTAAAATGGATCCTAAGAAAATACGCAAAAACATAAGCCATTTTCTGGCTTGGCTTGGTTTAAATATATGTTCTTTGATAGTAAGAGTCATCCCGGCTAGCTGTCTTTATAGCTTTGCTAAGGGTGTCGCTTCTTTGGCTTATCTCTTTGTAAAAAAACAAAAAAAGATTGCTTTAGAAAGCCTGGATATTGCCTTTGGCAAGGAAAAAACCCCCAAGGAATTGGAGAAAATAGCCAAAGACTGTTTTATTTATATGGCTAAAAGCGCAGTTGAGTTGATGTTCTTCTTTGATAAACCGCATCTGTTGGAAAGAAAGGTCGAAATTTGCGGCAAGGAGTATCTGGATAAGGCCTTAGCCAAGGGTAACGGGGTGATTTTGGTCAGCGCGCATTTTGGAAATTTTCCTCTGCTTTTGGGCAGATTAGCGGTAGGCGGATATAAAGCGGGGGGGATCATGAAGCCGATGCATGACGCCAAGATGGAGGAGCTCTTTCGTAAAAAAAGGCAGAAATATGGAGTACGCACGATTTACAGCCAGCCGCGCAATGAATGCGTGAGCAATACTATTGCTGCCCTGCGCGATAATGAATTAATTTTTGTTCCTATCGACCAGAATTTCGGTACCGGGGGGATATTTGTAAATTTCTTTGGCAGGCAGGCGGCAACCGCCACTGGGCCGGTGGTTTTGGCTCAGCGGACCAAGGCAGCGCTCGTGCCTTGTTTTATATTAAGGCAGCCTGGTGATAAGCATAAGATAATTTTTGAGCCGGAAGTAAACTTAGAAGAGGGCAAAGACCCCAAGGAAACAATATTAATAAATATCCAAAGGCTTACGGATATTATTGAGGCTTATATACGTAAATATCCTGCGGAATGGGGTTGGATCCACCGTAGGTGGAAGAGTAAACCCGGTTAAGTAAGGGGAGGTTTTTAAATGGCGAATGAAGATAAAAAATGCTGTGATGCTAAGAAAACACTATCTATGCTTTTCAAGGTTGTTTTAGGGTGCGTGTTTTTAGTATTAGGAGGTTTGGCAGTTTTAAAATGGTGGAATGAGTTCTTTTTAATCGTTAAAGGTTGTATTGGCCCGTTCTTAATTTTGGCAGGAGTAATTACTTTAGCAATAGCTAAAGAGTAAATAACACAACCTCAATATCCCGACAGGAGAACATATGGAATCGATCGCAAACAGAGAAATTATTACTAATAAGGTAATTTGCCGTACGTTAGCCGTGTCAGTATTTATAGCCCTTACTACCTTGTCCGCGTTTGTACGCATACCGTTACCTTTTACCCCTGTGCCGCTTACACTGCAGACATTGTTTGTTTTGTTCTCCGGGGCATTATTAGGCAGGAAGCTCGGCGTGATTACTCAAGCAGGATACATGTTTTTGGGCTTGACCGGTCTTCAGGTGTTTACTGGTTTTGGCAGCGGCTCGCTATATCTTTTGGGGCCTACCGGGGGCTATATTGTTGGTTTTATCTTGGCTTCTTTTTTTGCCGGAAGTTTATTCTCAGAAACCAGGCATAGCTGGGGAAATACTTTCCTGAAGTTTTTATGCGCGGATTTTATAATCCTGCTTAGCGGCATGCTTTGGTTTAAAGTTGCCCTTTCTTGTTCATTGAACCAGGCGTTTTTGCTTGGTTTCTTGCCTTTTGTACCAGGGGATTTGTTAAAGGTTACATTTGCAACAGTTGTTTTTAATAAAATACATTTGCGGATCAAGGAATCTCTTTATTAACCAGTAGGCAGCAAGAGGTTTACTTTTAATTAATGAAAAGCCTGGCTCTTAAGCTGTGCTCCTTGATTTCTCTTTCCCTTTGCCTTGGGTTATATGCCAAGTCTTCCGGGATGAATCCGCATCAGTCCTTGTCTATAAGTATCTTCTCCGCCTCAATTCTCGGCACTCTTTTCTTTTGGGATTTCCGCCTTAGTTTTGCTTTTATCGGTACATCTGTATTACTGATGACTAAGACTATTGACCTGGAGCATGTTATTGAATTTTCTTCGCTCGAGGTAATCCTTTTTCTGGTAGGGATGATGGTGATTATCGGCCTGCTTAAGGATTCCGGGGTGTTCGCCTGGATTGTCAGCCTGATTTTGCGTATCCCCAAATTAACCGGCAAGAAATTCGCCCTGATTGTTGCCCTTATATCTGCCTTGCTCGCCTGCACAATCGATGAGGTGACTTCAATTATTTTTATGGTTGTAGCGGTTTTAGAAATCTGCGATTATTTTGAAGTCAATCCCGTACCTTTTGTGATAATTTCAGTGTTAGCTACAAATATAGGATCTGCGGCTACAGTATTAGGCAATCCCATAGGTATACTTATTGCCTCAAAATCCGGTTTAAGTTTTGAGGATTTTATTGTTAAGGCCTTCCCGTTGGCCGCCTTCTGTTTAATCGTTACTATTTTTATTCTTTTATTCTGGTATAGAAAACCGATTAAATTTCTTAATGAGCAGATGCAAAGGCTGGGGGCCAATGAGATATTGGTCAGGTTAATTTCTGTGCCTTTGGAGAAAAGCCTAAAAATAAATTTGGGGATATTTTTTACAATGCTTGTTTTTATATCTTTACACCGTCGAATAGAAATGGCCTGGGATTTGCCTGCGAACACTGTTTTGCTGGTTGTACCGCTTGTAACCAGCGGCCTGGTAATGATTTGGAAGCACCATAAGGCCAGGAAGTATATTGAAAAAGACGTGGAATGGTGGACGCTGCTTTTTTTTCTGCTTTTGTTCGTCCAGGCAGGGACATTAAAATATACCGGAGCGACTATGTTCATCGCTAAACATATGCTGGCTGCATGCGGCAATAGCCTGGACCTTTTAATCACCGCTATGCTTTGGATAAGCGCGATAGGCTCAAGCATCTTAGATAATGTGGTTTTGGTGGCAGCCTTTATTCCCGTAGTCCAGGGGTTTCAGAGTTTGAATATAAATCTTCAGCCGTTATGGTGGGCCTTGCTTTTCGGCGGATGCCTCGGGGGCAATATAACCCTTATCGGCTCTACCGCTAATATTGTGGCCATAGGCATCCTGGAGAAAGAAAAACGCATTAAGATAACTTTTCTTGATTGGTTTTGGGTGGGTTTAAGCGTAGGCCTGCTTACCACTTTTATTGTTTTACTGGCGTTAGTTTTCCTGCCATTTTATAGATAGCTTGACAAAGTAAAAAATCTATGTTAATTTAAGCCCTAATAAAGGAGGGGATAATATGATTTTAAAGAAAATTATGCCTGTTTTTGTGTTTGTTGCTTTAATCGCAGCAACTACGCTTATTGCCTTTGCCGCTGAAGAAGTTTTAATCAGCTCTGAAAATCCTGTGGTTATCCCAACAGAACCCGGAGAATCTGCTGCTTCTGCGCAGGTTCCTTTGCCGAATGAAAGCGATACTCAGTGGGTTTGGGGCGAAGTAGTTAATTTAGACAGCGCGGGAAAAATAATTACATTGAAATATCTTGATTATGAGACTGACCAGGAAAAAGACATCCTTTTAGCAGTCGATGAAAAAACTACCTTTGAGAATATTAAGAGCCTTGATGAAATAAAAGCCAAAGATACTTTGAGCATAGATTACATGGTTACTCCGGACGCTAAGAATGTCGCTAAGAACATTGGCCTTGAGAGCCCGGATTCATCTGCGGCTGTTCCCGCGCAGGCCGTTGAAGAGGCTAAGAAGGCTGATACCCAGGCAGCCCCGGAACAACCTGAGGTTAAGTCAGATGCGCTTGTTGAGCAGGCGCCTGCGCCAGCCGGGACAACCGAGCCGGCTGTTCAAGAATAGCCGATAGAGTTTATTTTAAACATTAAGCAATATATATTTAGGCAGGGTTATCAGCCCTGCCTAAACTTTCGTTATGCAAAATATCAAATTAGTTATTTTTGACCTGGATGGAACATTAATTGATGCTTATGCGGCTATAAGCAGCAGCTATAATTACGTAATGCGTAAATTTGGCTTAGTTCCCAAAAGCCCGGCGGTTATCCGCCGCCTGGTAGGCTGGGGGGATAAGAATTTACTTAGGCCGCATGTTCCGGAAGACAACCTGGATAAGGCCTTACGTATTTACCGGAATCATCATAAGCTTAGCTTGATTAGAAACTCGCATCTTTATCCGCATGCCAGGATGCTTTTACGCAGACTCAAAGCCCGGGGTTTCAAGTTAGCGGTAGCCAGTAACCGGCCGAGCAAGTTTTCCCTTATTTTATTAAAACACCTGCGTATAAGCAGCCTATTTGATTATATACTTTGTGCTGATAAATTAAAACGCGGCAAACCCGACCCTGAAATATTAAATAAGATCATTAAGCGTTTTACCCTTAAGAAATCCCAGGTTTTATATGTAGGCGATATGGTTATTGATGCGCAGGCTGGAAGGTGGGCAAAGGTTAAGACAATTATTGTTACTGGCGGCTCAAGCGATATAGCAGAAATTAAGAAAGAACACCCGTTTAAGATCATTTCCGGGTTGGATAAGCTTATAAAAATTGTTTAAACAACCCGGCTAAGCAGGTTTCCCTTGACAGCCGGCTTAATTGGTAATATATTAAAAAACAAGCATGAAGAAAAGCTTTAAATTGTTTGGTTGTATAGTTATATCTTTGCTTATCGCAGGATGTTTTTCAACAAGAGAATTTTCTGCAGGCGGTAAGAATTTACCGGATGACCCCTTGGAAGGGTACTCCGGGTTAAAGAGCAAGATAGCGGTCAGTGATTTTGAACTAAAAACCTCCGGGCTTAATACGGATATCGGTCTGGCTTTAAAAGAGTACCTTATTAACATATTAAGCAATACCCGGCGTTTTATCGTAGTCTCTCCGTCGGATACTGATTTAATTATCAGCGTAGCGGTTATTGAGTTTGTGCCGGAAAATTCAGGCGGTAAATCCGGGGTAGCCGGCGGCGGAAGCGCCTCAAGCAGTTTTATGGGTGGTTTATTAGGTACCCCCTTGAGCAAGGCGACCATGCAATTGAGCCTGCGCATTGTAGACCGGGCCACTTCAAATGTAATAAACAGCCGGGATATTCAAAGCCAGGCGGTGGAAAACCTCGGGAATAAAATAAAGACTCCCCATGATAAGTTCTTTAAGGCGGCTTTAAGTGAATATGCCGGGACGCCCATGGGTAAGGTTATTTATGAATGCCTGCTTGAAGCAGCGCGTTATATTGTCTTAAACGTACCGCAAACTTACTATAAGGATTAAAGTGGGAAAAAGAAAACGTAGAGGAAAGCTTAACTGGCGTTCTAAAAAAGCCAACAAAGGCAGAAAACCCTGTTTAGGTTAATTCCCTATATATGGTTTTATTCTGGATTCTTGCCAGCACAACCTTAGTCAGCCTTATATCTCTGGTGGGTATTCTTACCCTTGCCATAAAGAGCAACCTGCTGCATAAAATTCTCTTTTGTCTGATTGGTTTTTCTGCCGGGGCCCTTATCGGCGGCGCCTTTCTGCATATCCTTCCGGAATGTCTGGAAAACAATAACAGCAACGCGGTATTTTCATATCTTATCCTCGGGATTATAATTTTCTTTCTTATGGAACGCTACCTTCATTGGCGGCATTGCCATGAAGAAGGGGATTGCAAAATCCATGCCTTTACCTATCTTAACCTGGTGGGCGACGGGTTCCACAATTTCATTGACGGCATGGTCATTGCCGCAAGTTTTATGGTTTCTTTAAAGCTTGGCATGGTTACTACCCTGGCAATTATACTCCATGAGATTCCTCAGGAGTTAGGCGATTTTGCTGTTTTGGTCTACGGAGGTTTTTCCAGGAAAAAGGCCCTTTTATTTAATTTTGCTTCGGCGCTTATGGCAGTCCTCGGAGCGGTAACCGGATATTTTGTAACAGATTTAGTTAAGAATTTCGCCAGTTTTATATTGCCGTTTACTGCCGGAGGATTCGTCTATATTGCCACCAGCGATCTTATCCCCGAACTGCATAAAGAAAATGACCTCAAACGTGCCACCGCGGCTTTCTTAGCATTCTTATTAGGTATAATATTTATGGCGTTAGTTAAGAATTTCTTACCAGAGTAGCAAACCGTTTAATCTCAAAATGAAAATAAAGGCATTAGCGTTGATTTCCGGTGGGCTGGATAGTTTATTGGCAGCCAGGCTTATAAAAGAACAGGGCCTTGAGGTCATCGGCGTGCACTTTAAGATTCCGTTTTGCAAGCTTGATATCAGCAAAAGCCTGCCTGATATCGGGATAAAACTGCTGGAGTTTGATTTAGGGGCTGAGTTTTTATCGCTTATCAAGAACCCCCGTTATGGTTTTGGTTCTAATATGAACCCTTGTATTGACTGCAAAATTCTCATGTTTAGCAAGGCCAAAGAATTGTTGCCGGAATTAAAAGCTGATTTTATTGTCAGTGGAGAGGTATTAGGCCAGAGGCCGATGTCTCAAAATAAGCAGGCCCTAGGGTTAATTAAGCAAAGAAGCGGGCTTGATGATTTGTTGCTGCGGCCTTTGTCGGCGCAGTTTTTCAGCCCCAGCTTAGCGGAAAGAGAGGGCTGGGTTAAGCGGGACAAATTGCTCAAGCTTAACGGCCGCATCCGCACTCCGCAGATGCAGCTGGCGAAGGAATTCGGCATAAATAATTACGCATATCCCGCAGGCGGCTGCTTATTGACTGACCCCTGTTTTTCTAAAAGATTAAAGGAGCTGCTTGATCATGAAGAATTAAGCTTGGATAATCTTGTGCTTTTAAAAATAGGCAGGCATTTACGTATTGCGAATAAATCCAGGTTGGTTGTAGGCAGGAATGAAAGCGAAAATAGGCTGCTCGCCGAGTTGGCTGTGCCAGGTGACTGTTTATTCTTTCCGCAAAAAGACTTAGCAGGCCCTACTGGATTAGCCAGGGGGGTAATTACTGAGCAGCTTATTTATTTATCTTCTCAGATTACCGCGGCTTATTCTGATACACTTGGCCTGGAAAGTATGGAAGTTTTTCATCGGAATGTGCCCGAATCCGAAAACAGGATGCATAAAATTACCTGTTTGCCGAAAAGCAGGTTTAGGCACTTATTAATATAAAGGATAGATGAAAGAGGCCCTGTTTTATACCAGCTTAGAATCCGCAAAGGTGCATTGCCGGCTCTGCGCGCATGAATGCGTGATTCAGGAAGGCCAATTTGGTTTTTGCGGAGTCAGGCAGAATATCAAAGGGGTTTTGTATACTCATAGCTATGGAAAGCTGGTTGCCGCTAATGTAGATCCTGTTGAAAAGAAACCGTTGTACCACTTTCTTCCCGGGACACTTGCTTTTTCTATTGCCAGCGCGGGGTGTAATTTCCGCTGCGGATTTTGCCAGAATTGGCAAATATCCCAGCTTGACCCGCAAAACCCGCAGCCAACAGAGGAGCTTACCGCGCAGCAGGTTATCAGGTTGGCAAAAAAGAATAACTGCAGCAGTATAGCTTATACATACACTGAACCTACGGTGTATTTAGAGTTTGCCTTAGAAACAGCAAGGTTGGCCAAAGAAGCGGGTTTATATAATATATTTGTAAGTAACGGTTATATGTCCGGGGAGGCTGTTGGTTTGCTTAAGCCTTACCTGGATGCGGCTAATATAGATTTAAAGTTTTTTAAAGACAGCTCTTATCAAAAGATTTGTTCCGGGCATCTTCAGCCTGTGCTTGATTCAATCTTACGCCTGAAGGAGGCGGGGATTTGGGTTGAGGTTACCACCCTGGTGATTCCCGGCGAGAATGATTCATTGGATGAATTATCCGGAATTGCCGGTTTCATCTCCGGGGTAAGCAAAGATATCCCCTGGCATGTATCCCGGTTCCATGCGGATTATAAGTTTAATGCTTACCAGGATACCCCTGAACATACCATTAAATTGGCCTGCGATTTAGGCAATTCCGCAGGCTTGCGTTATGTTTACGCCGGTAATCTCGGTTTGTGGGGCCAAGACACCCTTTGCCCTAAGTGCAATAAGGCGCTTATTAAAAGACAGGGATTCAGGGTGAGTAAATTCCATATAGCGAAAAATAAGTGCATGTTTTGCCAGGCTGAAATAGCCGGGGTTTTTAGCTCTCCTTAGGTTGCGTATAAGTTTTCCAAGCCTTAAAATGGGTATTGACAGTTATTGGGCTTGGGGGTAAAATAAATAAAATTTGGCTCATTCCAACATTAAACCCCTATTAAACAATAGGGGTAAATTTTACCTCATATATGACGGATAGAAACAGTAAATTTAACCCTAAAAAGTGCATAGTATTCTTTGATTTTGATAACACCATTGCCACCTGTGATGTGTTTGATAATATGCTTTTGCTTTTTTCGCGGGATGACCGTTGGGTGGAATTGGAGAAAAGATGGAAAAGCGGCAGGATCGGCTCAAAGACCTGTATGGAAGGCCAGCTTAGGGGCATGGATTTGAATAAGAAGTCTTTGGACGCTTACTTGCCCAAGATAAAGCTGGATCCTTATTTTAAAACCCTGTATAAATTTTTGCAATCAAAGAAAGTAAAAACAGTGGTATTAAGCGATAACTTTGATTATATACTGAACCAGATTTTAAAGATTAACAGGATAAAAAAACTTAAAGTCCTGGCTAACAAATTGAGCTTTTCCAGGGATAAGG
>CAZQGT010000052.1:0-10376 GCA_964593005.1 uncultured Planctomycetales bacterium
ATTTACCAACTTCCGCCGTAGGCGGACCAGCCTACGGCTGGGAGCTACATCGGCATAAAAAAGCAATTTACCAACTTCCGCCGTAGGCGGACCAGCCTACGGCTGGGAGCTACATCGGCATAAAAAAGCAATTTACCAACTTCCGCCGTAGGCGGACCAGCCTACGGCTGGGAGCTACATCGGCAATTTGCCCCACATTATACCAATTCCTGAGTAATAGTCAATTACCCGCTTAAACTTTATGGATCCTCCCTCTCCCCTGAGGCAGAGCCTGAACCAGGAAAGCATAAAAAATGTTGACAAACAGGCAATTCATGGTATATTTAGTTCGTAAGTTAAGTTTAGAGGAGAAGTAAAGAAATTGTTTAGCAACAAGTACAATCCGCAAAGCAGCAACAAATAACAAACCATGCTTTGCGGATTTTTTTTATTCGTAGAGGAGGTGAGAATTAGAAATGGCAAAAGGTAAAGTAAAGTGGTTTTCCAACCAAAAAGGTTACGGCTTTGTTACTTCTGAAGATGGCAAGGATGTGTTCGTACATTTTAGCGCTATCACAGGAGAAGGCTATAAATCTTTAGCAGAGGGTGATGAAGTTGAGTTTGAAGTCACTCAAGGCCCTAAAGGTGACCAGGCAACTAACGTAAAAAAGATATAAGTTTACGTATAGAAGAAAAAATGGACGGATCTAGTTGATCCGTCCATTTTTTTATTAAAATGCCGAGAGAGGGAATCGGACCCCCCACGCCGGCCTTTTCAGGGCCGCGCTCTACCACTGAGCTATCTCGGCTGGAATTAACTATTTTTATATATTGTACACAAATTTCTCAAAAAGAAAAGAAATATTAAAATGCTTATGCAGGGGCTTTATTGCGCCCCGCTGATAATCTTGACAAATAAGTCCTGGGCCAGGTCCATATTGGGGAAATGAAACTTCCGCGCGGATATCCTGATTCGGGTAGTAGCCCGGGTTAAGCGTATGAAGCGTATCCAAACCTTGCTTGAATCGGCAGTTAATTCAATATAACCCGTAGAAATATTTTCCTGCTGAATGATGCCGTATTGCTTAGAAACATTTAACGCTGACTCCCAAAGCAAATCAAAGTTTTTATCGCTATCCCCCTGTACCGTATCTTTGCTTATAGCATAAGCCCCCAGGCCTCCGGCAGCTGCGCCGATAATCAAAGGCGCGCAACCGCAAAAAACCGGCAGGATGAATAAGATAAGTAGAATAGATAAAATCTTCTTCATTTTTTCTCCTTTTTTGAGAAAACCTTCAAAAGACAGAAAATAAACATGCCGATAATTAAACCCCATGAGAAAATTAAGAATACCCACCCGCTGAATTTCATGCTTTTATTCCCCCGTCCAGCCTTTTTCTGCGCCAGGCAATCTTTACTAAAACTATCAAGGTTAAAAATATAAACAATAAAACTAAGCGTGTGCCGAAAATAAACGGCTTATCTATACTGGAGACGTTCTTCATCATAATTATAGGCAGCCATTCCTGAATAAACCACATCCCCAGGATAATAAATAAAAATAAAGGCGTAATATACTTAATAATAAACTTATATACCCCGGGCACAGACATCTCTGCCCCCTTATGTATTTCATCCCAAGCCCTATCCATACCAAAAATCCAGACAAAAAGCACGGTTTCAATTGTGGCGAAAACTACCAGGAAAAATGTCCCTCCCCAGAAATCCAGCTCATTAACTACTCCCCGGCCAAGAAAAAATATTGCCGGCTGGCATAATACAAATGAAACTATGCCAAATATAGTAACCGCCCGCTTACGGTTAATATTAAATTCATCCTCCAAAAATGCTACTGCCGGCTGGGCCAGGGAAACTGAAGAAGTAATCCCTGCCGTAAATAACAAAAAAAACCAGAGGAAGCCGAATAATGCGGAAAAGGGGAGTTTGTTTAAAACTAAGGGCATAGTTACAAAACTCAAGTTAAATACCCCTGACTGGGCAATAGATTTAATATCTACCGGGCCGAAGAATACGAATGCCGCGGGAATAATTATACTGGCTCCGAATATAACCTCGGCAATTTCATTAGTAGTTGCTGCGGTAAGCCCGCTGAGCACGACATCATCAGCCTTCTTCAGATAGCTTGCGTAAGTAAGAATCACGCCAATGCCTACGCTTAAGGTAAAAAATATCTGGCCTGCCGCCTCCAGCCAAACCTTAGCGGACTTAAGCGCGGAAAAATCCGGATTCCACAAGAAACCAAAACCCGCAAAAATATTCCAATCAGGCTTACTTAAATCCGGGACACCCAAGGTTATAACTCTGATGATAAGTATTAAACTAAAAATAAACAAAAGCGGAATTGCCAGTTTACAAAGCTTCTCTATCCCGCCTTTTATCCCGTAATAAATTACCCAGATATTCAGTAAGAAAGTAACCAGGAAAAAAGCATAAGCTGTTTCTATCCCGCTAAAATACTGATTTCGCTCTAACCCCTGGAAACCGGACAGGAAACTACGCAGGGAATTCTGATCCATAATCGCTGTGTATTTTCCGGTCAGGGCAAAGAAACTATAAGCCAGTGTCCAGGATTCAATAAACAGATAATAGATAAAAATTACCAGGGGGCCGAATATCCCGATTACGCCGAAATATTTAATGAAACGGTTCTTCTGCCAAATACTATGGAATATTCCGGGAGCTGTCCCGTGCCCAAAACCACCGCCGTAACGACCGAGGGTCCACTCAATCCACATAAGAGGGACCCCTAAAAGAAACAGGGAAATAAAATACGGGATCATAAAAGCTCCGCCACCGTTTGAGGCGGCCTTGGCCGGGAAACGCAGAAAATTACCCAAACCAATGGCGGAACCGGCTACTGCCATAATAATCCCCAGGCGCGATCCCCAATTATCCCGTTTCTTTAGCTGAGCCATAATTTGAATTATTTATTGCATATTCTTCAGGGCTTCCTGAATTAAAGGCAAGACGCCTTCTGCTTCCTCTTTAGTCAACCTGCCTAACTTGGCAAAGGCATATTCGCCATTTCTGTCCTTAACCTCTCTTATAATTTGTATCTTACGCGGACCATTATTATATGAATAAACACTGACCACAATCTTGCCGTTATCATTCTCCCAAAAACGGGTAAATATCTGCGCGTCTAAATTGCTATCGTATGGCATAACTCCTCCTCTTTATTTTTAGAATTTCTTCCCATGCCGGAAAGGCCGGGTTTTATTATAAGCTATTTTCTTAGCTAGGGCTTTTTCCAGGTCAATCTTACGCGAGCCGCAATAATCAAATATGCGGATACAACAATCTGCTAATTCCTCGGCAAGCTCCTCTTTCTTGCCGTGATTACGCATTGCCTCCAGGGCTTCAGATAACTCGGAATGCATAAGCGCAATCAACTCGCCGTCATTACGGCTGTCCTGCCACCACCCCTTACTCTTAGCTACACGATGGCATTCTTTAATCAAATCCTTGACTGTTAATTTATTATTTAGCATCGGGTTTTTTCTCCTGGTTGTCCGGTTTAAGCGTTGCTTTAATTCCGTTAAATATCCTGTCGGCAATATTCTCCTTGGCGTAAGTGCTGGGGCTGGATATTTCAATCAAAGTCCGGGCCTGGCCTTCATCAATAAAAAATATTCCTACGGGAGTAGTATCTACTTCTGATAAATAGATAGCAATCATTTTCTTCTCAGGGTCATCAGCATATATCCAGGATTGGCTTTCAACTTCTTTTTCATCTTCTTTTACCATTATTTTCTCTTTCAGGATACTTTTGACCTTGGCATAACAACTGTCATAATCCATGGCAAAAGACTCCCTCAGGGCATCTTTACGTTTTTCTTCCAGAACCTGGGTTGAAATTCCGGCAAGCCCCTTAGCCGTCTCCTTGACTGTAGCGCAACCCGCTGACAAAACGGATAATAAACAACATATACTAATCAGGGCAAAACAGGCATTCCTTTTCATTATTTTCCTCCCCCGTAAACGTACGATTATTTACTCATTAACCAGCTGCCAAATTTTATCCAAGTTGTTTCTTGCCTCAATCTCTCCGCGCCTGGCGAATTCATCAGCCCTGTGCAGTTCCAGCCAGAATAATCCTGTTGTATCCGGATGCAAAACAATATCCGCTAACTCGCCTTCCCGCTTTGCTACCTCAGACTGCAAGACTTCAACGCTGCTAAAAATAATATCCACGATGTTAAATTTAAAAATGCTCTTTAGCCTGCCGAGCCAACCAAAGGGGTTGCTTTTCTGAATAGGAGTTGTATGCTCGGGAATAATCCCTTCTTTAAGCCTTGCCAGCTGCCTCAAGATATCTTCACGGGAAGGCGTAACGTTTACAGCGATAATCTTTTTTACCCCTATCTGCATTAAAGACTCCGTAGGTAAAGGATTGGTTACGCCGCCGTCAAAAAGCACCTCTTCTTTAAACTTAAACGGCGCAAAAACGCCCGGCATAGAACAACTGGCCATTATAGCATCAACTAATAAACCCTTATCCAGGATCCTCGGCTCTTTCCTGCGCACATCGCTGGCGATTATTTTTAAAGGAAGCTTAACATCATAAAAAGTTTTATCCCCTAAATGTTTTTTCAAAAAACGGCGCAGCTTATTGCCCTTAATAAAACCAAAACGCGGGAATGTGATATCAATCAAGCCCCAGATATGCTTTGGTTCCCTGAATTCACGGGTTACCTCCAGGATCTCCTGACTACTCTTGCCGATGGCCCAAAGGCTGGCAATCAACGAACCGATACTGGAACCGGCAATGATATCAATCGGAATCTTCTCCTCTTCAATAACTTTCAATACCCCGATATGGCAAAACCCATAGCCTACGCCGACGCCTAAGACTAAACCTACTAAACAATCGCCAAGCTGCCGGGCAATTCTTCTTACCGCCTTAGAATACTCACAGTCAGGATCGTCAATAATTAAACGCTCCCCGGAATCAAACTTGATCTTAGGGATAGTCGCGAATATCTCTTGCCCTAAAAGATCGAGCTGATCCCCATAGCCGATCTTGGCTAATTTATACTCATTAATAATTGTTTTAATTTTCTGAGGGTCAAAATTGAAATCCGTTTTCAACCGTCCGACAAGATTGTTAGTGCGTTTTAAATCTACAGGGTCCGGACTGCTTAATATATGGATAAGGTCTGATTGATTAAGCATGCTGATGATAGAGCGGTCCATGGCCGCGGGAAGGTCTAAAAGAATATAATGGTAATCATTAACTAGCAGGCTTAATATCTCTATCAGCCTTTTAAGGCAGGAATCATTATTCTCCTGGTAATAAAAACAGCATAAATCTATGCCAAATTTGCTATGCACAATATGCTCTTTCGGCAAAACATATGCCCCGGAACAAGACAGGTCAAATATACGCGGCTCGCCTAATTCTAGTTTTTGAGGCAGGGTATGGGTCTTATCTTGAGCAAGGATATCCAGGACAATTACTGACTTATGTGTCTCGCGGCTAAGGCTGAGTGCCAGGTTTAAGGCATAGACTGTTTTTCCTGCCTGCGAATAAGAACTAAAGACAGAAACAACCGTGCTTTCAAATATCCTTTTCTGATGAATGTCTTTGCGTTTAAGCCTGCGGCTCAATGTACGGCTCAAATCAATAGCCAGCTGTGGAATATTTTTAAGAACAAAATCAAAGTCATCTTTCTTAATTACCAGAATTACGCAGTCATTTATTGCCAGGCTGCTTACTGAATGCGGCTCATTGGTTAGCAAAGAAATAATCCCAAAATATTTACCATGGTGCAGGTATTCCAGGGTTAAACGCTGGTCTGCCTTATCATTGGTATAGATCTGCACGCGGCCTGAGATAATACAATAAAAAGCGCTGGGGCCTGATTTCTCCTCATAGATAATCTGCCCTTTACGGTATTCAACAACCTGGGATCTTGCCTTGATTATCGCCAGCTCATCTTTGCCCAACCCGGAGAAGAAAGGCAACTCTTTGATTATAAATTCTTTATCTTTGGAATTCATCCTAAATTAAACCCGTTTTATAAACTTCCGCCAGCTTCTTTGCGCTCAGCCTGATTGTACGCCTTTGATTATCATAATCCACCCGGACCAGCCCAAAGCGCGGGGCGAATCCCTCAGCCCATTCAAAATTATCAATCAACGACCAATAGATATACCCTATGACATGGACGCCTTCTTCCATGGATTTATGCAGCTGCTCAAGATGCTCACGGATATAATCCCATTTTAAATTATCATCCTCGGTGCATATCCCGTTTTCAGTAATTAAAACCGGCAGATTATATTTCTTAAGGGAAAGCAGAAGTTTATACAAACCCTGAGGATAAATATCCCAACCTAAAGAATTTTTCCGCAAAGGATGGTGGTTATGTTTGCAGGTATCCATCAATATATGCCTTATTCCCCAGCTCTCCACATCCGCTAAGTTCCTGCCATAATAATTTATCCCGATATAATCTAGGGTTTTCCTGCGCAGAAGCGTTTCAATAAAATAAAGGTTATATAGTTTATGCCGCAGGTACACCGCAAGTTTATTTATCAATGTCGGCCGGCAAAGCTCAAATGCCTGCAGGTTAGCCGCGATACTGACCATCGGCCTTGCCAAGCCCTTATCCCGGTAAATCTTATGTATAATATGATAGGCCCTGATATGCGCCTGGGCCATATTCAGAAGGACTTTAGCTGTTTTAAATAAAGAACGTTCCTTTGGGGGCCAAACACCTAACAGATAAGAATGCGAGGAATATACCAGCGGCTCATTAATAGTAACCCAGAATTTCACCTCGGAGGAGAACTCTTTGACTATTTTCTCTACAAAACGCAAAAAATATTTTTTCAGTTTGAGTTTAGCCCATCCGCCCCTCTGGCTAAACCATACAGGATTAGTAAAATGGTGGAGAGTAACTACCGGCTCAATTCCCAGCCTTTTAAGTTCAGCAATTACCTTGCGGTAATGTTCTATCTCGGAATCCTGGAATTTTCCTTCTTGCGGCTCAATGCGGCTCCATTCAATTGAAAAACGGTGGCAGTTATGGCCCAGCTCTTTAGCTATAGCAAAATCCTCTCGGTAAGATTCATAATGCCGACAGGCCTGGCTTGAGGCTTCTTTCAGGGCGCCGCCCTGTTCAGCAAGCCACCAGTCATTATGGATATTGTTCCCTTCTACCTGATGAGCTGAAGTTGAAGCGCCCCAAAGAAAATCACGCGGGAATTTATTCATATTGGATTATATTATAGCACTGCAAAAAAAGAATCCCAACAGAAATTGCTGGGATTCTTTTTTAAACAAAACAACAGGCCCTACAGGTTAGCGTCTGTCTATATTAGAAGCGATGTTTAAATACCTGCCTAATGCTTCCCAGGTTTTAGCGCCGACCTTACCGTCAACTTTCAAGCCATTGGCGCTTTGGAAATCCTCAATCGCCTTTTTACTCTTTGGCCCAATCTTGCCGTCAATACTACCCGCGTAAAAACCCGCATTCTTTAAAGCTGTCTGAATTTCAATATCTGTGGGCTTATAGGGACCCTGAGGTGGCAAGGGCATTAATTCTTTTGATGCAACAGCTGGAGCTGCGGCAGACGGCATATTAACATCCTGCGGCATAGCCTGAGTCTGATTACCGGAAACGCTTAAAGACTCTAAAGTAACCGGCTGCAAATCTTCCATTTCCTGCTGTTTTGCGCAACCGGATAACGCTGTAAACATAAGCGCCACTGATACTAAAACCAAAAACTTTTTCATCTACGCTCTCCTCTCTAAATTTATTAAACTTGTTATTATGACGTTTTTACGATTAGGATGACTGAGATGCCTTCACCTCCTTGCCAATTTTAATTTTAGCAAAATATGTAAATAAAGCAAATAAAATATATTAAAGCTTTTTCAACTCCGGGAATGATAAATTAATCAATATAAACAACCCCAGGCAGATCAATCCGCAAAGCAACAGGGCCGTGGAAATCCCCAGGGCCTGGGCCAGGCTTCCGGAAATCAAACTGCCGAAAGGCACAATTCCGTTAGTGGTAATCATAAAAAGGCTCATTACCCTGCCCCGGAACAGATCCGGTACCGTAATTTGCAGCAAAGAATTAATTATCGCGGTAGCCGGGACGCTGATAGCGCCGAGAGCAATCAATAAGACAATAGACCAGATATAACTTTTTGACAAAGAGAAACTGATAAGCAGGAAAGAAAACAAGAAAACCGACCAGATCAAAAACTTCCCCTTATTTCTAAAATTACCCATCCGAGCTAAAATTAAAGATCCGGTTAGGGCCCCCAGGCCTATGCTTGACATCAGTACCCCTAAACCGCCTACCCCCACATGGAGCACCCTGCTGGCAAAAACCGGCATAAGCATAATGTAAGAAATGCCGAAAAGGCTGACTACCGCTACCATACTCACCAGGCCCAATATAGAACGGTTGCGGCTGATAAAAATGAGCCCCTCCTTGAGATCCCTGAAGGCAGAATTACTATTTCGCAGGTCATTTTTACCTGTTTTAATCCAAAACAAAGCGGCAATAATTGCCAGGAAACTTATCCCGTTTAAATAAAAACAACCGCTCATTCCGATTACGGATATAAATACCCCGGCGATGGCCGGACCGATAATCCGCGAGGAATTAAAGGCTACCGAGTTTAAGGTAATCGCGTTAAAAAGATGTTCCTTGCCTACTAATTCTACCACTATCGCCTGCCTGGCAGGGGCATCAAATGCCATAACCACCCCATTACATAAAGCAATAAACATAATCTGTTGCGGCGTAATAATCTTAAACTGAGTCAAGACTGCCAGCAAAAAAGCCAGGAACATAAAAGCTATCTGGGTAGAAAATAAGATGCTCCTTTTATTGCGCCTATCAGCTAATACCCCTCCAAACAAAGAAAGCGCAAATACCGGTATCGCGCCTAAGAAACCGACAACCCCTAAAAGGAACGCGGAATCAGTCAGCTCATAAACCAGCCAACCCTGAGCCATAAATTGTATGCCGGTACCAATCAAGGATACCAGCATACCCAGCCAATAAATGCGGAAGTGCTTTACTTTTAACGAAGAAAACATACTTTTAGGTTTTCCTTAGGAAGGAGTACTCAATCTCTGCCTGACCAAATCGCTGACCAGTTTGCCATCGGCGCCTCCGGCGATCTTTACAGTCAGCTCTTTCATCAGCCGGCCCATATCTTTCATCCCGCTGGCACCGGTTGCGATAACCGCCTCTTCAATTAAGGCCTTGATCTGTTCGGCTGAAAGTTCCGCCGGCAAATAAACTTTAAGCATCTCTAATTCTTTTTTCTCTTTCTCCGCCATCTCAAGCCGCATGCCTTTAGTAAACTGCTCAATAGAATCCTGGCGCTGCTTGATCTGTTTCTTTATTACAGCAATGATTTCCGGATCATCCAGGTTATTCTTTTTCTTGGCGGTTGCCTGATTAAGCATATCCGCGCGCAAAAAACTTAAAACCGAACTCTTTAAGCTGTCCCTTAACTTCATTGCTTCTTTATAATCATTCAGAATTTTCTCTTCCAGCATACCCACCCTCCCTTAATCCTGTGTTAGAAATTAAAACGAAAAACAGCCTTTGAACTTATTTAAACGCCTGGTTAAATCCTGCTGCTTAAGCCTGCTGGTCCTGTTTAACCCAAAATCCTCAATATTAAACGAAGCGGCTACTGTCCCGTAAGCAAGGGCCTTTTTTAAACTTAATGAATTAACTTTACCGCTTTTAGCCAGGTACCCCATAAACCCACCGGCAAAAGTATCCCCGGCGCCGGTAGGATCAATTACTTTCTCAACCGGAAAAGCCGGAAGGGAAAAAATAAATTTGTCGCTATAAAAGAGCACTCCGTGCTCGCCTTTCTTAATCAGGACCATTTTTGCCCCATAACCCTTAAGCGCCTTTGCCGCTTTGATTATATTGTTCTCCCCGCTTAAAGAGCGCGCCTCCTGGTCGTTAGCCACATAAATATCAATATGTTTAAGCAGTCTGATTAACTCCCTGCGTTTATTATTAATCCAATAATTCATACTATCTAAACCAACCAACTCGGGATTATGCATTTTACGCAAAAGATGCTCCTGAATATCCGGATCAACATTCGCCAGAAATATATTTTTTATTCTGCTCTGCTCATCAGAAATGTGCGGTTTAAACACGGAAAGCACGCCTAATTCAGTATTCAAGGTAAGCGCGGTATTTAAGTCCCCCTGATACTCGCCTTCCCACCTGAAAGTTTTCCCTTTATCAATTATAAGAGAGCTAAGATTCAGGCCCTTGCCTCTTAAAAAAGAGATATGTTTCTGCGGAAAATCCTTTCCCACTATCGCCACCAGGTTCACCGGAGTAAAAAGCCGGGCAGCCATGGAAAAATG
>CAZQGT010000053.1:0-10248 GCA_964593005.1 uncultured Planctomycetales bacterium
ATCCCGGCCTGATTGATTTAACGTTTCTTTCTGTGAATACTTCGCCCCTGCGCATATTGTTTACTACAAACAGTGAACGCGAGAAAGCCCTCGCGGATTCTGCCGTCTTTGAAAGTTTTAGTGCCGAGCTACCAAGGGCCTTCTCCACTTCCCTGATTGACTTTACCATTGCCATAAATTCTTCCGGCTCTAAGGAAAAGGCGCTATCCGGCCCTCCTAATTTCCTGTTGAGAATAAAATGTTTCTCAATAATGCTGGCGCCTAATGCCACGGCAGCAATAGGCACAGAAATCTCGAGAGTATGGTCAGACAGGCCGACCACCGTTTTGAACTTCTTCTTCAAATATGGTATCGCCTTTAAATTAACTTCACGCAGAGGTGTCGGATATGCCGAGGTACATTTTAAAAGCGCAATGTTATTATTGCCTTTTTTTCGGCATGTCTGTACCGCTTCCCTAATCTCTTCGGTAACGGCTATGCCCGTCGAAATAATCATTGGCTTGCCTTTTGCCGCCGCATATTCAATAAGCGGCAGATCCGTTATTTCAAAAGAAGCAATCTTGTATGCGGCCACTTTAATCTTCTCAAGGAAATCTACTGCGGTATTATCAAAAGGCGTTGAGAAACAAACAAGGCCTAAATCTTCCGCGATTTTTTTAAGCTTTGGCTGCCAATCCCATGGTGTATATGCTTTCTGATAAAGCTGATGAAGAGTTTTTCCTGACCACAGTGTACCCTTTTTTATCCTGAAGTAGCGGTTATTGCAATTGAGAGTTATCGTATCAGGGGTAAAGGTTTGAAGCTTTACAGCATCCGCTCCTATTTTTTTTATCGCGTGTATACTTTTCACCGCAAGCTTGTAATCCTGAAGATGATTAGCGGATAATTCCGCTATGATGAAAACCGGTTTATCTTCACCAACCTTGTGGCCATCAATCTGAATATACATAGTTATTTCCTGTTTTTAATACCCATAATCAAGATATCTTTCCATCTCCCCTTTTGAAAAATAAATTCCCTTAACCTGCCCTGTACTCGAAAACCACATTTTTTATAGAAACGTATCGCGCGCTCGTTATCTTCGAGTACCTCAAGGTTCAAGGTATGCAATTCTGCTTTGGTAAAACTTAAATACCTTAAACACCTCATCAATGCCATTCCTCTACTATGAAGTGGGGAATACGGATTTACATAAATCCCAAAGAATGCATTTTTGTTAGCCGTATCAACTTTATTCAGAGAAATAGTACCAATGTAATCTCCGCACGCATTCTTTACTACCCAATAAAAATTATGCTTGTCCTTCTTTAGACCCTGGATAAATGCAAGATGCTCTTTCCGCGAGATGAGGCGATTCTGGCACATGTAATTTCTAATAGCATTGTAATTTCTCCAGCGCCTGACCATTTCCTTTTCCGGAGTAGTTAAATTTATAAAATTAACAATTAAGAAATCTTTTAACCGGAAATTGTCTTTTAGGGATGTCATCGCATCTACCTTACATAGCTAATGATCTCAACGACTGTCCTTCGAGCCCCCTGGCCGTCCACCATCTTCTTTCCTCTGCGACTAATTATTTTACGCCTTGTATAATTGAGAGAATCTAGATAACGAAAGATATTCTCAATTAAATCTTTCTCGCTGTATTTGCTGACATAAAGCAGGCAACCAGCCATTTTTAAGGAATGGGAGTGTTTTAATTGATTATTAACAACAGTTACCGCTATAGTGGGGACGCCAAGCCGCACTAATTCATATAAGGTCTGCCCTGCCGCGGAAATTGCGATATCAGCATCCAGCATAACTTTCTTTATCCTCTCAGGCTGCGCATAAAATATTAATTCAGTTTGCGCATCCTTAGCCCTGACAATTTCCGCTATATTTTTGAATCCTTTTCCTATAATTACTTTCTTATGTAACTGTGGGTATTCTTTACTGAGTGCTGCTACAATTTTGGGGGTCATATTTTTTGTATCCTCTCCCCCAAAAGTTATCAGAACATTCCTAACCACTCTTGATACTTTTTTTTCCGGTACATCCCAAAACTCTTTTCGTAAAGGAACATAGGATAACCCGAGTAAATATTTAATATTTTTATTTTCCGGATATCCCATTCTATTTGAAAAAGCCGCACCGTTAATAACCACTCCCGGTGGATAAGTAATCCTTTTATTATCATCGAAATAAACGGGTACCGGTATCAGTTTTGCGATACTTTTGTAAAAAGAACTATCTGCTAAATAAGAATCTATGATGACAACATCAGTGCCGCGTAGCAGGTCAAACGTTTTATTTCTTTGCTTTAGCCAATCAAAAAAACGATATTTTCTTTTTTTCACGATATCTTTTATGCTTGTGTTCCCGTTTATCAATAGCGTCGGCTCAATATTAAATTCCTTGAATGAATCGTTCATAGCAATACAGCGCATGATATGACCCAATCCTAACCCGCTGCCGCCTTCAGTGAGAAGAAAGACCTTCATAACCTTACTGGGATTCCATCCTCAAACATCGCCTGCTTGCATAACTGCGGCGTATGATTGGTAAAATGAAAGATACTCGCTGCGGCAACTGCCGAAGCGCCTGCTTTTACAGCCTTACTACAATCACTTGGACAAGCAGCTCCTCCTGCCGCGATAACCGGTATGTCAGTCGAAGATGAAACATATTCAATTAATTCATAATCATAACCGCACATCTTTCCATCTAAATCAACGCTGTTGAGCAGAATTTCCCCGACTTTAGAATCAATCAAAAACTTTAAACATTCATCCAGTGTGAACGTGATGGGCTTATTCGCATGGGAATAAAGCAAATATGTAAAATCCTTACTCCGCTTGATATCGATAGATGCCACGATACATTGACTCCCATAGACCGATACAGCTTCGCGGATAAATTCAGGATTATCAAAAATCACGGAATTAAGCGAAACTTTATCTGCTCCTGCCTCAAGCGTCATTGAAATTTCCTCGCACGTCTTCAGGCCACCTCCTACCGTAAGCGGCATAAAGCATTCCGATGCCACAGCCTCTACCGTGTGTAAATCTATTCCTCTGTTTTCCTTTGAGGCATCAATATCCAAAAGGATTAATTCATCGACATTACGAGAGTTATAAATACGGGAAACAACAATCGGATTTCCCTGGTTCCTACGTACATCAAACTGAATTGTCTTGACAACAGAATACCCGTCCAGGAGCACCAAGGGGATAACGCGATAACGTAACATCAAAACTTGTCCTCGCAAAAGTTTTTCAATAAACGTAAGCCACCTTCCTGGCTTTTTTCAGGATGAAATTGTACTCCGATGATATGATCTTTTTGCACAGCCGCGACAAAATCAACTCCATAATTACTGTAAGCTGCCTTAACCGTCTCGGAAGGGATTATTTCATAACTGTGTACGAAATAAAAACAGGTGCCATCCGGGATTGCGTCAAATATTTTAAGACCATCTGTCCTGACATTATTCCAACCGATATGCGGAAGCCGTAACCCCTGTTGCTTAGCGCGGTGGTAAACTATGTTTCCCCTGATAAAATTAAGCCCTTCGCATCCACCACCTTCTTCTCCATAGGTCGCGAAGAGCTGCATCCCAAGACAAATTCCCAGAATCGGGATTTTATCCTGCAATACCCTCTTTTTTAGGACTTCATCTAATCCTGAAGATTTAAGCCTGGCTACAGCTTCGAAAAAATTTCCTACCCCCGGAAAAATCAGTTTTTTAGCTTGGCTAACTACCTTAGGGTCATTAGCAACGACATGCGGAATTTTTAAATACGTAAGGGCGCGGCTGACACTAGTGATATTTCCTATTTTTATATTAATAACCGTAATCATTCTTAACCAAATCCCCGTTCTCATCCCCTATAAAATTGCCACTCTTATCGGTTTTAAAAATTTTCTTATTGGTAAACCTATGTAACGTCTTAAAAAATTCTTCTTCAGTGCAACCGATAAACCTCAAAAAGTCAGACAGGTATTTCCTAGGCACTTTTCCTTCATAATCCCTTACAATGCGTATTGCTGTATCCCGATCAATCCTTTCGTTTCGTATCTCAATGCAAAGTTGGTCTGTCGCCCTGCCGTAACCAAACTTCAAAAACTTCATATAATCATGCAAGCCTCCAACCCACTTGCAGTCGAGATTTTCAAAAGGATAATACGCGCCCTCAACCGGGCCATTCGGATTTTGGTTCCATCCCATTTCTACCATTTCCAAGCCATGCTCATATGCATCCCATTTCAAATAATACCCCAGAAAAAGGCCAGTTACGCCTACTTCGTGCACGTCTTTATCAGACGGATACTCGAATACAAGCAGTTCTTTTCTATCAAATCCTTCATGGTAAAGGTCAGATATGCGATAGCCGAGCATCTGAAATTGTTCAAGCCAGTTTCTGTCCAGGTAATTGTTTTCTCTGTGGGAAGCCGGGCCTCCGTACTCAAGCTGCGAATTCTCTCCCCAAATTATTAAGGGGACCTTATATTGAACCGCAGCCCTTACCGGAGCCGTAAAGATACCGATGTGTTCAGGCCAACAACAATCACCAAGGTCAAAGAATCCTTTCTTGACCATTTTTCTGTATGTTTTACGATTAGCTCCAATTTGAACTATATCAAAACCGAGGTCCCTTAGAAAAAGTATATTTTTCAGCCCGACATCGGTCATTTCGCATGGGATAAAATTTACGCATAGCGGATTCATTCCGAATTTATCGCGCATTGTAATCGCCTGATAACAGCTGTCTTTCCCGCCGCTTACCGGAATAATACAATCCCACCAAGTACCATCCTTATTATGGTAAGGGTCCAATATCTTCTCGAATTCCTTTCCGCGCGCCTGCCAATCAATATTTTTCTTCAGCTCGGCCGAATGACACGCGTCACAAATCCCATTCTCATCAAAAACTTGTTCCGGACGACTATCCGGCATGATGCATTTCTTGCAATACTTCATTTTCTAATCCTTTTTTCTAAGATGTGCCGGCGTAAATAAAATTCAGCTAAACCGAGAGAATCGCGGTCGTCAATTTCAATGGTAAATTCTTTCTCTTGGGTAACTCCGAGTACTTTTTTCCCCATGAACACGTGAACGCCTTTTAAGCCATCCGTTTCCATAAGGGATTTCTTTCTCATCGCCACAATTGAACCATCGACCAGATATAGCGGTTCAAGATCCTGGCGGCGGTATAATTTGCCGTTACGGATAAAGGGTATAAGATAATTTCTCTTTCCCATACGTTTCATCCACTGCGGAAAAGAATCAACCCGCTGCACTGTAACTGCTGAATCCGCGCTACTCTTAATCAACTTCTTTACTATCGTATCAATTTGTCCTTCTTTACGAATAGGTATATTCGCCTGAAGCCAAACGATAATATCCGCGGCATACCCACGCTTCTTCTCAAGATAATTAACTGCATGCCGTAAAGATAGCTCTATCGGAGAAGTGTCGGTAGCGAACTTCTTAGGTCTGTTAATAATTTCAACTCCGTATTGCCTTGCCACTCTGGCAATTTTGGCATCATCAGTGGAAACGATGATCTTATTTACAATCTTAGATTCCTTGGCAGCATCAATAGTGTAACCGATGAGCGGTTTTCCCAAAAAAGGCATGATATTTTTGTTCTTTAAGCCTTTACTGCCGCCCCGTGCAGGAATTACACATAAAATATTCATATCCCCCCCTATCTATCAACCATGCCTGATTTTATTCCAAGCCTTAAGCTCATCAATCATATCTATCTGTATCTTACTTAACTCTTTATCGCTGAAACTAGTAAAGTTAACCCGGATTTTCTCGCCCTGTTCACCAAGTCCCAAGACGTATTTTTCTTCATCCTTAATCTTACCCTGCGCTAGCGCCATCCGGTACAACTCAGTTCCCGGGTAAGGAGTTAAAAAGAAAATAACTTCGGGAGTCAGATCTAATTCCTTGCAGAAATCGATAGTCTCCTGTATTGTTTGCTTGTCTTCTCCGGGATAACCAATCATAAAGGAACAATCGGCCCAGCCAAGGTATTTCTTGGTGAGACGGATTGCGTTCTTTGCTTGCTTGACTGTTACTCGTTTTTTTATCAAGTCGAGCATCTTTTGACTCGCCGATTCAATTCCGTAACCAACTAATCTACATCCGGAATCAGCCATCACAGCTATAAGTTCCTCATTTATAAGGTTTACCCTTCCAGCACAACCCCAGGTCAATTCTTTACCGGTTTTCTGCCTCAATGCTTTCATTAGGCGGCAGAAGGTTAAAACAAATTCCTTATTAAAAACAAACTCATCATCAACGAAGTGAAAATATTGAACGTTATATTTTTTACAGAGAATTTCGATTTCATTTATGATATTTTCCGGTGAACGAGTACGATGCCCCTGCCCCATAAAATCATGATAGCAGTATATGCATTGATAAGGGCATCCTCTAGTCGCTGATAAGTTCATTGATAGTGGTATATTGTCGCTAAACGAACCGTCAATCCATTTATTCCTGTTTAAGGCTCCAATCGGGTTCTTTAGATAAATATCAATTGGAAAAAGCTCCCACGAAGGAAGCGGAATGGTGTTTAAGTCAGGGATGGGCTTACGTAACAAATTTTGCCGAATTTCCCCATTTTTGTCCCGATACCAAATCCCCATAATTTTTGAAAGATCCGAACCATCTTGTAAGGCTTTGAACAATTCCCTTACTGTTCCCTCTCCTTCTCCCAGACACACAAAATCCACATCGTTATTTTCAAGCATGATATCAGGGATAGAAGAACCAACGCTACCGCCTATAATAATTTTCTTATTCGGGTGATATTTACGTAAAATTTCTACCAGCCACTTGATATATTTGTAGGTAGTGACTATTCCGCCGATTCCCGCTACATCAAAACTGGCTTCCTTAATTTTACTCTCCACCTCTTCTTTGTTAAAGCGGAGCCCGTTAATATCCAGGATTTCAACTTTATGTTTTTCCTGAAGCAAGACACTGGCGATATACCCCAAGCCTAGAGGAAAAACATTCGGCTTAGCCCACTCTCGTACCGGTGGATTAATCAGAAGCATCTTCATCCAAGCACCTTTTTTAACACCTTGGTCACGTAGCTTATCTGTGTCTTATTCATTGAGGGATAAAGCGGTATGGTTATAGCGCTTTCATAATATTCTTCCGCCTTTGGATAATCACCGTACCTGAAATCAAAATTCATACGATAATAAGGCTGCAGATGGACAGGAATGTAGTGCACATTAGCGGCAATACCCATTGAGCATAACCTATCGAAAATTAATTTGCGCCTACCAGGATCTTTAAGCCTGAGGCAATAAATATGCCAGGATGACCTGACATAGCCCTTCTCAATAGGCAGCTGAATTGATTCAAGTCTTGAAAGCTCATTTTCGTACATAGCAACAATTTCTCTTCTTCTTGTTATAAAATCGTCTAGCTTTTTTAATTGAGCTATTCCAATTGCACACTGAAAGTCGGTAATTCGGTAGTTAAAACCAAGATTCTGCATTTCATAATACCAAGCGCCATCTCTTTCCGGATCCCTAAACTTAAATCTATTCTCGCATTTAGTAATCCCGTGTGTACGAAAAGATTTTAGTTTTTCATATAAATCTTCATTATTAGTTAGAACGGCTCCGCCCTCACCAGTAGTAATAGATTTTGCAGGATGAAAAGAAAAAATAGTCATATCAGAATACTTGCAATTTCCGATTTTCTTCCCCTTGTATTCAGCGCCTAAGGCGTGGGCTGCATCCTCAATCATAAGCAAATTATGTTTCTTGCATATTTCACCTATCTCTTTCAGGTCACAGGGGTGTCCGGCAAAATCAACCGGAATAATAGCTTTTGTTTTTTTTGTAATCTTTCTTTTTATTTCTTCTGGATTAATATTAACCGTATCTTGCTGAATATCGGCAAAAACCGGAGTCCCTCCTGCGTATAGAACAGAATTAGCTGAAGCAACAAAGGTAATCGGTGAAGTAATGACTTGGTCTCCTTCCTTAATCCCTGCAGCTAAACAAGCAACGTGCAACGCCGCTGTCCCATTTGATACAGCCACAGCATATCGTGCTCCGGTATAGCGGCAAAGAGCATCTTCAAACTCTTTGATCTTTGGCCCCTGTGTAAGCCAATCTGATCGCAAAACATTAACAACCCCTCTAATATCATCTTTATCTATATCCTGACGAGTATACGGTATGCGTTTCATAATTTCCTTACCATCTCCCGCAATTCTTTAACGGTAAGCCAGTGTTTATTATTATCACTGCGATACACGAATCCTTCGGGAACACTGGCGCATTTGCTGTATTTTTTATGTACCATATTACTTTCGAAGAATTGCGGCAAAATTACATACGCTTTTTTGAATATTTTTGTTTTCCTTGCCTCATCTTCTGAAATAAGAGTCTCATTAATTTTTTCTCCCGGCCTTATCCCGATTTTATTAAAAATGCAATCCGGCTCGATTGCCTTAGCCAAATCAGTGATTTTCATGGAAGGTATCCTGGGGATAAAAATCTCACCCCCTTCTGTTTCCTTCAGAGCCATCAAAACAAGCTCAACGCCCTGTTCAAAGGTAATCCAGAAGCGCGTCATCCTTATGTCTGTAATAGAGAACTCCTTCAAGCCCTGTTTTTTCAAACTAAGATAAAACGGTATGACGCTTCCCCGCGAACCGACCACATTGCCATAGCGCACAACAGAGAATTTCACTCTTGCTCCTGCGTAGGCGTTGGCGGCAATAAAAATCTTCTCCGCAGCTAATTTTGTCGCTCCATACAAATTAATCGGATTAACTGCTTTATCAGTGGAAAGCGCGACCACCTTCTTCACGCCTCTATCCACAGCCGCATCTACGATATTGTCAGCGCCTAAAATATTCGTTTTTACTGCCTCGGTGGGATTATATTCCAAAGCTGGAACTTGTTTTAAAGCAGCTGCGTGAACAATATAATCCACATTCTCAAAAGCCCTATATAGACGATCCCTATCGCGGATATCTCCCAGGAAGTACCGGATAGGATATTTTTCAACCGGAAATATTTTTGCCATTTCATGCTGTTTATATTCATCGCGGCTGAAAATAATGATTTTCTTTGGCTTATACTTTTTAAAAACTATTTCCGTAAATTTATTGCCGAAAGAACCTGTCCCGCCAGTAATCAAGATAACTTTATCATTAAGCATGTTTTTCTCCCTTTTATAGATGATACGAATCCGCGGTTTTAAAGAAATCTTCACTGATTCCATTTTCCTCGATATATCTTTTTACCGCCCCATCAAGAACATCGTTTACGGAACCTTTCAAAATACCATCCATATAATTCTGGATAAAATTACCTACCCGTTTTGAAGCGCGGAAGTCATCGAAATAGTTAAACTTATCTCTCCAGCGCGAGAAATCCCCAATCTCATTATCCCCCTTGCTTGCCTTAATGATCGCTTCTTTGAAACCATCCAGCTCAGGATATATTATTTTCTGGTCTTTTTCTTTATAAAGCCAATTATGCAGCCAGCCCGAACAATCCCAATGAATTGCCCGATGGCCATGTATTCCTGCGAGAATACCTGCTGAATTTAAACTAAAACAAGCGGAAAGGCGCGCATGAGCCGAGGCAATAAGCGGCGAAGTATATCTATCTAAAAACACCAATTTTTTACTCTCAATAAGCTCCGTAATCTTTTTCACTACTTCTTTTCCTCCGGCCAAATAACCAAGTTCATTCAAATTCCAATTTTTGCTTTTTATAATTCCCCCCCAACGGGAATTATTTTCTATAAGCCCTAAAACCGTTAAATAAAATTGCGCCATCGAGTCAGCTGATAAATATATATTGTATGCTACTGACGAATCAAAGATAGCAATAGTAAACTCAAAATTATTAGAGAAAGATTCCAGCTGCTTTTGTTTCTTATTGTTAGAAATCCATACGCCTGATGGTAAAATATATTGGCAGGTATTACCCTTCTTTTGCACCCACTCTCTATTGGCCTTTCCCCAGACAAAATAGACATGTTCAGGGGTCAAATGGAACGGCTTCAACGCATAGGGAAAATTAGACCAATGAAAGCCGACCATAATCCCCCCTGTCGCCTCAAGGGCTTCAACCTGGACCTGCTGAATCCAGCCAAATTCCTGATGCTGAATAAGCAGCTTTACCTTAAATTTTTTATATACTTCTTTAAAAAGACAGAACCACATCTTTCGCTCAAAGAAAAAAACCCAACGCCAGGCAGGAAGC
>CAZQGT010000054.1:0-9933 GCA_964593005.1 uncultured Planctomycetales bacterium
AAAAATCAGATCACTGAATTTTTCTTCAATTCCCCTTCTTTAAATATATTCTGTATGTGTTCGTTAACTGTTCGAACATCTTTAGTAAACAAATCAGCCATCTGTTTTTGCGTCAACCAAACTGTTTCTTGCTCTAATTTAACCTCAAGCCGGACCTTCTTATCCTTAGCCCGGTAAATAACAATTTCACCCTTTGACGGTATATCAGTAATCTTATTTTTCATGGTATTGCCTCCTTACTACCAATAGACGCTCAAATAAACAAAATCTAACAAAATAGGCGCCTCTATTTAACAGAAACGCCTATGTCTTTCATTCCCTTTGGCCACTATCTTCTAAACCTCCCTGAGATTAGAATCAGTTATTTAAAGTTTTTTTAGCTTCACCTCATTATCTTTAATCCAGTTAAAAATATCATTTAAAATTACCGGAGACTGCTTCTGCGGCCTCCATTTTAATTCCCTGGAAACTTTCCGGTTATCCGTCAAGTAAACCGCGATATCTCCCGGACGATCATGCAGATCCCTGCCTACCTTAACTTTATTTCCGGTAATCTGCTGACAAAGGGCGGTGGTTTCCAGCAGAGAAAGGCTTACTTCTCTTGATCCGCCGACATTATAAGTATTGCCGCTTATCTTGCTAAGCTTATTTATCTGTATATCAATTAACCGGCAAAGATCATCAACATGCAAAAGATCGCGTACCTGTTTGCCTTTACCTCCAAAACCGATATACTTAAGCGGTTTCTTAAAATAATGGGCCAGCATCCAATAAGTAAACACCCCCTGGTCAACCTTGCCAAATTGCCATGGCCCGGCAACCACTCCACAGCGGTTAACAACCGCCTGGATTCCGTATGCGGCAATATATTCCTGCAGGATGAATTCCGAAGCCAATTTAGTTGTGCCGTATAAAGTTTTCGGCCCGGTTAAAGAAAAATCCGTATCAATACCGGAAAGACCCTGCCACTCAAACCTGTTTTTTGTTTCCCGGCGTTTGATTGCGTTTATTTTTCCATATGGATAAACTCTGCTAGTGGAAAGAAAAATCATCCCTGCTTTGCGCCTCCGGCATAACTCAAGGCAATTGACAGTTCCGTTTAAGTTTGTATCAATAATGTAGGAAGGATTTTCATAGCCTGCCAACACCGAAGGCTCGGCTGAACATTCCAATACCAAATCTATGTCAAACTTAAGATCCAGGTTTCTGGGGCGCCTTACATCCCCGCGGATAAATTTAATTCCATTATCCTTAAGCCGGGGTAAGTTAAGTTCACTCCCTTTGCGGATTAAATTATCCAGGACAATGATCTTAAGAAAGGGATATTTGCGCTTAAAATAGACGGACAGATTACTGCCGATAAAACCCGCTCCGCCGGTAATTAGCAAATTCTTATATTTCATAATTCCACCATAAATTAAGCAACTTTTCTATTATCTTACTTTCATACCTGCCCCCTGTCAACACCAAAATCTCTAACCTCAAGCTTAATTAAGCCCAAATCGCGGCCTTGGAGGCTCAGGCGGCGGCTCAAGCAATTTCTTAATTACTTCAAATATCATCTGGATATCTGTTTCGTGAAGCTGGTACTTCCGCTCTAATTCTTCAAGTTTCTCTGCCAACTCTTTATGTGTTAGCAACAACTCCCGCAATTTTACAAATGCTCGCATAATAGCGATATTTACCTGTATAGCTCTGTTACTATTTAACAATCCAGATAACATAGCTACACCTTGCTCAGTAAACACCCGCGGAGGTTTTCTTGTTCCACCCCAACTTGAAGTCACAAATTGTGACTTCAAGTTGGCAACCTCTTCTCGTGTAAGCTGATACATAAAATCATCCGGGAACCTTTTGAGATTACGCTGGACTGCTTGGTTAAGTTCCTTTGTTTTAACTCCATACATCTCCGCTAAATCCTTATCCAATATCACTTTCTTACCTCTTACAAATAGAATCTTTGTCGCCACCAATTCTGGCGAAAGCTCTCTCTCATTCATTTTAGCCCCCTTTCTTTATCAATAGAGATAGAAGTTTGCAAAAGAAATACTACGGCTGTATTTAATTAAGCCCAAATCGCGGCCTCGGAGGCTCCGGGGGTGGCTCAAGCAATTTCTTAATTACCTCAAATATTGCCTGAATATCTGTTTCGTGAAGCTGGTACTTCTTTTCTAATTCCTCAACCTTATCCGCTATCTCTTTGTGCGTTAACAACAATTCACGCAATTTCACAAACGCCCGCATAATGACAATATTTACCTGGACTGCGCGTTCAGAGTTTAATACAGTAGAGAGCATTGCTACGCCTTGTTCCGTAAAAACATACGGGAGTTTCCTTGTTCCTCCTCTTTTTGATATCACAAATTGTGATATCAAACTCAAAAAATCGCCTTTTCCCAATTGAAACATAAAATCTTCCGGGAATCGAGACCGGTTTCTCTTTACAGCCTGATTCAAAGCCCCGGTGGTAACGCCATACAACTCTGCCAAATCCCTATCCAGCATTACTTTTTTACCTCTTACCAACAAAATCTTTGTTGCCACTGCCTCCGCCAAAAGTCCTTTGTTATTCATTTTAACCCCCTTATTCCACCAGAAATAGAAGTTTGCAAAAGGAATATTTAAACGATAGTTAATTCAGGCTGAACCGGGAATTTGGCGGCTCCTGCGGCGGTTCAAGTAGTTTCTTGATTGCCCCAAATATCACCTGGATATCAGTTTCATGTAACTGATACTTACGTTCTAATTCTTCCAGCTTCTCAGCTAATTCTTTATGCGTCAACAACAACTCCCGCAATTTTACGAATGCCCGCATAATAGCGATATTCACCCAAATAGCCCGTTTAGACTTAAGCACACTAGAAAGCATAGCTACACCTTGTTCGGTAAAAGCATACGGTAAGTGCCTTCTCCCGCCCCAGCTTGACCTTCCATTTTGGAATATCAAGTTTTTATACTCTTCCCTGGTTAGTTGAAACATAAAATCTTCCGGGAAACGGTCAATATTCCGTTTAACAGCCTTATTAAGGTTAAACGTCTCCACTCCATACAATCCTGCTAAATCCTTATCTAACATCACTTTTCTACCTCTCACCAACAAAATCTTTGTTGCCACTAATTCTGCTGAAAGCTCTCTCTCGTTCATTTGCCCCCCCTTCTGCCATTAATAGACTCAAAAAGGAGGTAAATCTAACAAAAAAAGCGCCCCTATTTTCTATCTTAGATATAAATAGAAGCGCCTCTAATTTTTAAATAATTACATACACTGTCTATAATTATCGTAAATCTGCCTGATTGTATCCTCTATGCCGAACTTATAATTCCAGCCAGTATAATGCGATTTAAATTTTGATACGTCACTGACCCACCAGATGTGGTCTCCGATACGGTTGGTATCAATATACTCGTAATCAAACTTCTCTCCGCTTAATTTCTCGCACATCCCTATTGCTTCCAGCACCGAAACATTGGCAAACCTGCCTCCGCCTATATTATAAACCTCTCCGCAGCGCGGATTCTGAAAATAATGATAAAAGGCATTCACCAGGTCAAAAGAATGTATGTTATCCCTGACCTGCTTTCCTTTGTAACCGTAAATTTTATACTTGCGTTTTGTTACAGCGCACTTAACTAAATAAGACAAAAACCCATGCAGCTCAGCACCGGAATGCGCCGGGCCGGTAAGGCAACCTCCCCTGAATACTCCGGTTTTAAGATGAAAATACCTGCCATACTCCTGGGTCATAATATCCGCGGCTACTTTTGATGCCCCGAAAACCGAATGTAGGCAGTTATCAATACTCATTGTTTCATCAATACCCTTAAAATACTTATGGTCAACAGATATCTCAAAACGCTTTTCTTTTTCCATCAAAGGAAGCCGGTTGGGGGTATCTCCGTAAACTTTATTAGTTGATGTAAAAATAAAAACCGCCCGGGGAGAAAACTTACGCAGGGCCTCAAGCATAACCAATGTGCCCTGGGCATTAACTCCAAAATCAATCATAGGATCCTTAGCTGCCCAATCATGCGACGGCTGGGCAGCGGCGTGTACGATTAAAGCAATATCCCTATTGTATTTCCTGAATATTGAATTTACTTTGTTTTGGTTGCGGATATCTACGGAATAATGCCGGTATTTTTTGTATAATTTCTCAAGGCGCTTTTTATTCCAAAGAATTGAACCGTCGGCGCCGAAGAAACTCCTGCGCATATTATTATCAATCCCGACAACATCAAAACCTTTGTCGGCGAAGAAACTAACAGTTTCAGATCCGATTAAACCACAAGAACCCGTAACAATAACTATTCCCATCCCTCTCCTTAATAGGGACAGCGACCATTATCTTTTTGATAATGGTCGCTGTCCCTATTTATATAACTTGTTGATATCATTAAGCTTACTTTTAAGCCAAACTTGATGTTTGAGCGACCAGCCAACTGTAAGCTTAAGCCCTTCTGAAAGCTTAACTTTCGGTTTCCAGCCAAGTTCCCGCGCAATTTTTCTTGAATTAAGGCAATACCTTAAATCATGGCCCAGGCGGTCTTTAACAAACTCAAACCTGCTTTGACTGACGCCTAAAGTTTTCAACAATAATTTAACTGTGGCTATATTCTTGCTTTCGCAAGCGCTGCCTATATTATAAACCTGCCCGATTTTCCCTCTTCGCATAACCGCCATTATTCCCCGGCTGCAATCGTCAACATAAAGCCACTCACGCACATTTACCCCCCTGCCGTAAATCGGGACTTTATCCCCGCTCAATATCCTAAGGATAGCCAGAGGAATTAACTTTTCCGGATACTGCCAAGGCCCGTAATTATTTGACGGGCGGATAATTATCGCGGGAAATTTATTTGTCCTGATGTATGCCTGGACCAGAAGGTCAGCCGCTGCCTTGGACGCCGCGTAAGGGCTATTCGGCTTAATCGGAGAATCTTCATTGAACTTGCCATTAGCAATCTCTCCATAAACCTCGTCGGTTGAGATAAAGATAAATTTCTGTATTTTATGTTTACGGCTGGCATCAAGAAGCACCTGCGTACCCTTAATGTTGGTTTCTACAAACGGCGCGGCATCTTTAATGCTGCGGTCAACATGGCTCTCCGCGGCGAAATGAACCAGGATATCCGGTTTCTCTTTTAAGAAAACAGCTTCAATCACCTTTTTACTGCAAATATCAGTTTTATAGAATTTAAACTTGCCCTTTATCTCCTCAAGCCGCTTAAGGTCCCCGGCATAAGTAAGCTTATCAACAACAACAGGTAATATGTTGTTTTTAACCAACAACCTGACAAAGGAGCTGCCGATAAAGCCCGCCCCGCCGGTAACTAAGATTTTAGGTATTCTTTTACGCATTCTTCTAAGACTGAATTAATATTTCTAATTTTAAAACCTGTTTTCTCAAGCTTGCCTGCAGATAAAATCAGGTTGGTCCTCTCTAAACCTAAACTTTTTACTGGAACTGTTTTAAATTTGAAAGACGGAACGTATTTCTTATAAACATCCATCAACCGTGGGTAACGCAATCCACCCTTATTCACCACATTGTAAACACCCCGGGCGTCTATTCTTATCAAATGCTTAATCGCCCGGATAAAGTCAGGTATATAAGTTACGGAGTTAGCTATATCTATCACCTTCTTATATCGGATAAGCTTATCCAGGACATTTTTGGGGTGCCTGGCGTTAAGCAAGGGTATGCGGATCCTGGCGATAAGTATATTGTAATCCCTGGCGAGCGCCTCAAGCGGCCTTTCCGCGTAAATTTTGCTCCGGCTATAGAATAATTTAAAGAAATAATCCTGGCTGCTTTCTTCTATCGGCTTATTTTTCTTATAATCATAATTGAAAATGCAGCCGCTGCTTATATGCACAAACTTAATATTACTGCGCAGGCAGGCCTCCGCCAGTATGACAGGGACAAAACTATTCGCTAATAAAGTAGCGTTTTTCTCCAGCTCGCAATCATCTACATTCTGTCTGCCGGTGATGCCGATACAATTGATAATTACTCTCGGCCTGTATTTCTTAACCAGCTTTTCAGCGTCATTAAAACAATTTATTATTGAGCCGTCAATCCTGCAATTAAGTTCTTTTTGCAGCCTTTGGCCGATAAAACCTTTCCCAAGAATAAGGATTTTATTATTCATTCTTAAGCAAATCCTTTAAGTACTGCCCATAACTGGTTGATGTCTGGCTGGCGAGTTTCAATAATTGAGCCTTATTAACATACCCCATACGGTATGCCACCTCTTCAATACAGCCGACCTTTAGCCCCTGCCTGTCCTCAATTGTTTTAATAAAGATGGAGGCGTCAATTAAGGATTCATAGGTACCGGTATCAAGCCAGGCATAGCCGCGGCCGAGGAATTCAGCCTTCAGCTTGCCCATCTTGATGTATTCATTATTTACCGCCGTAATTTCCAGTTCGCCCCTTGAGGAAGGCTTGATGCTTTTAGCAAATGCGACTGCCTTCTTATCATAAAAATATATTCCCGAAGCTACCCAGTTAGATTTCGGATTCTTAGGCTTTTCTTTGATTGAAATAACTCTGCATTTCTTGTCAAACTCAAGCACGCCATAACTCCGGGGGTTCTTGACATGATAACCAAAGATTACTGCCCCGTCTTTTAATTTAGCTGATTCCTGCAGGATATCGCTTAAGTTATAGCCATAGAAAATATTGTCACCTAAAATAAGGCAGACACTCTCCCCTCTGATAAAATCCTCCGCGATAATTAAGCTCTGGGCAATGCCTTTTGGTTCAGGCTGGATTGCGTATGAAAATTTGACCCCTAAGCTGCGTCCATCCCCCAGCAGGTCCCTGAACCTCGGCAAATCTTTCGGCGTTGAGATTATCAGGATATCCCTAATCCCGGAGAGCATTAAAACCGATAAAGGATAATAAATCATCGGCTTATCATAAACCGGCAGCAGCTGTTTACAGACACCCTTGGTTATCGGGTAAAGCCTTGTTGCCTTGCCTCCGGCTAGAATAATTCCCTTCATTTTATTTACCCCTTTTTATATTTAAAGTACAAGAAAATAAGCATCCCCAGGCTTATGAAAGTTATCAGGTTTGCTCCAATAATTATCGGATCCCGGCGCGCGATACCATAGATCATCCATAAAAAAACTCCGGCAGAAAGCTGGAATAAAGTGACAGGGCTTACATCCTTTACAGATTTGGTCCTTAAAGACCTGGTTATCTGCGGGATGAAAGAAAACATGGTCAGGGTAGCGGCAAGGCCGCCAATCAGCGTCCAAAGCATAATTAATGATTATATCTCTAAAAGCCCGGGAAATAAAGCTAAATCGTAAATAGGGACAGCGACCATTATCTTTTTGATAATGGTCGCTGTCCCTATTTTATTTTGATTTTTTAAACCTAAGAATACTGCATTACATATTTATCAAGAAGCTCACGTATCATTTTCTGATATTTTGTATGGTATTGCTCTGCTTTATGCTTAAAGAATTCAATACTTTTTTTATTAAGGGCTATAGTAACTTTAACTGTTTTTTCGCCGGTTACCAACTCTTCGGGTGACGGAAGAAAATCCTTAACCCTTACAAGCTTTCCAACAGGCATATTTGAATCTTCAGTCTTTCTTTTCATAATAAATTCTCCCTTTTCTCCAATAGCCAGCGCCAGAAATCCTTATTTTATCATCTCTATATGTAAACCTTACAGTCACAATCCTATTTCCAACTCTACCGATACAAAACAATCTCTCTTCTTTCAAGCTATGCTTTGAATCAACATAAATCTTTCTTTTTGGATCTTTAAACGCTTTTGAAGCAGTATCAAAATCTATGCCATGTTTATGTATGTTTACTAACTCTCTGGCCGAATCCCAAACAAAACTTTTACGCCCTTCTCCCATCTGTTTAGAATATAACATAATTTTAGTAGTCTGTCAATATAATGATACATATTATTATATGTATCATTATGAGCTATCAATAACCCTGGCCTCTCCTTTTCTTATCATAATTGACGTAGGAGACAATGGAATCTAACTATCTATTTTTTAAAGGAATAATTGGAAACCGCCTGCGGGAAGCAGGGCTATTTTTCAATCTTCAGGAACCTGCGGGAACCGGCTTTAAGGATGCCGGGTTCATTCGGGGCGAAATCATCTTTTTCAACTTTTACATTATTAAAACTTACAGCTCCCTGTTTAATCAGCCTGCGCGCCTCATTGCCGCTAGCCACCAGTTTGCTTTCGGCAAGAATAACCAGGACATTTTTCTTGCCATCAGTTTTAAAAACCGGCATATCCACAGGCGTCTCTTTTTGGGAAAATACTCGGGCGAACTCTTCCGCTTCCTTTTCCGCTGCGCCAGCGGAGTGGTATTGGGCAATAATAATCTTAGCCAGTTTTATCTTGGCTTCTTTAGGATGCATCTTCTTGACTGAACCCATGTCCTCGTCAGTAAGCAATTCATAATATTTAATCATCAACTCGTCGGAGATTGACATGATTTTACCGAACATATCCTTTGCCGGCTCATTAATACCGATATAATTGGCGTAAGACTTGCTCATCTTCTGGACGCCGTCGGTTCCTTCCAAGAGCGGCATTGTCAACACAACCTGCTGAGGCTGGTTAAAATCTTTTTGGAATTCGCGGCCAACCAGTAAATTAAATATCTGATCGGTCCCTCCCAATTCAACATCCGCTTCGAGCACAACCGAATCATAACCCTGCATCAGCGGATAAATAAATTCCAGGATGGAAATATTCTCCCCTTTTGCGTAGCGTTTTTTAAAATCATCGCGGGCAAGCATCTGAGAAACTGAAGCATGAGTAGCAAGCTTGAGCATCTCCACAACCGACATCTTCTCAAACCACTTACTGTTAAAAACTATCTTTAATTTTCCTACATCCAGAATCTTAGCTACCTGCTTTTTGTAGGTCTGGGCATTCCTGGCTACCTCTTGCTTGGTAAGTTGTTTTCTAATCTCTGAACGCCCGGTAGGATCCCCGATTTGGCCGGTAAAATCGCCGATCAGAAAATAAACCTGATGGCCTAAATCCTGGAACTGGCGCAGTTTTCTCAAAAGCACAGTATGCCCCAAATGCAAATCAGGGGCAGTAGGGTCAAAGCCCGCTTTTATTTTCAAGGGGCGCCTGGCCTTAATACTCTGCTCAAGCTTCTTGCGCAGCTCTTCTTCAGAGAATATCTCAACTGCCCCGCGCTTAATAATACTTAATTGTTCGTCGATATTCTTCATAATTGATTAATAGGGACAGCGACCATTATCTTTTTGATAATGGTCGCTGTCCCTATTATCTTATAAACGGGCGGTTAAGCCGATCTTTGCCTGCTCCACATCCACTTTGATTACCTTTACCTTTATTTTATCCCCGGGTTTCAAATTGGCAACTGTTTCTTTTTCAATTTCACTGGAGTAAATCAAACCTTCCAGTTCATCATCGATCTTAGCAAACACGCCAAACTCCGTCAAACTGGATACCTCAGCTTCCAATACCGTATCCAGGGGATACTTCTCAGCGATCTTTGACCAGGGGTTATCCTGCAACTGCTTTAGCCCCAGAGCAATCCTGCGGTTAGTAGCATCAACAGAAAGCACGGCAACGTCAATCTTCTGCCCTTTCTTTAACACATCCTGAGGATGGCCGATTCTTTTGGTCCAGGAAAGATCAGAAACGTGGATCATCCCTTCAAGATTAGAATCCAACTCAACAAAAGCGCCATAATCAGTAAAGCCGCGGACTTTGCCGGATACCTTTGAGCCTACCGGATATTTACCCTCGGCCTCAGTCCAGGGATTCTGCTCAAGCTGTTTTAAGCTTAGTGAAATCCTGCGGGATTCTTTTTCCACGCTTAAGATCTGAGTTTCCAGCATATCTCCGACGGCAAACATCTCGCCGGGATTATTCACGCGCTTAGTCCAGGAG
>CAZQGT010000055.1:0-9834 GCA_964593005.1 uncultured Planctomycetales bacterium
TTGGTTATAATCTTAGGGTTACCGATATGCAGGCGGCTGTAGGGTGCGCTCAACTTGAGAAATTACCCGGTTTTATCGAAGCAAGAAAAAGGAATTTTAAATTTCTGTATAAGGTTTTTGAGAAATTCAGCGATTATTTTATTCTGCCGCATACTGATAAAAAAGCGGATCCAAGCTGGTTCGGTTTTCCGGTTCTTGTAAAGAAAGACGCGCCATTTACCAGGGGTGATATCGTGATGTACCTGGAAGAGAAAAGAATCGCCACACGTATGCTTTTTGGCGGAAATTTGACGAAACAGCCGGCGTATAAAAATATAAACTGCAGGATTTCTGGGGCTCTGAATAATACTGATATAGTTATGAATAACCTTTTCTGGGTTGGGGTTTATCCCGGGCTTAACCGGGATATGCTTATTTATATGAAAGATACTATTAACGGTTTTTTTAGCAGAATATGAAACTTACAATTCTTATTTTTTGTTTTAATGAAAAGGCTACTATTGCCAGCGCTATAGAACAGGCAAAGCAGATTAATATTGATAAAGAGATAATTGTCATTGATAATTGTTCATTTGATGGAACTAAAGAAATCTTGGAAGATTATAAAAAGGATAACGCATTAAAGATAATTATCCATAATAAAAACTTAGGGGCTGGATATTCAGTGCGCGAAGGTTTTTCTCTTGCTCAAGGAGAATATTTTTATGCTCCTGGAGCGGATTTGGAGTATAAAATGGATGATGTATATAAAATGATAGAGAAGGTTGAAGACGATAAGCTAGATGGGGTTTTTGGCTCAAGGTTATTGGACAAACAGGATATTTCCAGATTTAAACTTATTAAAGAAAGGCCATTCTGGCTTGGTACAATTATTGCTACATTTCTGATTAATTTGTTTTATGGAAGAAAGTTCACGGATGTTATAGCAACTAAGTTAATGAAAACTGATATTCTAAAGAATATAGGTTGTGAGGCTAACAATCCAGCATTTGAATTTGAGTTTGTTAGCCGGGTATGCAAGAAGGGGTATAAAATTGGAGAGGTTCCCGTTTGGTATAAGGCACGTACCCGTAAAGAAGGGAAAACTATCAAGGCGGCGGATATGATTCCGGCAATATTGGCAATCTTAAGGATTAAATTCCTGGTTAGATTACGATAAAAATATAATGGAGTATTAAAATTGACTAAAAAGATTGAAACTAGAATAATTCCCGAAGAAACAGACCGAAGTTTTTACTTACAACATCTTAAGGTTTATGCATTTGTGAAGGATAGCGTTAAAGATAAAACTGTGCTTGATGTTGGTTGTGGAGATGGATATGGCTGTGCTTTCTTGGCTGAAAAGGCTAGATTTGTCCAGGGGGTAGATTATGAATCTGAAGTTGTATTAGCTGCACAGAATAAATATAAAGCGAATAACCTAAGGTATTCAGCAATGGATGCCCTGAAATTAGAGTTTAGGGATCAGGAGTTTGATATCGTATGTTCTTTTCAGGTAATTGAACATATACCGGAAGAGTTAATTTTAGCGTATCTTAATGAGTTAAGAAGGGTACTAAAAGACAACGGAACCCTGTATTTATCGACCCTTAATTTAGATAAAGTTATGAAATCGCCTAAAACGTATAAAAAGAATCTGGCGCATTGTAAAGAATTTAGATTAGAAGAGCTACAGGAAACTTTATTAAGAGTATTTAAAAAGGTCACAATCTATGGATTGCATTTAAGCCCAAGGCATTATTTTTATCTAAGGCTTAAGAAAAGTGGGATTTTTAGATTTCTTCCCGGTTCCTTTAATCCCATAAAAAGGTTCTATAAAAATATAGAAATTGATGATTATCGGTTAAGTCTGTCCAAGCTTAAAGAAGCATCTGATTTTATTTGCGTATGTTTAAAGAATGCTTAAATATAATAAAAGAAAAGCGAAGCTAACAAAATTATTAAGAATCGTAAAACTGCCCTATTTACCATTTATTTTGGGTATTGAGCCGGGGAATATCTGTAATTTAAGCTGTCCGCTTTGTCCGACCGGACAGGGAGACAAGGAATTGCGTAAGGGATTTATGAAGTTTGGCCTTTTTAAAAATGTGTTTGATCAGTTTAGCAGCGCATTAAGAGAAATTTATTTATTTAATTGGGGTGAGCCGCTATTAAATAATGATTTATTTAAGATGATTAGTTACGCAAAGGCTAGAAATAAGAAGGCCAGAATCATTATAAGCACAAATTTAAACATTAATCAAAAAGAGAAGTTGACTGATTTACTGGAAGCTGGAATAGATGAAATTATTGTATCTTGTGATGGCGCAAGCCAAGATACATATGCCAAATACAGGGTAGGTGGTAACTTTGATTTAGTCATAGAGAATATGCGTTATCTCATAAATGAGAAACGCCGTCTTGCGGCTAAGGCTTGTGTTGTTTGGAATTTTATTGTTTTTAAACATAATGAACATGAGGTAGAGCAGGCTCGCCAGATGGCTTCTTCAATAGGGGTTGATTTTCGGATTGGCTTAATGCGTACTTCTATGAAGGATGAAATACTCAAGCCTCATGCCGAGTCTATTAAACAAGATATTAACTGGATTCCGGATAATCCCCGATATAGCGCATATGATAAAGAAAAGCTAAAAACCAAGAAACAGATACGTAGTTGTAGAAAATTATGGCAGGAGATCAGTATTAATTGGGATGGTAAGGTTTTTCCGTGTTGCGCTGTATATGGAGAAGGCCGTAATTTTGGGGACGCAAGTAAACAGCCGATTAAGGATATCTGGAATAATGATTCTTTTATTAAGGCGCGTAAAGAAGTGCTAAATAGGAAATATCCTGTAAGTACTATCTGCGGCATATGCCGGAATAACGGTTTTATGCATATGTAAATACATATGAGAAAATCACTTTTAGATAATTTAATGTGCCTTGCTTGCAGAGATAGTTCATTCTCTTTAGCAGGGGATGTGTCTAGCCCTCTTGAGACGTTAAGCGGAAAGCTAGTTTGCGGAAAATGTGGAGCGCATTACCAGATTGAAGATGGAATAATTAATTTCTTAAAAGATATGAATAAGGCGATATCGCGTGAGAGAGAGGCGATGGATATAGATGAGTATATTAGGGATGAACAGGGCAATAAGTATAAAATAACAGATGAGGCTATTGAGAAGTTCAGGGATAAGTTTCTTTCTTTGCCTGAAGGAGATGGTTCTTCTTTTTTTAAGAATGGAGGAAGTTTTCAGACTATAGCTGAAGCTTCAGATAGGTTTTATTCCGCCTTAGATTGCTTATCTCTTACAGGTAAAGAAAAAATACTTGAAATCGGCGCTTGCTTTTCTTATGCTTCTTTTAAATTTGCTCAAAAAGGCTGCAGTGTTGTCGCAACCGATATTAGCAATTATTTAAAAGTTGCCGGCCTTTTTGTAAAGAAAGCATATTTTGACCGTTTGTTTTCCGATATGCACAATATCCCGTTTGTTGATAATACTTTTGATATTGTATTTGGAGCGGCTGTTTTACATCACAGTAAAGATTTAAGGAAGGTTTTTGGAGAGATTCGCCGCGTTTTAAAGCCCGGAGGAAGGTTAGTTTTGATCAATGAAACGTCCAGGGGGATGTTGGAAAGAATCCATCCTGTTTATAAGGAGATGGAGGAAAAGGGGTATGGGGATACTGCTTATACTTTGCTAGAATGGAGAAAAGGCGCGCGAGACGGCGGATTTAAGAAAGTTAAAATTATATTTTCATCTTTAGCGGCTGATTATGTTACAAGGCGAACAAATAGGGGAGCTAAGCTTAATTTTAAATTAAAATTGGCGTATTTTTTTAAAAAGCACCAAAGGATGGAGAAATTCCTGCTATGGTTTATGATATTGCCAAGGTTATTTTTCAGGCCAAAAAGCTGGAGACTTATTTGTTATAAATAAGAATTAATATCTTAAGAAAAGAGAAGATCCGTATTAAAGGGGGTTGTTAATGCAAAAGCTTATTAAGGCGATAGAAAAGATTAATTATTGGGCGATTGTATTGCTGCCGTTTTCGGTGGCTATTGCTCCGGGCGTGGCAAATACGGTTATCGGTATTATGGCCGGCACTTTTTTGATTGAGAAGATAGCCAAGAAGGAAAAGTTTTGTTCATTGACTCCTTCGGTAATAGCTTTTTTGGTATTTATGGCTATAGGATTGGTTACTTTTATAAATACGGTCAGTGTTAAAGACAGTATCAGCGGGATGATTAAGTTGGTTAAGTTCTTTATGATTTTTGTTGTTTGCAGCGAGAATATAAAAGGCAGGGAGCATTTTAAGAAGATTGTGATTTCCATTGCCTGCGGAATTTCGCTTATCGGCATTGACGCCCTCTGGCAACTGATTACAGGAAAAGACTTTATCCGCGGCAATAGTATTTTGGAGGCTATCGGGTTATTGCGGCCGACAGCTTCTTTTCCTAACTGTAATGTTATGGGGGTGTATCTGACTGCTTTAACCCCGGTGATTGCCGGACTGGCAATGTTCGCGCGCGGGAGAAGAAACAGGATTTTATTAACTGCCGCGGCTCTGATCGGGAGTATGGGCATTTATCTTTCTTTGTCACGGGGGGCCGAATTCGGGTTCTTTATAAGCATCCTTTTTTTAAGTTTAATCAAAAAGAATAAGATTATAACCTCGGGGCTTATTTTATTGCTTTTGGTTTTTCCTTTTGTTATGCCTCAAAACATCAGGGATTGGGCTAAAAGCGTTAAGTATAACCCGGTTTTCCTGCTGGCTTGCGAAACAAGGGCGAGCCTTTACCAGAATACGCTGAATATGATAAGCAAACATCCTTTTATCGGGGTGGGGATCAATACTTTTTCAAAGAACTATGGTAAATACAAGTTAGAGTCTGTTGAGGCGGTTACCAAGACCGCTGACACTATTTACTCGCATAATAATTTCCTGCAAATGGCCGGAGAAATGGGTTTGTTTGGACTAGGGGTTTTCTTAACATTTATTATTTTTACCCTAAAGTCAATTTGGCTGGCTTTTAAGAGAAACGAGGATTTATTTTTAAAAGGATTGTCTATTTCTGTTTTTGCGGCAATTATAGCTTATCTGATCAACGGGCTTACCGAAACAAGCCTTTATTATTCCAGGGTTGCTATGATTTTTTGGTTTTTAATCGGAACGGGCTTGGCTTTAACCAGGAGAGAATAAAATGCTTTCAGTAATAATACCGGTTTTTAACGAAGAAAAGACTATTGAGGAAATCGTCAATAAGGTGAATAACCTGCCTATTGAAAAAGAAATTATCGTGGTTAATGATTGTTCAAAAGACCGGACCACCGCTATCTTGAGTTCAATTTCTTTTAATAATTTGAAAGTTATACATCATGTCAGCAAGAGGGGCAAGGGCGCCGCGGTGCGCTCAGGTTTGGAGAATGCTTCGGGCGAGTTTGTGATTATCCAGGACGCGGATTTAGAATATGACCCTAATGATTATCTTAAGCTCCTGGAGGCGATAAAGAGCCAGGGGGTGGATATAGTTCTGGGAGCAAGGTTTACAGAGGGATACCACGGGATAATGCTTCCTAAGGCAGGTAACCGTTTCCTTACCGGGTTGATGAATAAACTGTTCGGCGTTAAATTGAATGATTGTTTTACCTGCTATAAACTTATGCGCAGGGAGAGTATCCTGGGGTTAGGGCTTAAATCCAATAGTTTTGATATTGAGATTGAGATATTGGCAAAAGCGATAAATAAAAAGATGCGGATATCAGAGACCCCTGTTTCGTATAATCCCCGAACTTATAAAGAGGGGAAGAAAATCAGGGTCTTTGATGGTTTTTGGGCGGTAGTAAGGATATTTTATTTTAGGTTCAGTTAAAAATGTTTAATAAGATACTTATTGTGCGTAATGACCGGTTCGGGGAGTTTTTGTTAAATATCCCGGCTGTGTCCGCCTTGAAAAAGGCATACCCGCAGGCAAGGCTTGTCCTGGCGGTAAACCCGGAGGTTTATGAATTAGCATCCGCGGTTGAGTGCGTTGATGAGGCCGTAGTTTGGAATGAACAATTCCGAAAAGGTTTACGTAAGCAGAAATTTGACGCCTGCGTTGTTTTAAATCCTTCCAAAGAGGCGCACTGGGCTTGTTTTTGGGCAGGGATCCCCGCGCGCGCCGGTTATGATAGAAAATGGGGTTTTTTACTGACGCATAAGTTAAAAGATACTAAATACCAGGGCGCGCGGCATGAGGTGGAGTATAACCTTGAGCTGGTTTCTTTAATCGGGGCAAGCGCGTTTGATAAAATACCCAAGATTAATGTTGATGGCAATCTTTTTAAGGAGCTTGCCGGAGAGAAAATTGCGGCGATACATCCTTTTACCAGTGATCCGGTTAAGCAGTGGCCGGTTGAGCGGTTTATGGAGTTGGCGCAGAGAATTGTATGGGAGTTGGGAGTAAAGGTTATATTAGTAGGTAGAGATCGGGGACAGTCCCCTTCGGGGACAGTCCCCTCTGTGACAGCCCCCTCTGGGACTATAGATTTGATTAATAAGACAAGTTTGGTGGAGTTAGCTGCTTTATTAAAGCATTGTTCTTTACTTATTTCTTGCGATAGCGGGCCGATGCATCTGGCGGCAAGCGTGGGAACGCCGGTGGTTGCGTTGTTCAGGAATGATTTGCCGGGCAAGACCGCTAAGCGCTGGGGGCCGAGGGGAGAGGGGCATATAGTTATAGAAAGCGGTAGTTTAGCAGATATAAGTGTTGAGGATGTGTTTAACAAGGCCAGGCTAAAACTTCTTGACAAAAAGAATATATAGATTATACTCTATATAGGGTATAGCTTATAAACTATAGGGTAGGGATAAAATGGATAGGGCGTTAAGGAGTTTTCAGCTTGAAGTTTTGGATATTTTTAAGGGCATAAAAAGCAGTTTTGCCCTTGCCGGAGGCACCGCGCTTGAGATTTATTACCTGCAGCATAGATTTTCTTTGGACCTGGATTTTTTCTCCGTTACTTTTAATAAAAATGAGATTAAAAAAATAGTTTCGGCTTTCAGGCGGCTGCCCGGAGTGAGGCTGAAGATGGAGAATGAAATCAGGCTTGGCCGCGCAGCCAGCGCTGTATTTTATACGCTTTCCAAGAAAGGATTAAAGAGGCCGTTAAAAGTTGATTTTGTAGAGGATAACTTAATTAGCCGGCCTAAAGTTGTTAAATTTGGGGGAGTGCCTGTTTACAGCGTTAAAGATATTTACGCTCAGAAAATATACGCTGTATCAGGGACAGCTATGCGTTATGATGATACCGGCAGGGATTTTTTTGAGGGGCGCAAAGAATCCAGGGACATATTTGATATTTATATGCTTTCAAAGAAGGTGATGCCGCTGCATAAGTTTGTACAGGAAATGCCAAGGCAGGCACAGCGGGGGTTGCTGCATTGGTATAATACATTTTCAAGGCATGATTTTAAGATAGGGCTTATTGACCTGGATATTTATGAGAAAGGTTTTAATTCTCAAGAGATTCTTATTTATCTTGAAGGCGAGGTTAAGAAGTTTATTAAAAGAATAGCCATATGAAAAAAGAATTCGCTAAATATTTCTGGGGATTTAACGATAAGGCCTTAGGGGAGGCGAGTGAGGCATTAAGGGATATAAACCATGCGCGTTTCGCGTATTACGCGGTAATTTTGCTTTCTCGCTGCGATGAGCCAAAAGAAGCTTTTCGTTTTATCCGTAGGGACCATTTTGCCTTAGCCTGGCCGAAGATAAAATCTTATTGGCGCAGGCTCAAGGAAAATTCAGAATTCAGGGATTGGTGGCAGGCTATTTATGAGAATATACTTGAAGAAAAAAACGGGAAAACGCGCGCGCCTAAAGAGAAAAGTTCATCTTATTTTAAGTCTATCGGGGCAAAGATAAGGGAGAACAGGATTAAATTAAATATGAGCCAGAAAGAGTTGGCAGGATCAAGCGGTATAAGGCAGCCGGATATATCAAAAATAGAAGAGGGGAAGAAGAATATTACGTTGGAAACATTAATCAGGATATGTAAGATTGTCGGCTTAAAGGAAATAAAAACATTTTAATGATAGAGGTTTTAACAATATGACGTATGCGGTTATTTTAGCCGGGGGAGTGGGGAGCAGGTTCTGGCCGTTTTCGCGCTCCTTAGAACCAAAGCAGTTTATGAAGATTATCGGGGAGGCAAGCCTTTTGCAGGCAACTATCCAGCGATTAAAAGGCCTGGTGGAGGCGCGGAGGATTTATATTGTTACCAATAATATTTATTTTTATGAGGTTAAGGCCCAGGTTGCTAAATTTGGCATTCCTGATGGGAATATAATCCTGGAGCCGCAAGGCAAGAATACGGCTCCGGCGGTTGGGCTGTGCGCGCGGCTAATCAGCAAGACAGATAAGAATGCCCTGCTCCTGGTGTTGCCTTCGGACCACTATATCAAGAATGTTGAGAATTTTAAGAAGACGATTAAGAAGGCAATCGCCTGCGCAGGTAAAGATTTTCTGGTTACGATAGGGGTTAAGCCGAACGCTCCGTCAACAGGGTATGGATATATAAAAGTTTCCGGAAAGAAAAAAGGATATTTCGCGGTTGAGAAATTCCTGGAAAAGCCGGATTTAAATAAAGCAAAGAGGTATTTTAAGGATAAGGAGTTTTTCTGGAATAGCGGAATGTTCATCTGGAAGGCGTCGGTGTTTTTGGATGAGGCCAGGAAATATTTACCTAAACTATACGCTAATTTACAATTGATTAATTCAGCCGGCGATATCCCTGAAGTTTGGCCGAAGATTGAGCCGATTTCTGTTGATTACGGAATTATGGAGCGCTCCCGGAAAATAGCGCTTATTCCCGCTTCGTTTTACTGGACGGATTTAGGGAGCTGGGAGGCGCTTAGCGAAATATTCCCGAAAGATAAAAAGGGCAATATTGAGAACGTGGATACGTTAAATATGGACAGCCAGGGCGTATGTGTATTTGCCAGAGGCAACAGGCTGGTTTCAACGATCGGGGTAAATAATCTGGTTATTGCTGATACCCCGGATGCTTTGCTGGTTTGCGACAGGAGCAGGACCCAGGATGTAAAGCAGCTGGTTGAGAGATTGAAAACGTTGAAACGTAAAGAGTATTAGGAGAGTAACATTGAAAGGTTTGAAGACGATTTTATCAAAGAATGCAGGTAAGATAAGCCGCTGCGATCCTAAGTTTTTGATTGTTAATCCTTTTGGGATCGGGGATGTTTTATTTACTACTCCGGTTATAAAAGCGATTAAGGGGCATTATCCGGATAGTTTTATCGGTTATTGGTCAAACGAGCGGGTTAAGCCGATTTTAGATAGCGACCCTCAAATAGACAAAGTTTTTGCCTTGTCGCGCGGCGATCTAAAGAAAATCTATGAGCAGTCATTTTTAAAAGGGGCGGGGAGTTCGGTTAAGTTGGGCTGGGAAATAAAAAAAGAGGGTTTTGATATTTGCCTTGATTTTTCTCTTGATCACCGTTACAGTTTATTCGCCAAATTAATGGGGATAGGCAAGCGGGTAGGGTTTAATTATAAAGGCAGGGGAAGATTTCTTACCAGGTTGTTTGATATAGACGGTTACCATAGCAAGCATGTAGCGGATTACTACCTGGACCTGCTTAAGTTTTTAGATATTCCGGTTAATGAGAGAAGGCTGTTTTTGGCTGTAACCGAGGAGAATGAAATAAGGGCAAGGAATTTACTTGCGGCATCGGGGATTGAAGAAAAAGATTTAGTGATTGGTATTGCGCCTGGCGCCGGAGGCAGCTGGGGCAAGGATGCGGCTTATAAGCATTGGCCGGCTTTAAAATTCGCCCAATTAGCGAATA
>CAZQGT010000056.1:0-9768 GCA_964593005.1 uncultured Planctomycetales bacterium
GGAATGGCATACACGAAGGACTTAAAATCCTTTGGCCGTAAGGTCGTGAGGGTCCGACTCCCTCCTTGCCCAGTTAATTTAGGCTTTAATTCGCAAGCGTACTAAAATTTTGGTACGTGCGTTTTTAAGCCTTGTTAGTTTACGGATTATTGTGCTCGGGCTCATAGCTCAGTTGGTTAGAGCGTTGCGTTGACATCGCAAAGGTCTGAGGTCCGAATCCTCATGGGCCCATTTTATTTCTAAAAATGAAATCAATGGAAACCGACATATCTACTTTACGTCATTCATGCTCTCATGTCATGGCCGAGGCGGTCAAAATTCTCTGGCCTGAGACAAAATTAGCTATAGGCCCTGCCATAGAAGATGGGTTTTATTATGATTTTGACAAAAAAGAGCCGTTCAGCAACGAAGATTTAGCTAAGATTGAACAGGAGATGCAAAAAATTATTGACCGGGACGAAAAATTTCTGCGCGAAGAATTAGACAGGAAAGAAGCGGCCAATTTATTTAAAAAACTAAACGAAGATTATAAGGTTGAACTAATTAATGACCTGCCTAATGAAACAGTTTCTATCTATAAGACAGGAAAAGGTTTTTTTGATCTCTGCCGCGGTCCGCATGTGCAAGCTACCGGAGCAATAAAATTCTTCAAATTATTATCGGTTGCCGGAGCATATTGGCATGGGATTGAAACTAACCCTATGTTACAGAGGATTTACGGGACCTGCTTTAATACCAGGAAAGAATTGGATGAATATTTAAATTCCATAGAAGAGGCAAAATTGCGTGACCATAGAAAACTTGGTCCGCAATTGGGGTTATTTGATATTTACCATGAACAGGCCGGAGCAGGCCTGGTATTTTATCACCCTAAGGGAGCTATCCTGCGTACTATTATTGAGGATTATGAAAAGAAAGAGCATTTAAAGCGCGGTTATCAAATGGTGATTACTCCCCATATTATGGATGTCGCGCTTTGGAAGACCAGCGGCCACTATGATTATTATAAAGAAAATATGTATTTTTCTTCCGACGAAGAAGGCCGGGAGGTTGTTTTAAAACCGATGAATTGCCCGGGGCACATCTTGATTTACAAATCAAAAAGCCGCTCTTACCGGGATCTCCCGTTAAGATTGTTTGAATTAGGCACGGTTTACCGCCGGGAAAAGGCCGGAGTTTTACACGGCCTGCTGCGCGTGCGCGGCTTTACCCAGGATGATGCGCATATATTTTGTTTGCCTGAGCAATTAAGAGATGAGATTAAGAAGATAATTGATTTTGTTTTTGAGACAATGCAGGTTTTTGGTTTCCAGCAGTGGGGCATAGAATTGAGTACCCGGCCGGAGAAATCCATTGGTTCGGATGAAGATTGGCAAAAGGCAACTAGCGCGCTTGAGGACGCCTTGAAAGAAAAGGGCTTGCCTTATGAAGTTAATCAGGGTGACGGAGCCTTTTACGGTCCAAAGATTGATATAAAACTAAAGGATGCCCTTAAGAGGACATGGCAGTGCGCAACCATCCAGTGCGATTTCGCATTGCCTAAAAGATTTGACTTGGCCTATGTTGACGCGGAGGGCAAAGAAAAGCAGCCGATTATGCTGCACAGGGTTTTATTAGGCAGCTTAGAACGTTTTATCGGCGCGCTTATTGAACATTACAAGGGAGAGCTCCCTTTGTGGTTAAGCCCTACGCAGGTTTTGTTAATTCCGATTAAGGAATCAGTTGCCCCTTATGCCCAGCAGGTAAGGGAGGAGTTAGAGAAAAATCAAATACGCGTAGATATAGATATGCGCAATGAAACTTTAGACAAAAGAATCCGTAATGCAGAATTAAACAAGGTTCCTTACTGTCTGATCTTAGGCGAAAGAGAAGCAAAGCAGAATCAGGTAAGTGTGCGTAAAAAAGGTAGCGGAGACCAGGGGGCGGTTGCCTTAGATAAATTTATTACAGAACTTTTTAATCAGATCCAGCAGCATAAATAGAAAGAGAGGTGGTTGCTATAAAAAAGTTCATTCGTATAAACGAGAGGATCAGCTCGCCGCAGGTCAGGGTTATCGGCCATGATGGCAGCCAATTGGGGGTAATGTCTGTACAAAGGGCTTTAGAGATTGCCAATCAAAATGAGTTAGATTTAGTGGAAGTTGCCCCAGCTGCTACTCCGCCGGTTTGCCGGATTATTGAATTCAGTAAGTTTAAGTATGACCTTGAAAAAAAAGAGCGCGAGGCCAAGAAGCACCAGAAACAGGGCCGCCTTAAGGAAATCCGGCTTAAGCCGAACATAGATGAGCATGATTTTGAGACTAAAGTTAAACAGGCGGCAAGCTTTTTAAAGAAAAAAGATAAAGTTAAAGTAAATCTTTTCTTCCGCGGCAGGCAGATGGAGCATCTGGATTTAGGGAGGAAAGTTTTAGATAAATTTATCATTGATACGCAGAGCGAAGGGCAAGTAGAAAAATCGCCTTCGTTGGAAGGCAGAATTATGTCTTTTGTGATTGCGCCGAAGTAAGGTATAATTAGTTATCCGTAAATCCGGTGTTCATTTAAAGGAGAAAAAATGGGAAAGTTAAAGACAAAAAGAGGGGTAGCTAAGCGTTTTAAGCTTACCAAAAAAGGTAAGGTAAAATATTCAGCCGGCGGTAAAAGCCACCTGGCTTCGTCCAAAAAGACCAGCAAGATAAGAAATTTAAGAAAACGTAAAACGCTTGCGGGTAAAAAAGAAGCGAGATTTATAAAATCAATGTTACCTTATGGTTAAGGTGATGTTCTAAAGGAGAAAAAAATGGCAAAGGCTAGTCATAGCGTAGCAACTCGTAAAAGAAAAAAGAAGGTTTTAAAACAGGCTAAAGGATTTTGGGGAGATCGCAGCAAGCAATACCAGCAGGCGAAAAGGGTGTTGATGCATGCGCTTGAATATGCTTACCGTGACCGCAAAAACAAGAAGCGTGAATTCCGCAAGCTTTGGATTACGCGTATTAATGCAGCTTGCCGGCAGGCGGGGATTACTTACAGCGCTTTTATGAGCGGTCTGAAAAAATCCAAAATTAACCTGGACCGCAAGATCCTGGCGGATTTGGCAGTTAGGGATAATCCTGCTTTTAATAAGATAGTTGAGATTATCAAGAAATAAGCTTTTTAAAGCAAGGGGCTGTTTATGTATGTAATTATCGCTGGTTGCGGTAGGGTGGGGGCAGAACTGGCTAAGCTTCTGTCCGGGGAAGGCCACGATGTAGTAGTCATTGATAAATCGCGGGAGTCTTTTGCCCGGCTGGGAGATACTTTTAATGGCTTAACTATGGTGGGTAATGGTTTTGACCTGGCGCTTCTTAAGCAAATAGGCATTGAGAAGGCAGATGCCTTTTGCGCGGTGACTAACGGAGATAATACTAATTTAATCAGTGCTCAGGTTGCCAAAAAGATATTCCGCGTGCCAAAAGTATTTGCCCGCGTATATGACCCGCAACGGGCGCATATTTACGCTGCCCTTGGCTTAGATATTATCAGCGGTACAATGCTTTTTTCTTCTATGCTAAGAGACAAGATAATTGAAAGCAGATTTTCCAGTTATCTTATTGAATCAAAGGATTTAGGAGTTATTGAAATTGAGGTAAAAGATAACTTGGTGGGTAAGACCATCCAGGATATAAATATTTCCGGGGAATTTATTGTAACGGCCATAAAAAGAATGCAAGGGGTTATTATCCCGGACCCCAAGACTGTTTTAAAAAATAAAGATACCTTAATGGGCGTGGTTAAAGTTTCCAGCCTTCAGGAGGTCAGGGAAAAGTTCCATTTGGGGGAGAAATAAATATGTATATTCTAATTGTCGGCGCCGGCAAGGTGGGGTATTTTTTAGCCAAAAGGCTCTGCCAGGGAAAACACACGGTAAGCATAATTGATAAAGACCGCGTAGTCTGCGATGAGATCGCCAAGGAGTTAGAGGCCCTAGTCGTTAATGGCGACGCCTGTGATCATAAAATACTGGAGGAGGCTGGCATTGAGCGCGCCGATGTCCTGGCAGCGGTTACCGGCGATGACGAAGATAACCTGATTGTTTGCCAGCTGGCAAAAGAGAAATTTAACCTGCAGCGCACAGTCGGCCGGGTGAATAACCCCGATAATGAACATACATTTAACGAGTTGGGGATTGATGTGCCGGTTGATTCCACAAAAATTATTGCCAAAGTTATTGAAGAAGAAGTTTCTTTTTCCGATTTCGTGAACCTGATGAGTTTTAAGCGCGGTAAACTTGCTATAGTCCGCGTAGACCTGCCCAGTGATTCGCCGGTAATTAACAAGGAAGTAAAAGATATTACTTTACCACAGGATGCGGTATTGGTTTCTATTGTCCGCGGAGAAGAGGTGATTTTGCCTAAAGGCAATACAGTACTTAAACCTGGGGATGATGTAATCGCGCTTACCTTAGTTGGTAATGAGCCTCAACTGTTGAGTCTTTTAGCCGGAAAGTTCTAAATGAAACTTAAGCCCGCTTTAAATATCGTCTTCGGTATAGCTACTGAGCTCCTATATGTCTTCGCTATTATGCTGGCAGCCGTATTAATCTGTCTAGTTGCCTATTTTAAAATATGATTCTTAAACCCCGTCTGGAAGATTTAAAGATTATTGGTTTTTACCTTGGGAAAATAATCCTGGGGCTGGCTTTTACCATGGTGGCCCCTATTTTAGCAGGATTACTATTTCGGGAAACAGGCCCCGCGATGGATTTCTTTATCGGTATTGAGGTATCTGTTATCCTAGGGATGACTTTGATTAAACTTTGCCACACCGAGAAAGATTTGAATTGGATGCAAGGCATGATTGTGGTCAGCCTCTCCTGGGTGGTGGCGATGTTTTTAGGAGCCATTCCTTTATATTTAAGCGGGCATTGGAAGTCATTTCTTGATGCTTGTTTTGATACCATGTCTGGTTTTGCTACCACAGGGCTTGCCTTAGTTCAGGACCTGGACCATATGTCTTATACACACAATTTATGGCGGCATTTGATTATGTTCCTCGGAGGCCAGGGGATCGTAGTAATTGCCCTCTCCTTTTTTGTTCGCGGGTTTTCCGGGGCATTCAAAATGTATGTTGGAGAGGCGCGCGATGAAAAAATCCTGCCGAATGTAGTACATACTTCAAGGTTTATTTGGATGGTAAGCATTGTTTTTCTGGTTTTAGGCACGCTTGCTTTAGGCATAACCGGGATATTTAACGGGATGAAACCGCTTAACTCCTTTTTTCATGGCGCCTGCATATTTATGACGGCATTTGATACCGGCGGTTTTAGCCCTCAGTCGCAAAGCATGCTTTATTACCACAGCGTAGTATATGAGATTATTACTATAACTATCATGGTTTTAGGGGCGCTTAATTTCAAGCTGCATTATCATTTATGGGCAGGTAACCGTAAAGAGATATTCAGGAATATTGAAACCAGCACGCTTTTTGTCACGATTATCGCCACCTTTTCTATTGTTGCTATCGGTCTTTCCCAGATTGGAAGCTATCATTCAACGGTAAATCTTTTTCGCAAAGGATTCTTTCAGCTTATCTCTGGGCATACCGGCACTGGTTTTCAGACTATTTATCCGCAGCAATTTCTTGCGGATTGGAACCATTTGGCATTAGTAGGTTTAATCATAGCTATGGGTTTAGGCGGGGCAGTCTGTTCTACAACCGGAGCGATTAAGATGCTGCGCATCGGGATTATCTTTAAAGCCTTTAAAGAAGATCTAAAAAGGATAATTATGCCTGAGAGGGCTCTGGTTATTGAAAAGTTTCATCACATTAAAGAGGTCTTTGTGGAAGATAAAATAGCAAGAAGCGCCCTAATGATTGCCCTGGCTTATATAATTCTATATATCTTGGGTGCGTTGATAGGCATGTTATACGGCCACCCTTTTTTAAATGCCCTTTTTGAATCTACCTCGGCGGCGGCTAATGTTGGATTATCATGTGGAGTTACTAATATTGCTATGCCGGCGGGGCTAAAGGTTACTTATATCATCCAGATGTGGGCTGGTCGTTTAGAGTTTATGTCGGTATTTACAATTCTTGGATTTTTGATTGCGGCAATTAAAGGAAAATGAAAACCAATTATAAATTAGCCTTAATGATCCTATGTTGTGTTTTGTTAAGCCATCCGGCTTCCTTGATTTTTGCTAAAGAGCTAAACAGTAGTGAATTGATTAAAAACGCCAAAGAACACGACGGCAAATTAATTACTTATTCCGGAGAGGCAATCGGAGATGTGATGATGCGGGGAGAGTTTGCCTGGGTTAATATAAATGACGGGGAAAATGCTTTAGGGGTATGGATGAGCTCTTCCATGGCTAAAGAAATAAAATTTACCGGTAGTTATAAAACCTTCGGGGATAAATTAAGAATAACGGGCATATTTAACCGCGCCTGCCCTATGCATGGCGGAGATTTGGATATCCATGCCCAGTCATTGCATAGTCTCGCGGAGGGCGGGCAGATTGTCCGAAAATTACAACACAGTAAAAAGAATTTAAGCCTCATTTTATTAGGAGCCTTGTTTTTAATATGGATATTAACCTTGTTCAGGCGCAAATAGAAAACGACTTAGCCGGAGTCTCTTCTGCCCAGGAGCTGGAATCAGTGCGCGTTAAGTACTTGGGGAGAAAGGGCGTACTTGCAGAGTTAACCGGTTTAATCGGCACGCTTGCCCCGCAGGAAAGAGGGGTTTTTGGAAAACAGGTCAATACCATAAAAAATAAGTTGTTTGACCTTATTAATGAAAAAGAAAAAACTTTAAAGACTAAAGGGGACAGCGTAAATAAAAGTACTTTAGACATTGGGCTTCCCGGGATTGCTCAGGAGTTTGGGAACAGCCATCCTATAATTCAGATTATAGATGAGATATGCGGTATATTTAACCGTATGGGTTTTTCAACTGTTGAAGGTCCTGAAATTGAGACAGAATATAATAACTTTACGGGCTTGAATATACCTTTAGATCATCCTTCTCGCGACGCATTTGACACATTTTATCTAAAGAATTACTCTAAGCTTTTATTGCGCAGCCATACTTCTCCGGTGCAGGTGCGGGCGATGAAAACACATAAACCGCCGTTGGCTATAGTTGTCCCGGGCAGGGTATACCGTCCGGATGCCGTGGATGCCAGCCACCTTTTTATGTTTCATCAGATTGAAGGGTTCTTAGTTGATGAAAATATCAGCTTTGCGGATTTAAAAGGCACTTTAGGGCTTTTTGTAAAAAGCGTTTTCGGAGATGATATTAAAATGCGTTTTCGTCCGCATTTTTTTCCGTTTACTGAACCATCAGCAGAGGTGGATATATCCTGTATAATCTGCAAAGGAAAAGGTTGTTCTGTCTGCGGGAGGAAAGGCTGGCTTGAGATTTTAGGCTCGGGGATGATCCATCCCAATGTTTTTAAGCATGTAGGTTACCCCGCGGGTAAATATACCGGCTTTGCTTTTGGTATGGGGGTAGAGAGAATCGCTATGTTAAAATACGGGATTAATGATATCCGGTTATTTTTTGAGAATGACTTGAGGTTTTTGAAACAGTTTTAAGATTTTAAGCGGAGGATTGCAAGAGAGTGAAGGTAACCTATAGCTGGTTAAAGGACTTTGTAGATATAAAAATATCCCCTAAAGAATTAGCGGATAAATTGACTATGGCGGGCTTAGAAGTCGTTTCCCTGGAAGAGGCCGGGAGGGATTTTGTTTTAGAGATTGAAATTACCTCTAATCGTCCTGATTGGTTAAGTATTATAGGGGTGGCCAGGGAAATTAGTGCAATTACCGGCTCAAAACTTAAAACAGCCCAAAGGCTGAAGATAAAAACAACGAACCTTAAATCGGTAGAAATTTCAGTAGATGATAAAAATGACTGCCCATTCTATAGTGCAATGATAATCCGCGATGTCAAAGTTGTCCCCTCGCCTGAATGGCTCAAAAAAAGATTAGAGTCGCTGGGATGCCGCAGCGTAAATAATATTGTGGATATTACCAATTATATCTTATTTGAATTCGGACAGCCGCTGCATGCCTTTGATCTGGATAAATTAAGCAAGCAGGGTATTTGTGTGCGCCGGGCCAGGCCAAACGAGAAAATGATTACTATTGATGGCCAGCAAAAGATATTGAATAGCGAGATTCTGGTTATTGCGGATATAGATAGGCCGGTGGCTATAGCAGGGGTTATGGGCGGGAAAGAAACCGAGGTTACGGATAGCACCGCCAGTATCCTGCTTGAATCGGCAGTATTCAATCCTATTGTTGTGCGTAAAGGCAGGCAAAAATTAGGATTGCAATCCGAATCATCGTATAGGTTTGAAAGAGGGGTAGACGCGGAAAACGCAAAAAATGCCGCTTTTTCCGCCATGAAATTAATCACTGAATTAGCTTTGGGGAAGCCTTGCGCTTATAAAAGCGTTGGCTCAATTAAGCCAAACAAATCAACGATTAACCTGGAGATGGGCCATATAACCAGGGTGCTGGGAATTGATATCCCTATTCCGAAGGTTAAGCAAATTTTATCCAGGCTGGGTTTTATTGTAAAAACCCGGGGGAAGAACGCTTTATTGGTTAATACCCCCAGTTTTCGCCAGGATATAAAAACACAAATTGACTTAGTGGAAGAGGTCGCTCGGATTTATGGCTATGATAAGATTCCGCTTTCCCTGCCCGCGGTAAAACCGCAAAAAATTATTCCCGGCAGCAGGGAGATTGTCTCTGATATAAAGGTTATCTTGCGCAGTCTGGGTTTACAGGAGGCGATTACCTACAGCCTGGTTGACCGCAACCTGCTTGTAAAATCCGGGATCAACAAAAATGCCCAGCCAGTTGATATTTTAAATCCCTTGAGCAAGGAACAAGAAGTTTTGCGTTTTTCTCTTTTGCCCAGCCTTATCCGCGCGCTGGCATATAATCTGGATCAGCAGCAAGAGTATGTGAACATTTTTGAAGTAGCAAATATTTTTACTGCTGAATCCGCTTCTGCTAAGGAAGAACTGTCTTTAGGTATAGCCTTATGCGGGGCAAAGTCCTTTTTTGTGAAACAAGGGTTGATTAAGGACGAGGTTACTATTTTACATTTAAAAGGGATCCTTGAGAAACTGTTTAATAAACTTGGGGTCAGGGCCTATGATTTTATCCCCCGGCCGGATAATCAAATCAATATTATCATTGGCCAGCAGGAAGCGGGTTTTATGCTGGGCCTGAATGAGCAGGCCTTAAGTTCTTTTGATATCAAAAATAAACAGGTTCTTTTGGCTGAATTAAACCTTAATAAATTATTGAAATACGTAAACCTGGATAAAAAATTCACTGGCATCCCCAAATATCCGGCGATTACCAGGGATATAAGCTTTATAATTAATGAAGAGGTTTCAGTTAAAGACCTGCTTGGGTTAATCACGGCCAGCGGAGCTCCGCTGTTATCGCTGGCCAAAGTTGTAGATTACTACCAGGGCAAACAGATTCCCTCCGGCTTTAGGGGTTTAACCATATCTTGTATTTATAGGGCTTCCGATCGCACGTTGACCGAAGAGGAGATAACTCCCCTGCATAATTCCATCTGTTCTTTGCTGGAAGAGCGTTTTGGCATAAAATTGCGTTAAAGAAAATAGCAAAACTCAGCCAGGATTGATTTTTGGTATAAATATGTGCTATACTTCTTTTGGAATTAAAATGTTCTTTTAGATATCCCTGCGGTGCGCGTTGGAAACTTGATAATTATTGAACCAACACTATTTTCAAGGGAGCCAATACTTCTTTTAA
>CAZQGT010000057.1:0-9718 GCA_964593005.1 uncultured Planctomycetales bacterium
TTGCGTTGGTAAATAACAATAAGATTAGGAAAGCCGAGATCTTAATTGCTGCTTTATTTATGGGGGGATTTTTGTCAGCTGCAGACCTGAATTTCCACGACTGTTCTTACGAAAAGTCAGATTTTTCTATTATGTTACGTTTGACCAGCGAAAATGATATCCTTACGCAGATTTCCGTAATAGCAAGAAAACTTGGGTATTCTGATATGATAGCGCAAGATTTAGTAAATATGGTAATAAGTTGGCAAGATGAGCGTGGTAATAATGTTTTTATTATTTGGCAGGAGCAGTTTGAGTGGGTAAAGAGACAATATCAAGAAGGACAGGTTACTTTAGTTAAGCTTGCCAGAGTAGAGAAGCACATAATTAATGAGCTTTGGAAAAAATTGCAACGTGAAATCAGTTATAGCTCTGAGTATTTTGAACTACAAGACGTCTTAAAGTATAGGCAGGGAGATTGCTTAGGTCAATCCCAATTGTTCTATATTCTAAGCAATTCTCTTGGGATCTCAACCGCAATTTTAAAAGTGGAATTTGCGGCAAATGTAAACCCGGCAGGCCAGGGGCATGTAGCATGTATGGCGTCATTAGCTGATGGGTATACGGAATTCGTGGATTTAGTAATTGGGCCATTTATCAGCAAACCGTTTAAATTTAACCGGGAGTTTAAGAAAATCAATTACTATAGATTCGGTTATCAGGGTAAGGATGCTTATTTAAGAATTTATGGCCGTATTCAGATTTTAGATACTAATGGTATAATCGCCGAAGCATATTCCAATCGCGGAGTATCTTACGATAACCTTGGCCAATACTCCAAGGCAATCGCAGATTATACCAAAGCCATAGAGCTTAACCCGGGAAGCGCCGAAGCATATTCCAATCGCGGAGTATCTTACGATAACCTTGGCCAATACTCCAAGGCAATCGCAGATTATACCAAAGCCATAGAGCTTAACCCGGGATATGCCGTTGCATATTATAACCGCGGTACTGCTTACCTTAATTTAAACCAATATTCCCAGGCAGCTGACGATTTCACTAAAGCCATAGGGCTTAACCCCAGGTATTCCGCTGCCTATATTAACCGGGGACTAGCTTATGCAAATCTTAAAGAAAACGACAAGGCCAAGCTGGATTTACTTAAAGCATTGGAACTAAACCCTTCCTATAAAGAACGGGTCAAGACTATTTCCCGTTGTTTCAAGTTAGATATTTATTCTCTTCCATCAGGATCAAGCTCTCCGGTATTTTTAAGATATCACAATCGAACTACAGGATTTGAAAATAATAAATTTAACCAGGGAATAGCCCTAAGCTTATCCCTAAAACAGGGGGTGTTAAAATGTACGAATTATCGGATATTGAGATTACCAGGGTTGCTTCTTTTAAGCACGGTGTACTTGTTTGCGCGAAATATTCCAACTGGACGCACGAGTATGACCTTTTTATCAATGTTGACGGCAGCGTTATCGGAAAAACCAGTTCAGGTTCTTGGCTTGAACTCAGTCAACCTATTGCATCACTTATCAGGCAGAAGGTCAGCTCCAGGGTTATACTTTCCAATTAATCTTAACAAGATTATCTTTGATACAGCGTTAATTTCTATAAGCAGCCCTGTGGATGAAACATTGAAAGGGCAAGAAGGATTAATTGCTCTTGGTAAAATGGTAGGGGAGGCCGTCAGGCGGCAGTCAAGCCGTCCGGCAAATATACTTTTTGTTGGACCTCCCGCTTCTTTAAAATCAACGATTATAGGGATCTTAGCAGATATTTTAGGGAATTTTGGCTTTAGCATAGGTTTGATCGATGAAATAAATCTTAGCGCCTTATCATATAAAGCAAACTCTTTTATCATTTTTGATGAGCAATATAAAGAAAAGCAGGCTGTTATTGTTGAGATGGTAACAAGGCTTCCTCAGGGTAACGAAATCCTGGATCTTTTTGTTAGGCTAGATGGAGATTTGTCTCTGCGCCAGAAACGGGCTTGTAGTGAGAGCGGTTCTTATGAATATGCACAAATAAGGACAAGCGCTGATGCAACGAAAGATTATGCTGACAGGAAAGCTGACCTGGTATTAAATAGCGATTTTATCTCCGAAGAATTTATAAGCAGTGGTTTATTAAGGAGTGTATTAGAAAACGGGGTGCGGAGCGGAATTCAGGGCGCCGCGTTATCCAGTTCTCCTGTAAGACAGGTTTTTGTGCCCCGTTGGAAAGAATTTATTATAGGGCAATGCTTTACCTTCCGTGGCTGGTGGGGAGCATTCCTTCCTTTCCAGCGGGGCTTAGTTAATAACAGTACGCCGATTAGAAATAAAGCAAATTCTAACTTCTTAATAAATACTTTTATAAACGGTTTAATCAATGTTCCATTAATATCCTCTTCTCCTATAGAGCAAGAGGTAACTTTAGAGCGAATTCTGGAGACGCACAAGCTTAATCGCCCTGGGGATATGCTTGGTCAGGCAGTGATCAGAGATGTATATTTCAAAGTAACAGAGGAATACAAGGGCATGAGATTCTTAGATGGTGAAGGCTATCTTCAGCATGCGAGTTTAACTGCTTATCATGTAGCTGCATTGGGGGGAGGGGCATTAACTATCGCCATTTCCCTGTTGCACAAAGTTAAGATAGATAGATTAAAGATTATTTTATCTTTAGAGTTAAATATCCTGGATGAGCAATCCCGTAAATACATTTATCAAGCAATCCTAAAGCTTCAAACAGTCAACCTGCCTTATTTGGATAATGGTATTGATGTTTTAGGTTCTTCTTCAACTTTAGAGAATTATATGAAATTTGTCGAACAATTGGCTGAAGGGGATTATCGTATATTGCTGCATATTTGTTGCGATCGGGCAGTGCGCGTAACAACAAAAAAAGAAAGGCAGGCTATTGCCCGGGTATTATTTGAAGTATATGTTCCCTTGATGGAGAAATTCAACCGCGCTATTTCAATACGTTTAAGCGACCTGGCCTTTAAATATAATCAACCTGGCGACTTTTCTCAAATAAAATCGGGTATAGACCAGGAATTGCTCAATTTTCCTGAATCGGGAATAAGCTACGATATGTTGAATCAAAAGGTAGCTGAAGAGGCGATTTCCGGGCTTATTCCAGGCATGCCCAGCTTAAAAGATTATATCCATAGCTTCGATCCAAATGTGAACCTGCTTTATAGAAAAAAGGGCTTATACAGTATTTTTATGAAAATTGAAGACCCTAAGAAAGAAGAATATCGAAGCCCCAGGGACATAAATGACCTAAATGGATGGCTTATTATCACAAAAGAAACACTGTTGATGAGCGATATAATTAAACAATACCTCCAGGATCTGGGTATTTTATTGTTTGAGGATAACCAGTACGAAATGAAGAAAAGGAGGGGGCATGGTTATGAGGCAATACACTTTAATTTTAAAATACCCGCAATAGGTTCTTGCGAAATTATGATAATGACCCAAGATGATTTCAATCTTTATTCTTTCGGGCAGTCTAATCGCTTCGGAAATAATGAAAGGCTTAAAGCAGTGGGTGGCTCAAGCACGCCACACTGGGCCTATAAATTAAAGCGGGAACTGGGTAATATTAACCCTAAGCAACTATTTAATCCCGGGGAATTGATTTTAACCCATGACTTTGCAACTAATTGTTTAGAAAGCTTTCGGTCGCTTAAAGGAAAAATAGAGGTAATGGTTATAGATAAAACATTCCGGGGGCGTGTGAAGCTTACAGTGGTTGAATTACCAGCAGGTTCGTACCCGATTGAATTGGCCCTGCACCCTTGCCTGGGATTATCCGACGTTAAGAATTATTATGGTTTTCAGCTCGTCAGGTTTGATGTTGGAGAAAGGGGTAAATTATATTTTGCTACTATTAGTAAACATATTAGTGAAGAAAAGGCCCTTGGTACGGGGATGATACTAATGTTTAATAAAAGCGATTTACGGCCAAATTTTCTGCCAACCATCATATCTTCCTTGCAATCGCTGCGGACAAAGACCTTATTGCATCGGGAATTGCCGTTGATAGCTAAGGGGAGTAACGCTGACAGGAAAATAACAAAAAAAACCGATATCAGGGATATTTTAAGGAAGGTTGACAGAAGCCTGGTAGGAAAGTTTTTGGATCTTAAGGGCTTGTTATCGATAGATGAGTTATGCGATGCGGTAGAGTTTGGTTTCTTAAGCCAGGAAGAAGTAGTTAATTATTTTTATGGCCTGCAATCGGTTAACCTTGATATTTATTGTTGGACTTCTAGGAGAGCCGAGACAATTCATGGGGTTTGGGGGTTTTTGCAAAAGAAAGGTTTTAAAATTATGAGTGGGGTAATTACTGAAGATGATTCTTCTAAGGATAGGGTAATTATTCAATTTAGAAATACATTTTGCCCCAGCCACATTACTGATGATGAAATTGCGTTTATTCTTTCAGATGGTGGATTAGAATCATATTGTGATATTACTGCCGTTGAAATCTCAAGAATTATTAGTGACTCCGGCAATTCATCTCAATCCAGTTCTCCTGTTTCAAGAAAGGTTCAGGGGACAGGCCGCAACAGGGTTGTTGAATCCGCAATAGGGAGGGCTTTGGTTGTCAGGGTTTCTCATGATTTACTGGAGGTGTGGAGCTGCTATGGCTCTGTTGGAGATAAGCGCGCTGAAATGAATATGCGCGCTGACATCGCTATCTGGAAAGAAACCATGGATAAGTCAGGTATATCTTCAAATAGCGCATCAGGTCAGGATTTAGAGAAGGTGATATCTGCTACGGAGAATCCGTATAACGGTAAGTTTTATAATTCATTTTATTGGCTGGCGAAGTTATCTGCGGAAGGGCAGATCAGCCAGGAGTCTCATCAGATCCTGTTATCTTTATACGAAAACAGGCTTAGGATTACCGGCGGCCAAGAGGAATTACAGGTAAAAATATCCAAGGAAATTGAAGACTTAGACGCAGCTGTTAATTGGATGCTCTCGCAAATGCAGGGGGATTCGGAAACAGCCATAGTTTCAAGAGACCTGGTGGTAAAACTTGCCGATGATATAAAAAGAAAATTGAAACCGGAAAGCAAGAACCTATTCGCCGTTTCCTATGTATTGTATAGAGAAATCGAAAGATTCCGTAAGATTATGCCTAAGGGATTACTTACCGGGGAATCAGATTTAGATTTAAATGATCCCGCGAATAAGCCGATTGCTGCTATGGTAGAAGGTTATCTTGTCTGGATAGAAATGTTGGGGACATTGCGTCATAAACGCTATCTTAGTATTAGCGGCGCTTCCAATGATTACAAAAAAGTTATGCAGGAATATGAAATTTCGCGTTTAAATCTGGCACTACAAAAGATTCAGGATAGGCATCCTAAAGAATGGTTTGATTCATGTTCGTTGAATGTGATAGATCTTACAAAAAGGCTTATACTTGAGGGCAATCTTCAATTAGGATTCGCAATTTGGAAGGCTGTGAGCATCCTGGGTTTGAGGACTAATAATAAGGTAAAGGAGTGTGTATCGGAAGTTCTTTGGAGTATCGATAAAGAATCTATAGGAGAAGAAGCCACTCTGTCCGGAGAGCTTCCGGTAATCTTGGTTATTTTCGGAAATATAACTCCAACACAGGTGAAGGAATTAATGCAAAAGTATAATGTAGCCGGGGCTTTTTCAAATTTCGGCAGCGCAATCAGCCATTTAAGTGAAGAATTGAATAATAATGGGGTACCTGGTATTTTCGGTGTACCCTTGTCATTCCTTGAGGCAGTGGAAGAAGGCGAGAAAATAATTCTTATTCCCAGTAAGGAGAAAGACGGACAGTTAATAGAAAATACCGTTATTAAAAGCCCCACTGTTGAAGAGGTAAGTTTCATTTTAGCGGGTCAGATTGACAGATTTGCTCACGAGCAATATTATGAAAAAACCGAAAAGCATACTGAAAGGTTGGCTAATGGCAGCCAGGTAGAGGTGGCTCTTTCCGCTGATAACGTATTTGAATTTCAGGGAGGCAGGTTGGGTAAGGGGGGAATTAAGTACTCCGGGAGCGTAAAATTAGTGCGCAGTGAGTCACATCAGCTTTGGCAAAATGCGAACCTGCCTTCTCTTCAGGAGTTGGAGGATGCTTATACTGAGTTTGCAAATGTATCTGAAGGCAAACCGGTAATAATCAGAACAGTTGACAGACAGCAGGATAAGAAAACATCTCTTTATGCAGATCTGCCTTTTGATGACGCGCATACCGGTTTTAATTTTTACCGCACCCCGGAAGGAAAGGCCATGGTATCTTTACAGCTTCAGGCATTAATTATGGTTAATTTGCGTAATAATAATATCGGCGTGATGTTCCCGATGGTATCCGATGCCGAAGACGTAGAATATATTTTTGCATTAATTAATGAAGCGGAAGGCTATCTGAGTAAACAAGATTTATTACCCGCATCCGCAGGTTTAAGTAATTTCAAAGTGAATTTCCTGTTAGAAAATGTCAGCGCGGTAGATAACATCCGGGATATCCTGGAGACTGCCGGAATTCTTTCTCGAAAATTAGGAATTAAGATTGGGGTGAATATCGGAACCAATGATCTTACAAAATCTGTATTAGATATTAATCGCGATGACCCTTCGATAGGGGAAAAAGTTGAAGGCATAACGCCTTCGGTCGTAAGGCGTATTATTCAGGTGGCATCAGCGGCCTCGGAAAGAAATATTCCCGTATGTATATGCGGTTCTTTCGCAAGCGAGCCGAATTTGTGGTTTGTTTTAGTACATATGGCAAGACAGTTTAACGGTTTACAGATTTCTGTCGCAGTTCCCTTTGCCCGCGTGTTTGAAGCGAAGTATTATTTCATTAATCAAATGCCAAAGCTGGCTCAAAGTGAGAAAACTGCGGAAAGCGTGATAAAGCTGTTTGATTTTAATCAATCTTTACCTAAACGTTCAGATTTGAATTACGATGCATCTAATATTATAAATATCATAAGAAAAGACATGGAGGATGATCCTGTTTATCAGGAGATTCAATCAAGGGCAACAGAAGAGATATTCGAAAAATTTTCCCAGGTAACAAAATCCAGCTCTCCGTTATCCTTATCCTCAAAATGTTTGTTGGATAAATTGGGGCTCTCAGGCAACTTGGAGGGTTTTGTTATTTACGGCCAGCCGATCAAAGAATGGGTAAAGGCGCATCAGTTGTTTTATGAATATCCGGAATCAACTAATTTCTATGAAGAAAGGGACGCGCGTATATTCGCCGGCAACATATATCATTACAATGTGAAAGAAATCAGGGAAAATATATTAAGATTCGGCATTAGCATAGGGCAGGAGAGGTCAACCTTAGAGTCGTTGAAAGGCAGATTTTCCAAGCGCAGGCTTTATCCTCTTATATTATGGATGGCCCGTGGTGTTTTCATTACACAAGAAAAACAGAAAAGGACGGGTAAGCTTTTTGCCAAGATAGATATCAATAATATGAGTTTAAAGGAGCTTCCTGTTTGGCCTGTGGATGAAAAGGGAAATGTACTGGAGAGCCTATTGTATTGGATGACCATTAAAAACAAGGCTCCTCCGCTCGAGTATTACCAGGCAAGAAAGGTAACCCTTGAGGAACTCCTGCAAAAAGAAAATCCCCGCGTACATCCTGCAGCTCTAATTCGTAGAGATTTACCAAGACAGCTCGATTTATTTGATTCTTCTTCTCCTGAAATGGTCTTTATTCCGGATTCCATATTAAAAGGCACATCTTCTCCTCTTAATAATCCGGACTGGAGTCGAAAGCGCACAGGAAAAATCCACCATAAGCTTGAGCATTATGCAGCGCTTAATTATTGGCATCAGGTTCTGATGGGCTGGAACCTCAATATCTATACGCTAGGTTTAAGACTTACAGAATTATCGCGCCAGGGTCAAGATACGCGTAAGCTCGCTGTTAAGTTGGGCGTTATCATTAGGCAGTTAAAACGAAACGTAAACAAGCTTTCTGTCGCTGATATCTCCGGACAAAGCCAAACGGGTTTAGCGGAACAATCGGGAGCCTCAGGGGAGGTTTTTATTAAAATTAGCACGCAGATAAATAAGGCAATTCCTTATCTTGAAGATGCGCTAACCAGCTACCGTAAGAATAAGAAGCCGGGGTTCAGTCTTGCTTTGTTTACGGCAAATACCTTATTTGTATCGGCAATAGTCGCTATAGAAAAAGAGAAGTCTGTGTTGTTAGGAGAACGTATGCATTATGAGAGCGGCCTAGAGCGGCTTTATATGAAGGATGGGTTTGTTTGGGTGCGCCAACAGCGTTACGAAAGAGTCAACCCTAAACTTCCGGCGGTTCTGCATTATGCGCCGGTCAGATATGCAACTTTTTGGGAGGCCTGCCGTGCTCTAGATCATCAACTGGATTCTGAAATAGAGGAAAGGTCCTGGCTTCAGGATTGTCTGGCTACTTTAGATAGTTTAACTTCTTTGCCTGAAGGAGAGAGGGTACTGGCAGTCCAGGATATCGAGAAGATAATTATAGGCCTAAAGAATATACGGGTAGAGGAAAAGCGCCTGGCAAGGGTAATATTAAGGGCAGCCATTGAACTTCAGGGCACAGAAAGAATGAAGCAATTTAACGGCCTGCTAAATTTTACCCGTCAATTCTTTTCGCTAAGGATAGAAGAGACGGAGCAGATAATCGGGAAGTTAAACGAAGCACGCTCCAGGCTTTTTGATAAACATATCAGGCAACGTAATGATTATCTTATGGAGAAAACTGCCCGCATCCTAAAGAGTCTTAACTATTCTCATAGGCTTGCGGCCAAGATATTACAGGAGGATTTATTGAACGAGCTCCACCGCGCGCACATATACCTTCAGGAGCCGGAATTTAATTCTCTTTTTGCGGTGTTTGAAAGAATTAAGAATGACCTCGAGCTTCCTTTTGCCACAAAAGATGATATTGTTTTATACAAGAGAGTATTTGAACTTATGCGGGACAAGATAATTTACGCAAAGTTATTAGCCAAATTTATGCATTACTATCGCAATCTTTATGTGCGGTCTAGGCTTGAAGGTTCCCATGCTATTAGAACGCGTGAAGACGCCTTTAATTATACCTTCCTGGAATTCCTGCGCTTATCAAATTCTGTAAGAGGGTCTCCGGAATTATGCTGGGCAATATTTTACCAGGCTGCTTTTATCCCTCCCTACAGCAATTCGTATTTAAGAAAACCTAACCCCGTATTCTCGGCCATATCTGCATATATAACACATGGACAAATAAAAAAGTATAATTACCCGCTGCTTTCTCAACTTTCACCGGAGGAAGAAGGTGTGTTGAATGAAGAAGAACAGGCGGATTTTACTCTTGCTACAAATCTGCCTGAAGCGCATTTTGTCAGTCAGGTTATCATAAGATACGCCGATTCCAGGGAACATTTTCTTAAAGTCCATGAATTTATCCAGAGATTAAGAGAGTCTTTGAAGGTGAATGATTTTGCCGAAAAAGTTACTGAAGGGATTACCCTTGCCGCAGATGAGGCCGTGGTTAATGCCGTCGAAAAAAGCCAGGATAACATAGCCCGCATAGTTTATGGAATGATGCCCGGGATGTTCTGGTTATCAGCTAATAATAAGGGAGTATTTGACCGTCAAGCGCTTAATACTCCCGAACAATCCTTGGAGGCCAGGCAGCGTAGAGGCAGGGGGGTGTATTTGATTGAGCAGATGATGCGTCAGGTTGGAGG
>CAZQGT010000058.1:0-9657 GCA_964593005.1 uncultured Planctomycetales bacterium
TCCCCTCTAAAAACTCCAGGCTTGCCCCTCCTCCGGTTGAAATATGCGACATCTTGTCCTCTAACTTAAATTTAGCAACTGCAGCGGCAGTATCCCCTCCGCCGATAATTGAAATGCATTTTAGGCCGCCGATAAATTCAGCCAGCGCCTTTGTGCCCTTACTGAAAGCATCCATTTCAAATATGCCCATCGGGCCGTTCCAAACAATTGTCTTAGCTGTCTTTAACTTTTCTTCAAATAACGCAATCGTCTTCGGGCCGATATCCACGGCGATTTTACCGTCAGGTATATTTTCGCCTACAATTTCAGTCTTGGCGTTAGCATCAATAGTATCAACAATTACATTATCAACAGGCAGTAATATTTCTTTTTTCAACTGCTTAGCTTGATCTAAAATTGATTTTGCCAAGTCCAACTTCTCTTTTTCTAACTTCGAATTGCCAATCTGCTTACCTTGCGCCTTTAAAAAAGTATAGGCCATCCCGCCGCCGACGATAATCGCGTCGCATTTAGGCAGAAGATTCTCAATTACACCGATCTTATCCGAAACTTTAGCGCCCCCCAGGATAACTACAAATGGCTTCTGCGGGTCTTTAACCGCGTCACCAAGATATTTGATCTCTTTTTCCAAAAGTAACCCCGCGCATGATTTTAAAAAATGAGTTACGCCTTCAGTTGAGGCGTGCGCGCGGTGAGCTGTGCCAAAAGCGTCATTAACAAATACATCCGCTAAAGAAGCAAGCTCTTTAGCGAAACCCGCGTCATTACCTTCTTCTTCAGCGTGATAGCGTAGATTTTCAAGCAAAACCACCCTCTCCTTTGATTTATCAATATCCGGCTTGATACTATCTCCTATACAATCGCTAAGAAAGAGCACATCCTCGCCTAATAATTCTTTTAAACGTGAGGCTACCGGTTTAAGGCTGTATTTAGCAACCGGTTTTCCATCCGGCCTGCCCAAGTGGCTCATCAACACTAATTTCTTAGCGCCATGTTCTAAAATATATTTAAGGGTAGGTACGGTTGCCTTTATACGCGTATCATCGGTAATATTAAGGCTGGCATCCTGCGGTACATTGAAATCCGCGCGCACCAGCACCGTTTTATCTTTTAAATCAACATCCTTCAAAGTCAGCTTTGCCATCTATAAGCTCCCCCTACTCCTTATAATCCTTTCTTAACAATATACTCGCACAAATCAACCACGCGATTTGAATAACCCCACTCATTATCATACCAGGCCAGCACTTTAACAAAATCATCCTGGATAATCTTGGTAATCTTGGCATCCACTATAGAACTTAAAGCGCAATGGTTAAAATCAATTGAAACTACCGGATCCTCAGTATACCCGAGGATTCCCTTCATCGCGCCTTCAGAGGCTGCCTTAAGGGCGGCATTCAACTCTTCTACGGTAGCTTTTTTAGCCAATGCCACGGTTAAATCAACAACCGAAACATTCGGCGTAGGCACGCGGATTGCAAAGCCATCCAGCTTACCCTTTAACTCCGGGATAACTAATGATATCGCTTTTGCGGCACCGGTTGATGTAGGTATCATGGAAACTGCCGCTGCGCGGGCGCGGCGCAAATCAGAATGCGCCATATCCTGTACCTTCTGGTCATTAGTATAAGAGTGGATTGTCGTCATTAAACCTTTAACAATACCCCAATTATCGTTAATTACCTTGGCCACCGGAGCAAGGCAGTTAGTGGTACATGAGGCATTAGAAATTACGTGATGATTTTTTGGGTCATACTTGGCCTCATTAACACCAAGGACTATGGTAATATCTTCACCTTCGGCAGGAGCGGAAATTATAACTTTTTTCGCGCCGCCGCGAGTTATATGATTCTCCGCGCCTTTTACCTCTTTGCCTTTTTTATTTACACCGTCTTTTTTAATTGTAAACAGTCCGGTTGACTCTACGACAATCTCAACCCCTAAATCCTTCCAGGGAAGCTCAGCCGGATCTCTTTTACTTAACACCTTTATGGGCTTTCCATTAACCGAGATTACATCGTCCGCGGTTGCTTTAACATCCCCGTTAAAACGCCCGTGCACTGAATCATATTTAAAAAGATATGCGTTGCTTTTGGCGTCAGTCAAATCATTAATCGCCACCAACTCTATATCCTTGCTATTCTTTTCCATTATTGCCCTGGCCACTAAGCGGCCGATCCTGCCAAACCCGTTGATACCGACTTTAACTGCCATCTTGAGCTCCTTTTGTTTTTGTTTAGCGAAATCCCGTGAGTGCTTTAAAAATTTTTAATTTTCCGAAGGGTATAAGAAAATTTTAAAGCGTTTACGAACGGGATAAATCATCCCCTTACTTATCTTTTAAATATTGCGCGGCTAATTCAGGAGAGGTTTGATCGAGGTAAAAACCGGTTCCCCACTCAAAACCTGCAACTTGCGTCAGCTTAGGCATAATTTCAAGATGCCAATGGTAATACTCAACATCTGCCTCACCGTTAATGGGCGCAGAATGAATTATATAATTATATGACAAATTTTCAAATACTTTTTTCAGTTTTCCTAATGTATCTTTTAATATCTGGGCCAAAGCAACAACCTCATCGCCTGACATATGGCAGAAATAACCGCTGTGCTGCTTAGGCATAATCATAATCTCAAAAGGAAACCGCGAAACAAACGGGCAAAACGAAATAAAATATTTATTCTCCAGGATTAACCTTGACTTATCCTGTATTTCCTGGCGGATTATATCGCAATATATGCAGCGTTCGCGGTAATTATAATAATCCCGGGCCCCGTGAATCTCCTCAAGCGCGTTCTTTGGCACCATCGGAAGAGCTACCAGCTGCGTATGCGGATGTTCCAGTGATGCCCCGGCGGCAGAGCCATAATTACGAAATACCATAATATATTTAAACCGGCTGTCTCTTTTTAAATCAGCCGCCCGCACACAGCACATTTTCAGATAGCTTTCAATTTCATAGGGCAGAAGTTCAGGGATATCCTTATTATGATACGGGCTCTCAATCAAAACTTCATGCGCGCCTATCCCGTTGGACATATCATAAATACCCAGGCCCCTGCGGTCAAGCTCGCCTTCAATCTGTAAAGCGGGAAATTTATTTGCCACCACACGCACCTGCCAGCCCGGAGTATTTGCCCCGGTAGACGGATCGCGAAAACAGCTTATCTCCGGAGGCGTCATAAACTCATTGCCGTAACAAAACGGGCACAACCCGCCCTTAGGGATATACTGTTCGTATTCAAAATCCTGCGGCTTGTTCGGATGGTCAGTATCCACAATTACCCACCTGCCTACAACCGGGTCTCTTCTTAATTCTGCCATCTTAAACAACTACCTCTCTTAAAAATTTCGCCGTCTCTTCGGGAGGAAGCGGGCAAATATAAAAACCCGTCCCCCATTCAAACCCCGCGACTTTAGTCAAACGCGGCATAATCTCAATATGCCAGTGATAATCCTGGTCAATCGTCTTCCAATAACCTGTTTTCTGCCTGCGGAACGGCGCGGTATGAATCACATAATTATAATCCGGGTCGTTCAACCCGATTTTTAATTTCAAAAGTACAGCCTTAAGCACGTGGGCCAGGTGCCTTCTGGACTCCGCGTCCATACAGGTATAATCACAACAATGTTTCTTCGGCAGTATCCAGGTCTCAAAAGGAAAACGCGCGGCAAACGGAGCCACCGCCACAAAACCATCAAACTCGGCAATTACCCGCTCTTTCTGCGCCAGCTCCTGTTTAATTAAATCACAGAACACGCAACGCTCATGATATTCGTAATATTGGCGGGCACCGGCAAGCTCTTCTTTTACGCGCTTAGGATTTACCGGAGTGGCGATTAACTGCGAACGGGAATGCCTGATTGCTCCTCCACCTGAGCCCTTGCCGTAATTCTTGAATACCAAAACATATTTAAGCCGGCTATCCCTCTCCAAATCAATTATTCTATCAGAATAACAATTAAGCACATTGGTAATCTGCTCTTCGCTCAAATCCGCCATATTAGCGATATGCTGATTAGTCTCAATCACGACTTCATGCGCGCCTAAACCATTCATTACATCATATATGCCGTTTCCCCGGCGGTCCAGGTCCCCTTCAACCCTTAAAAAAGGAGCGATACTCGGCACAACGCGCAAATCCCACCCCCGGCTGTTGCGCGCGGGGCTTCGCGGGCGAACGGCATAGATCTCAGGGGGAGTCTGCGACTCCTTGCCATCGCAGAATGGACAGGCACTAGGGTCATCCTGCTCCCTGTGATTTCCAAACTGATCAGGCCTGCTGGCGCGTTCAGTGGCAATAATTACCCACCTACCTATAATCGGATCTTTTCTTAATTCTGGCATAGAAAGTTATTATAACAAAACTTCTGTAACTTGCAACAATTAAATAGGGACAGCGACCTTTATCCTAACACCTTACCCGTCTTAAACTTATACCCCATAATGATAATAGGGACAGCGACCATTATCCAAACAATAATGGTCGCTGTCCCTATTTAAATAATTGGATAAAATTTTTAACACTCTCATCATACGGCATTCTTGTTTGCTTCAATACGCATACGCGGCAAGCACTCCGGGAAGCGCCGTTGCAAAAACTCTAAAAGTTTTTCTCTTACCTCGCAGCGCAAATCCCACAAAGTTGATGAATCCACCGCGCTCATTAACGCCCGCAGTTCTACCGATCTATCGGTAGCATTAGTAACCTGCAGGACATTAACCTTCTTATCCCATTTAGAATTATTCTCCAGGATCCTTGTTAGTTCATTACGGATTTCGCTAACAGGTATAGTATAGTCGGAGTAAATAAAAACAGTACCCATTAGATTCGCAGAAATACGTGTCCAATTCTGAAAGGGCTTTTCCAGAAAATACGAAATCGGAACCACCATTCGTCTTAAATCCCAAATACGCACTACCACAAAGGTAAGCGTAATCTCCTCTATCCAGCCCCACTCATCTTCAATAATAACCACGTCATCCAGGCGGATCGGCTGAGCAATGGCTATCTGGATGCCGGCTATAAAGTTCCCCAGTGTTTTTTGCGCCGCAAAACCTATGATTATCCCAACAACCCCCGCCGAAGCCAACAGGCTTACACCTATATGCCTAACCTCCGCAAAGTTCATCAGTATAAAAGAAATCGTCAGCAAGGCTATAACTACGATTATTATACTAGTAATTACGCGTATCTGCGTATGCATGCTGCGGGCGCGCACATTATCTTTAGCATTAATATCATATCGGTTCAAAAACGCATCGCGCACAATATAAACAATCTTTACGGCAGACCATCCGAATAGAGCAATAAACAAAATATGCATAAAATTACCGGTGTACATACGCACCCTTTCCGGGGCCTTCAACAGCGGAATAATTGCAAAGAAACATAAAGAAGGCATTAAAAAACGCAAGGGCGCCTTAAGTAACCTTAAATCAATTTTAAGTTCATTAAATAAAAAAGCGTTCCGGCGCCTAAGCAGCAACGATATTAAAAAATACAAAATCCAGCCGATAAACAGGCTGGAACACACTAGGATTACTGAAAATAGATAGTCATTCATATCTTTTTTTAACCCTCCCTATTAAACCTTACCTGTGGGAAAGAAACCTGAAATTCGTCCAATATTCTACCGTAGGCTTAAACCGGGACATACCTAATTCTTGTTGCGCCTTAAAGAATAGAATACTAACGAATAGAATAAGCACCGGCACGGCGAATATCAAACGTTTAAATAAAGGCCCCTTGCGCTTCAGGGCAATTATACAGGGAAAAATACCGAAAAGTATCACCACGCCTATGCCTCCCACAAAATCTAATGCGTTAAGAAATATCTCCGGATAGGCAAGCGCGATAGCCAGCGGCGGGACAAAAACAATACCTATAGTCAATGCCCTATTCTTCACCTTGAAGTGGTTTATCAAAATGTCATCTATAAAATCTATAGTAGTATTACCGAATGATATATATGAAGTAATGATTGCCAATAGGGCGAAAATAAGCGAAATAGGGATAAAAAAAGGCGCCTTGATTATCTGTTCCAGTGGGACGGTTGCGGGCAAGTTATTATCTAAAGTTTGAATGATGCCATTATCTCCTGATAACGGCATAACCCCCACCCCGACTTGAATCCATAGTGAATTCATAATAAACCCGATAGCGGTTCCAATGAATATAACTATGGCTATCTTCTTAAAATCCCAATCCAGCTGCTTGCATACAGTAGGGATAATGCTATGGAAATTTGCCGCCATCACGATAATCGGCAGTGCTACCGGTAGCATTGCCCAATCCATATGAGAGAAACGCCGGGGGTCCACATACCTTTCCCCCATCGCCACAATAAAAACAAAAGAAATTAACAACACCACAACAAATAAAGCATTATACCTCAATAGGGATTTAGGGTTAGCTATAGTAATTGCCGTTACAGGCAAAAAAAACAATAATATAATTAACTCTCTTGAGATATGAAAAGTTGAAAATTTAATAATTATTGCCGTAGCTCCGGTAATATATACCAAAAGCGAACCATAAAGAATAATCAGATTGGCTATAACAGCCCCCCATTTTCCGATGCTCCCGAAATACTTCTGATACATACTCGGATAATGAAATACTTCCTGGTGCGTATTCACGGATTCGCTTGCCAATACGAAAGCGGTAAATAACATCGCGCAGCTTACTGCGAAAACCCCCGCCAAAGCGGGTAATAAACCGGCCAATCCCGTTTTAATGGGAAGCCCGAGGATACCGGCGCCTATAAGGCTGCCCGTTACAAAACAAGTAACCATGGCTATGAGATAAAAAGAAGCCATTTTACCTTTTGCTTGAGACAAAAATATCCCCCTTCTTAAGCTTATGCCCTATAATAAAATTCTGCGCTGGCATCCGCTTACCCGCCTCTAATTGCAGCTCTTTAATATTCAGGAACCCTCTGCCGCAGGCTACTACAATCCCCTGCTTATCCGCCCTGACTACCTCTCCGGGAACAGGTTTATGATTTGGAAAAAAAGTCAAAACATCCGTCTGAAATATCTTAAGCATCTTGCCGCCAAAACAGGTAAATGCGCCCGGCCAGGGCAAAACTCCTCTTACCTGATTATGGATAGCCGTAGCAGGCTCATCCCAATCAATTAAACCATCCTCTTTCTTCAGCTTCGGGGCAAGGATTACCTTATCTTCATCCTGCTCTATCAGGCTGTAGTTTCTATTATCAATTATTTCAAGCGCTTCCATTAGCAGCTCTGCCCCAAGAATGCGCAGTTTTTCTTCAAGAGTTACCGCCGTATCAGCTTCTTCAATCTTTATCTCCTTCTGAAGAATAACCGGCCCGGAGTCCATTTTCAGGCTCACATACATAATACTTACCCCCGCCTTCTTATCCGCGTTAATTATCGCCCAATTAATCGGGGCAGCCCCCCGGTAACGCGGCAGGAGCGAGGCGTGAATATTAATCGGCATAATTTTAGGAATGTCTAAAACTTCCTGGGAAAAAATCTGTCCGTAAGCGACGATGACAAAAAGGTCGGCATCCAGTTTCTTTAAGAACTCCACGCTCTCCCTGGATTTGATATTATCCGGCTGGAAAGTTTTAAGCTTCGCCGAAACAGCAATGCTTTTGACATCTGTGCCGGATACATGCAAATGCCTGCCTCTTTTCTTATCCGGCTGGGTAACCACACAGACTAATTCATGTCCGCTTTTAATCAAAGCCTCAAGTGCCGGAACCGCGAAATGTGCACTACCAAAGAAAATTATCTTCATAAATAGGGACAGCGACCATTATCTTTTTTAAACAGGATCCACATCAACCGTAACTATTATACCCGAAAAATTCCCTTCTTTTAAATGTAATTTCAAAAATTTAACCGCCTTCTCTACATTGGATGCCCGTGCTAATATCTGGTAATAAAAATTCCCGCGCAACTTGGCAGGCTGGCCCGGATTAAAAGAAAGCATCTTTATGCTTGAGGTTTTAATCTGGTTTAACTTCTCAAATAAATCCTGGCCCGCCTTTTTAACCTTGTCCAAATTCGCCCCTCTTAATTTAAGTAAAATCATATGCTTATATGGAGCAAAATTTAACTGTTTGCGCTGTTTCAATTCTTCTCTCAAGAAAATCTGGACGTCATTCTTAACAACCGCCTGGAAACAATGATGATTAGCATTAGCGCTTTGGATGATCATCTTCTTGGAAGCAAGGCTCGCCAAGGCCATAAGTAAAGCGAATGTTTTCTCTGCCGCCCGGAAATCCACACGGTTAAGCGAATTATCTATCGCGATTACCCCGATTAAATCAAAACTTAACCCCTGATGTTTTATAACCGAGCTGGTGGAAACAAAAATATCCGCAGAGCTTAAGTCAGGCCCATGCTCATCAATTATCTTAATCCGCGCCTGCGGGAAAATCCTGGCTAATTCACTCTCCACTTTCTCGGTCCCTAATCCTGAATATTTTATATATCCGCTGCTGCAACTCGGGCATATCTTAGGCACATCCATCGTAAAATTACAATGGTGGCATTTCAACTTATCCTCATCAAAGTGAAATACCAGGTTAATATTGCAACGCGGGCATTTTAAAGCCGCGCCGCAATTATGGCAGGCAGCGCTGGTCGCAAAACCCTTTCGCTCAATAAACACAAGGGCCTTGCCTTTCTCCAGTAAATTGGTATAAATCGCATCCGCCAAAAACTTTGAAAATATTGCCTTGCTCTTTCTCTCCGCGTAGGCAAGCCTGCGGCTGTCAATAACCTGGACAACCGGATATGCTGCCTTAGGGGGGATAACCTCAAACTTAAGCTTTCCCTCTTGCTCAAGATAAAAACTTTCCAAAGAAGCTGCCCGGCTGCCCAAAACAACCTTTGCCCCGCAAATCTCCCCGCGCATTAACGCGACCTGCCTGGCATGATAATGCGGCACCTGTTCCTGCTTATAAACCTGTTCCTGCTCCTGGTCAATTATGATTAAACCTAAATTATTTACCGCAGAAAAGATACTTGAACGCGTACCTACCGCAATGCATTTTTGCGCCTGCCTTATGCTCTTCCAAATTTCTAATTCCTTCGGCTGCTTACGAAATACTAGAAAAACATCCGTTCCTAAATCCTTCTCAATCAGCTTCCTGGCCCTCTCTGCCTCAGGGATATCGCTGAATAAAATTATTACCGAACGATTAGCCGCCCAAGCCTCTTTAACCTCCCTCAGGTAAACCGGCATCCTCTCCTGCCCCTGCACAGCTAAATAGGGACAGCGACCTTTTTTCTGGGGGACAGCGCCCGAATTTGGGGCGCTGTCCCCAAAAAGGTCGCTGTCCCTATTTAAAGCTTTTCCTTTCCTTAAATCATCCGGAAGCGCGGCCTCTATCGCCTCACCCCAGGAACAGCAATAATACTCCGCTAATCTCTTGGTCAATAAAAGCATCTGCTCATCCAAAACAGCTGCCTCATCAATAATGCCCAATAATTCTTTTATTTTCTTAATTTTTGTTTTATTGCTTAAACCGGTTATGTAGGCAACTTCTTTTTTATTGCGGAAATTTACCCAGGCCCTTGAACCAACAGAAACCTTATTTTCCAAATCCGGCGGGACAAGATAATCAAATGGGCCTTCAACAGGCAGGCCTAAAACAACCTTAGCGTATAA